>NZ_JAQFUY010000054.1:0-19725 GCF_027716745.1 Bacillus cereus group sp. Bc010
CTTGCAAAACTGCATCTTCACAAAAGCGTTTGTTTAACAAATATTTAAGTTGTAGTTTTTTAATCAATTCTTTCTCGTTTTCTCCTTCAATTAAACGATTAAGACTATATCGTTTTGCACTTTCGAAGGTGCGAATTAAAGAAATTAAATCTTCTATTTGTTCTTTTGTAATAGAATTGATCTTACAAGTCCGCGTTGTTTTCATCCTTTTCACCCTTTTCTAATACGGATTTTATTGCATTTTCTAATTTTCTACCTCCTCTTTTCCCATGAATTTTTGCAGAAAAAGAGGTTGTGATTGCTATAAGATCTTCCACTAATTCGGATTCTTCGTTTTTTTCAATGTGTTCTATCCGCAATAAAAACACCTTCTTTATCCCAATTCCGTAAAGTTTGTTGTGTTTTACCTAATATGTTTGCAGCTTTCCCAATTGAAATATAATTCTTCATTTTCGTCACCTAAAAATATTGTATGTTAAATTCTGTAAAATAAGCAACCCGTAATTATAAAATTTTAGAGTGTTTTATAAATTTTTGTTTACTGTTATTTCCTCCTATGTTTAATAGCAGCCGAGCTCTGCCTTATAAAATAACCACTCTTTTTTCACACAAGCACTTAACATATCAATTCCTGATCCGTGCGCCCTTACTGCCGGAAAGAAATAATGCTCTGGTTCTTCTTTCTTCTCTCCATATAAGGTTTGGTACTCATCAGGAATCGCCTCTTTTTTCACATCCCGTTCTTTCTCCACTTCACCTGAGAAAGCAGCAATTGGATGCCCTTCAAAAAATAGTGCAGTCCGTACCGCAAGAGATGGTGTACTATGCAAAGCATAATATGTAAGTAAAATAGTAACGATAACACCAATCAATTTCTTCATTCATTACTCCTAAAAAAAGTGCTAACACAATTATACTAAAATGTGTTAGCACTTTCTCCCCTTTATCCTAAATTAACCGGCAGTAAAACTGCCACTACACTTTATTCTCCTTTAAATGCTGGCAAACGTTTTTCTAAAAATGCAACAATGCCTTCTTTATGATCCGCTGTTTGTCTCATTGCATATTGGCCGCGTTTTTCAAGTTGCAACGTTTGTTCTAAATTGGAGCGATTTACTTCACATAAAATTTGCTTCGTTTGAACCATCGCTTTAATCGGCTTTTGTGACCATTCACTAATTTTTTGCTTCACAGCCGTTTGGAAATCCTCGCCGATTACTTCATCAATTAAACCGATATCAAGCGCTTCGCTCGCCGATAATTTCTTTCCTTCCCAAATAATTTGCTTCGTCATATTTTCACCGACGCGTTTTTGAAGGAAGAAATGGCCGCCACCATCTGGAATTAAAGCGATTCCAATAAAGTTCATCGCAATAATGGATGATATATCTGCCATCACATAGTCAGCTGTTAGCGCAATGCTTAATCCAAGACCAGCAGTTGGTCCATGAATCGCACTAATAACAAGCTTCGGCATCGTATATAAAGTCACAACGACTTCAGAAATAGTATTCATAATACCATCAAACTTGCTTTCATCATTACTTGAAAGCATCGATTTAATATCTCCACCCGCAGAAAAACCACGGCCGTTTCCGCATAACACAACAATGTGTGCAGAACTCTCCGCTACTTCTTTCAATTTTTGTAATAGCTCTTTTAACGTTGGCTCATCTAATGCATTTAACACCTCTGGGCGGTTGACCATAACCGTTGCAACGTGCCCTTCATATTTCACAATGACAGATTCTGTTTTACTTGTTACTTCCATTATATATACCCCTCTTTTCTACACAAAGATTATACTTATATAATTATAGAAAGGATGTGAAAAACCCTTCTTTTTTCTTAATTTTCTGTCTAATAATCTCGTAATTTGTATATCGCCTTGCATAAAACATACAATTTCGTTGAAAAATATAGAAATTAAAGTCGGTTTATCCCGGCTCTTCATCTATTTACCATTACAATGAAATGGTGTATTCTTAAGTCTGATATAAAAATTAAATATAGAAATTCATTCCCCTTCCTATTATATAGAGGGGTGCTGAAATAAAGGAATGAAGAAATGGAGGAACATATGGTTACTAAGCTAAAACAGACGGATAACTACTTCCCGCATTTCCTACTGCTATTCATCGTGTTTCAACCAATTTTAGATTTATTAACATCTTTTTCAATCTATGTATTACACATGAGCGCAACAGTCGGAATCGTAGTCCGTTTCGCCTTTATGCTTCTTGCATTAGGTTATCTACTTCTTCATCATAAACAACAAGGCGCGAAAAAGTACATTCTCTATTTATGTTTACTCGGAATTGCACTGGCAATCGGTCTTGTAAATAATATGATGGTTAAATCTCCAGTTTCATTTGGAGAAGAAGTTAAATTTATTTTAAAGAGCATATATCCAATTGTGCTACTGTTTGGATATATTATCGTCTTTAAAGAGCTAAAAAATAAAGAATATGTGTTTCATAAAATCATTACATATTTCTTATATGCAACTTTAATTTTAAGCATCACAATGATTATCGCAATGCAAACTGGCACTGATTTCCCAAGCTATCCTCACTCAAAAATTGGCTCAAGAGGTTGGTTCTTTGCTGGAAATGATTTAAGTGCTCTCTTCGCGATTATGTTCCCAATCGTTGTCTTATATTCGATTTATAAAACAACTTCTTTCTCGAAAATATATTACTGGATCCCAACAATACTTGCGATGTATGCAAGTATTATGGTCGGAACAAAAGTTGGATATGGTGCAATTGTGCTAACATTAGGCGTAGCACTTTTCTTCTCGTTCATTGAATATATGATAAACCGTAAAAAAGAAAAAAAAGGATTCACATATCTTGTAAACACCATCGTTGCAGCAGTTGTACTAGGAGGTTTAATTGTTCTTACACCGCATACTCCTATCGCAAAAAATATGGGCATCCACATGCAAATATACGAATACAAAAAATCAGTACAAGAAGAACAAGATAAAAAAGAAGGAAAAGTAATTAAAGAAGATCCAGAGGATGCAAAAAAACACGCAAAAGGTGAACTAACAGACTCTGAAGTGAAGAGTTTAATTTATAGTGATCGGGACAAATTCTTAAAAGTATACAAACAATACTATAAAGAAGCACCGCTCTCACAAAAACTTTTTGGAATGGGTTACGCTGGTAACTACACAACGAAAGTGAAGCTAGTCGAAATGGATTTCCACGACCTATTCTTTGCATTCGGAATTGTCGGCTTCCTTATGTATTTACTGCCGCTTCTTTATTTCGGTATAAAAATATTCATTCGCTTGATCACAAACTTCAAGAAACTATTTAGCGTAAAACACATGCTACTAGCTAGCACACTCGTCCTATCGCTCGGAATCGGCTTTATGTCCGGCCACGTATTAACAGCACCTGCTGTAAGTATTTTCTTTACTGTCATACTTGCTTATATGGTCGTTGATTTGGAAATTGAATAGCAAAGAGAAGGTGCTCCAAAGAGTCAGTTACACTGGCTTTTGGAGCACCTTCTTTTCCTATAAATGAAAAAAATAAAAAGCGTTCAAAAGTAGCTATTCAGCTACCTTTGAAACGCTTTTTTATCATTATATATTACTTAATGATGTTTTTAACAATAATGCTTTCGAAAGCAGCTAGTTTGTTATTGTTACTGTCAGTAACTTTAACGCCGTCTTTACCAGGTTTTACTGTAAGTGTTTTAGCAAGTTCTTTGCTGTCTAATGGACGGCTGAACGTGAATACAACTTTAGAACCATCAACACCTGCTTTTGTCACAGTAATGTTTTTGTCTGTTCCTAATTCTTTAGTAACATCTTTACCGTCAAGAAGAACGATGAAGTCAGCTGCATTAACAGTTTCATCTTTAACAACTTCACTGAAAGTAAGTTCTAAATCTTTACCATTTGTAAGCTCAGCTTTTGCTACTTTTGGAGCCACGTTTTCAGTAAGTGTAACTACAAGGTTAGCATCTTTAGCTGGTTTTGCTTCTACTGTTTTCGTGCTATCTTTAACACCGTTTACAGATACAGCATAGTTACCAGTAGCTTCTACTGAATCAGCTTTTAATGTAAGTTCTACTGTAGCAGCTGCTTCAGTATTAGAAGTTAATACTGCTTTTTCTACTGCTGCACCTTCAATAGCGTAGTTAGCTGCGTTTGTAGCTGAAGCTCCATCAACTTTACCAGCGAAGTTAACAAGCACTTTATTAGTGTCTTTATTAACGCTTACTGTATAAGCAAGTGGGTTCACTTCATCTTTCGCTGCTGCTACATCGAAAGTAATTGTTTTAGCTTTGCTTGCAAGTGTATCTTTAGCAGCATCTTTAACGAAACCGTCTGCTAATTTTACAGTCCATTTACCAGCTTTTACATCTTTCAAGTCGATTTTAACAACTTTTTTATCTTTTTCGTCTACCTTAACTTTGTCAGCACCAACAAAGTCAATACCTGTAGAAGTTACATAATCGCTGTATAAATCACCTTTTAATGCTAACTCACCTGATTTTACTTCTTTATTGTAAGTTAAAACAAGGAATTGGTTTCCTTTTTCAGTTACAACTTCAGATTTAGCTAATTCTGGAGCTACTTCTGCTTTAATTGAAACAACTAGTTGTTTTAAGTAAGCTTCTTTAAATGGAGTTAAAGTGCTATCCGTAGTTTCTTTTGCAATTTCGATAGTATTAACACCATCTACTAATTTTGCAGTAACGTAAGCTACTTTGCTATCTTCTTTATCTAATTCTACTTTTACAGCACCATTATTAACTTTAATACCAGCTTCTAAAGCTTCAGCTGTAAATTCTTTAGAGAATGTTACTTTTAATTTATCGTTAGCAACAGCTTCTACACCAGTTACTGTTGGTGCAGTTTTATCAATCGCTTGTTTTTTCACATTTACTTTTACTGGGTTTGGAGAAATTAAGTTACCTGCAAAGTCAGTAGCACCAACGATTGTTACTACAGCTTCAGTGTTTTCTTTAACACTTGTTAAATCAACTGTTGCAGATTTTCCATCTTCTGCAAGTTTCACTTCACCTACACCGTTTGTACCAGTTGCATTACCAAGGTTTTTAACAGGCTCAGAGAAGATAATTTTAGCAGTGTTTGTATTTACATACTCTACACCTTTAACTGTTGGACGAACTGTATCTTTATAAGAAATTACTTGCGTGTGCTTAGCAGTTTTCACTTTAGCATCAGCTTTTGTTGCAATTGGGTTTACAACTAATACAGCATCTTCAATACCGTGTACTTCGTTGAAAGTTAAAACAACAGTTTTGTTATCTTTAGCAACTTCAACAGCAGTTAGTTCTTTATCACCTAAAGTGAATAATTTTTTAGCTGCTTCTAAATCTTTTGTATCAACGTTAACTTCAGTACCGAATTTAACTTCTACTTGTTTAGCATTGATTGGAGTTGCAGAAACAACTTTTGCTTCTGGTTGTTTGTAGTTCATTGCATTGTAAATGAACTGAGCAGCTTCCTCACGAGATACAACTTTGTTTGGTTGGAATGTGCCATCACCGTAACCAGTTACAAGACCTAAGCTTGCAAGAGTCTCGATTGAAGATTTTGCAGTGGCCCAAGATAAACCATCGATATCATTGAAAGTTACTTTATTGTTTGCATCAGCTTTGAATCCGTATGCGTTAACAAGAAGCTGTGCCATTTGTGCACGAGTTAACTTCTCGTTTGGACCGAATTTATTGTCGCCTAAACCAGCCATAATTTTGTTAGCTTCAGCAGCTGAAACTTATGGAGCAAACCAATCTTTTTCATTTATATCTGTAAATGGAGTGTTTGTTGAACCAGTTTTAATGTCTTTCGCTTTTACCATGAAAGTAGCTACTTGAGCACGAGTTACATCTTGACCTAAACCAAATGTACCGTCCTCCATACCTGAGATGATTTTTTTTGCTGCCATTTCGTTGATTGCTTTTGTATACCATTGACCACTTTGAACATCCGGGAATGCATTTTCAGATGCAGATGCAGCAACTGGTGCTACTACTCCTGCTACCATTGCAGCTGTCATTGTACCAGCCATTAATTTGTTAAAAGACTTATTTTTTGCCATTGATCTATTTCCTCCTTGAGAAATATAATACTAGCTTTAGAAATATGTATTTGAAAAACTAGTGATTTACTAAATTCATATATTAATTTACAAACACTTTTTGAAGAATAGTAATTTATCAGCCATAATAAATACTATCTTTTTCCAAAAAGTTAAACCATGTATATAATACGTCATAATTCTTTTTTTTAAAAGAATTATTTATCGCATAATTCGACAAATTTATAATGTTTGTCGAATTATATATTTATCAACTTTTCTAATATGTAAACGTATATACATCGTTTGTATTTAATATACAAATAGCATTATAGCACATAATATAAATGAAATGACAATTTATACTTTTTAAAATTATCGACAACCTTCGACAATAACGCGCTTTATTTTTATTATTTTGTCGAATTATTTGTTATTAATTTCTATAAATTGGTATTACATTCATATGAATGTTATTATATGGCATTTTTTATTCGACAAACAAAAAGACTGATCATCTAGGCGATCAGTCTTTTTATTTGTTCTTTATTAGTGTTTTACGTACTCTACATTTTCTTTTACAACATACGCTTCATTTACAGCAGGATCATCAGAAATGATTTTAACCCATGCTTGTCCATTTATCATTTCTTCGCCTGTAATCGTAACAACTTTATTTGCCGCTAAGTTATACAGTCTTTCATTCGACGTACGAGGATCTTTTTTCGCTTCCACCTTATTCGTTACACGAGCAAGTTTATATTTGTTGTACTCTTTTTTACCTAAGTACGAATCAAAACGGAACATATGCCCTGCTACTTTTTTACCCCAGTTTGCATCAGATGCATATTTCATATTTAAACCGCTAGCTTTATCACCTGTATATGTTGCAGTATAACGCCAATGACCTGGATTTAAATATCCTTCATTCATATATACTTTTGCCGCATGTTCAATACAATCTTCTTTTGAATTAAATGTTAGACCGTTACCAAACGGACTATTATCTGTTGCATTTAAGCCAAATAAATTATTTTTTTCTCGTGCAAGCCTACTTGTCCCAAAATCACTCTCATGAGCTGCTAATGAATATAGGAATAATGCATTTACATTATACTTGCTTTCTACTTCTTTAAATTTCGCACCTAAACCGATTAATGGAGAATCTGCTTTAACTGATTTTATATAACTATCTAACTGTTCTGCCGTGTACTCTGTTTTCGTACGTAATGATACGTAATTAAAATATTGGTAAAACGTTTCATTTCCGAATGTTTTTCCATCTACACTATACATTGATTGTCCCTGCTTCATGAACGAAGGGGCTGCACCAAATCTATATTCTGTATATCCAGGTGAACTTGTATTATATGTGAAATATCTGTGATATAAATATCCATCTGATTTTACGTAATAAGATGACTTTTTCATTTCATTTTCAGGAATTAACGTGACTTCATTTTTCTTTACATAACCTGTTAAATCAGAGAGTTGTACTTTCACACGATCTTCTCCAACTTCTAACACTTTAAATTCCGTTCCATACTGAATGTACGTATATACTGTTTGTAAATTATCACCGTACACATTAATTGTATCTCCAGAAATTTGCTTCGCACTTGCAAAGCCATCTTTAATCCATACGTATTCATTTTCATACTTCACTGCATTGATGCCTTTATTTTGCGCAGCTGTAACAGCTTCTTTGTATGTAGTGTAACGCTCTACTATTTTCCCTGCGTCATTTAACAATACATAATTCTTTGTTTCTACAGGCGTTTCGCCTCCGCTGTTACCAATTTTATCAAGCATTAAGTTCAGCATCGCTGAAGCCATACCTCTTGTCGCTGATAAATGCGGTCTAAACGTATTATCTTCTGGATAACCTTTAATAATCCCCGTAGCTACCATAACTTGTACATGTTCTTTATAGTTAATACGATTCGTATCAGCAAATGTAAGCGGACTTACAGTTACGTTAACCTTTTTATAATCTAGCGCCTGTTTTACCATTACGGCCATTTCTTCACGTGTAATCACATCATTTGGTGCAAAAGTCTCAGGACTACGCCCTTTAATAATTCCCGCTCCGAATGCTCTACTTACGCCGTCATATAAGCCATATGATTTTGGCACATCATTAAAATTTGAATCTGCTTGCGGAAGTTGCAGGGCTTTCGCTACTAATGTAGCAAACTCTGCTCTCGTTATCTCTTTGTCAGGTAAATATACATTATTTCCATACCCTGACATGATTCCTTTATTAATAAGAGTACGCATATGCTGCTCAAATAGATGACCTGTAATATCATCACTCGCTGCATAACTTGAAATAGGCGTTAAAAGGAATGCCCCCGTTAATGCAACTGCTGTAATACCTTTTGAAAATTTTTTCACGGTTATGTAATCCTCCTCGTAATCTACGAATTTATCATTCCAACACCGATTATATACTAATTATATAAACATGATAAACAAAAATTAGCATACAACCTTTTTAAAATAAACATTTTATTATATTGAAATATTATATATCCTACTAATCTTCCTATAAACTCCATTCCTTTTACAACCGCGAAATCCTTTATGATATAATGACGTAGTTATTTCTGTTTATATAGAAATAACTACAAAGATATTACATACTACGGAGGATCATTATGCCTAGATTATATGCATTTGCATTTAAAGCACTGCAAATATTAACATTGTTATTTTTTGTAATGACTCTTATATACTCATTGCAATTTTTAATAACTGAACCGAAGTACGATCATCCCTATTTCCTTATAGTGGCACTTATAGTCATTCTAATCGGGATCATATTCATGTCTATCATCGTGAATCGGTTTTTCACTCAAACACAATTTATCATATTTATTTGTCTACTAGTATTCACACTCCGTCTTGCATGGGTGTTAACAGTTCAAACAAATGTCGTACAAGATTTCGCACAAATGTATAACGGCGCCGTTGATGCTGCAAATAACAATTTCTCATTCGCGGACAAAGCATATTTTACTACTTGGGTATATCAATTAGGCTTTACAATGTACCAAGCTGGTGTGATCAAATTGTTTGGCGAAGGTGTACTAGCAATTAAATTATTAAACATACTATACTGCACTGGTATCACGTACTTTATATATCGCATAGCTACACATCTATTTAACGAATTTGGCGGTAGAGTTGCCGCACTTATTTTCGCAACGTACATTCCTAACATTATGATGACTTCTGTACTAACAAATCAGCATCTCGCAACATTTCTATTCTACGGTGGTTTTTATCTTCTCGTAAAAAAAGGAATCTCGCATTCATATACGTGGATATTTGTTAGTATTCTTATTGCATTTGGCGATATTATGAGACCAATTGGTATTGTTATTTTACTAGCTCTCATTCTTTTCTTACTTATCACTCATATAATTGGTGATAAGAAACTGAATAAAAAAATGGTTGTATCAAAGCTCATTGGTATGATTGGCATTTATTATATCGTGCATTTCATCTTTAGCTATTCATTAATTGCTACAGGGGTTACACAATATCCATTATCTAGTCGAGACACTTATTGGAAATTTGTAGTTGGATTCAACCCTGAAACAACAGGTGGATTTTCTTTCCCTGACCATAAACTTGTTTTTCAATATCCGATTGGAGAGGAACGTTTCGAAATTGAAAAACAGCTCATTAAAGAAAGAACTTCTGATAAAGGACAACTATTATTGTTATTCAAAGATAAATTTAAAATTATGTGGGGAGATTATGACGCAGCCATTTATTGGGGACTAGAAGGACATCCAAAACCCGAATTATCAAAATTACTGTGGACGTTAGAAAAATTATATTACGTAAGCATTTGCATATTCGCTTGCATAGCTTCTATCAAAACGCTAAAAGAACAACGAAATAAAACGTTACTGTTCTTCTCATTATTAATTTTAGGTTACGCAGGCGTGCACTTCTTCATTGAAATTCAATCGCGCTATCGCTACTTTATCATCCCGACGTTTATGATCATACAAGGTTACGGTGTCTATCTCGTTACACAATATATAAAAGAAAGATTCAGAGCGTAAAGAAATACACTAACAAAAAACACTCTACTTTTTCTGTAGAGTGTTTTTTTCTATATGATAAATAATTTTCTTAGCCGCTTTTTCTCCTTGCAGTTGCAGCTCATCTACTCTTCTTTGCAGAGATTGCTGTATCTCTTCATATTGCATCACTTGCCTCTTCGCAATTTTATATAGATCTTCTGCACTCCAGTCTCCATCCACACTTCCTATAACCGGTTGATTCACTTGTCTTAAAAATGAATCGATTTTTGGATCGTATGAAATTCCAACCATCGGTGTTTTCGCGACAGCCGAAAAAATAAGGGCGTGAAGACGCATACCAATTAAAAGAGAACACTCTGATAAAATAGATATTTTTTCATCAATATCCATTTTATATGGAAGCATATACGTCTCTTCTCCCATTAAATCCACTACATCACGCGAAGCATTTTGATCAAACGGACCATGCATCGGGACAAATAAAATTTGGTATCCTTCTTGCTTTAATTTTTTTAAAGCCATCGCTAACTTTTTTATATAATCTTCTTTTGCATTCCAGTGACGCACACTCACTGCAATTATTTTCCCATGCAAAGAATGTTTTTGTAGCCAATCTGATTGTTTTTTTCGTTTCCATGTTAAAACTGGATCTGGAACAAGTTCAATATCCCTTTTCATGCCAAGTTCCTTTAAGTATAAAAATGAATCCTCATCTCGAACTGATATATATGTCGCTTTCGACAAATGCCATTTCACTAATAGTCGATTATGCCTTTTTGTAATCGGACCTATTCCTTGTGAATAAATGTAATACGGTTTTTTTAATATACGAGCAAACCCCATAATACCCGTATAATATAAAATACTTTTTACACTCGTTTTATCTTGGAGGAGGCTCCCTCCGCCACTAATAAGTCCGTCACTTTTTTTTATTGCATCATAAACCGATTTGATACTCCAACGATCCACCGCTTCTACTCCGTACATTTTCCTTGTATAGTCAGGGTCATTTGACAGCACAACGAGTTCAATATTCGGATTCTCTTTATGTAACGATTCAATAATCGATTGTAGAATAGCTTCGTCTCCAACGTTATAAAAACCATAATATCCTGATAAAACTAACCGCACTCTTAATCTCCTCCAACATTTGGTAACCAACCATTTCATCCATTATTGGCACCAACTCCTTACCTAAAAAAGCATCATCACAATAAGCCCGTCCGAATTCCAATCCTTACATTTCGTAGTTCTATATTTATTTTTTCAAAAATGGTATTTGTTTTTTTGATATCCAGTTTAATTTCAAAGCACATACCGCATACAAAATGATTGCAATAGCAAGTGCTACGCCACTATATAATAACGCAATAATTCTTGAAGATGTAACATCTATTATAGTAGATAGTTCATATAGTCCGAATCCTAAAATACAAGATACACCTATTACAATAAAAAATCTTCCTATGTGAACAGAATAGGAAAGATATTTTCGAATGTACAGATGATTTACGATACAGATTAACACATATATAATCAATGTACTATACGCCGCTCCATCTATACCAAACTTTTTTGTTAATACTATGTTTAATAAACATTTCACAAAACTTGCACCGATAACAATCCACGCAGCTTGGGCAGAGCGGTTAATTCCTTGTAAAACTCCTATTGATAATACCATAACCGATGTGAAATACGAACTACCAATCATGACAGCTAACATACTGCTTCCTTTCGCATCTGTAAACAATCCCACATTTAACGGAACCGCTAATGCAATTAACCAGATTGTTAACGGGGCTGTTAGCACATGCATAAGTGAGTTCGTATTTTGGACTGTCATTTTTGCTAAATTCATATCTTTTTTTGCTAGTGCAGACGTTAATAATGGTATTAATGGAAATACAATTGCGCTTGCGAAAACAACAATTAATTGTGTAAATGCAGAACCGCGGCTATATATACCAAATTGCGATTGAATTTCGGCTGACGATCCTTGCAGCACGTGCGGTACTGTTAGCGAATCCACCAAATTTAAAAGCGGCATGGATAAAGCTCCAATAGCAATCGGAATAGATACTTGCAATATTTTCTTTCCATCTTTTTTCAAATCTTGTAGTGAATACGAGTTGCTCTTATATCGGTATGAACTTTTATTGTACGTCATACGTAAATATATAAGTGAACTTATTACCCCAAGAAAAGATCCAACCATGGCCCCACTAGTAATGATAGTACTACTTTCATTCCAATATACTAATATATAAGCGATGATTAACATAAAAAATACTCGTACAAATTGCTCAATGACTTGTGATATCCCTGTCGGCTTCATATCACCGAATCCTTGAAAATACCCTCGATAAACTGCCATATATGGTGCAACGAGTAAAGCCAATGACGTAACCAGTAAGGGCACCCTCGTTTCTTGTCCACCAAGCATACTTGCAATTTCAGTAGAAAATAACACGATCACTAGACATCCAAATGTTCCAAATACCATCCCTATAATTGATGCCGATTTAAATAATTTCGCAATTTCTTTCTGCTTATTTTTTTCATTCAACTCTGCAATCAATTTTGAAATTGCCAATGGGACACCAGCTACTGATAAGGTAAGGGCAATCATATATACAGGAAATACAAGGCGAAAAATACCAAGTACTTCATCTCCTGCAATATTTTGTAACGGAATTTGAAAAAAACTACCAAGCAATTTCGACAAAAAAGTTGTAATTGTTAAAATTGCTGCACCTTTTACAAACTTCTTATTCATGTACCTTCTCTTTTCTTTTATACATATATTCTTAAGCGTATTGTTTTGAATTATAGAGACCATATTCTATCTCATTAAATCATCATACCAAATTTCTTATATATTGAATACTTTCTTTTTTACAACAAAACAAAAGTATCCTTACTCACATAACTCTTTTACACACATCCCCTACCACTTTCCATTTCTACTTTTTTCTAGTATAACTATGCTATAATGTATCTATTGTCAGTAAGAGGAGTGTTACAAGAATGCTGAATTCGGTCAAGAAACTATTGGGAGATTCACAAAAAAGAAAGATTAAAAATTATGAACAAATTGTGAATGATATTAATCAATTAGAATCTGTAATGGAAACATTATCAGATGATGAATTACGTCAAAAAACTGTCACTTTCCAGCATATGTTACAAAACGGAAAAACAGTTGAAGATATAAAGGTAGAAGCATTTGCTGTCGTTCGAGAGGCTGCAAAACGAGTACTTGGCCTTCGTCACTACGATGTACAGTTAATCGGTGGTCTTGTATTACTAGAAGGAAATATTGCTGAAATGCCTACAGGAGAAGGAAAAACTCTCGTTTCTTCTTTACCTACTTACGTACGTGCTCTCGAAAAAAAAGGCGTTCACGTTATTACAGTAAATGATTATTTAGCAAAGCGTGATAAGAAATTAATTGGACGAGTTCATGAGTTTCTTGGATTAACAGTTGGATTAAATATGTCACAAATGAAATCTATCGATAAAAAACGCGCTTATGAAGCTGATATTACATACGGAATCGGTACTGAGTTTGGTTTCGATTATCTTCGTGATAATATGGCATCATCTAAAGCCGAACAAGTACAGCGCCCATTTCACTTTGCAATTATTGATGAGATTGATAGCGTTTTAATTGACGAGGCTAAAACCCCGCTTATTATCGCTGGGAAAAAATCAAGCAGCTCCGATTTCCATCATTTATGTGCAAAGGTAATGAAAACGTTCCAAGACACTTTGCATTACACTTACGATGCGGAAACAAAAGCATGTAACTTTACAGAAGATGGAATTACAAAAATTGAAGATTTATTTGATATTGATAACTTATATGATCTAGAGCATCAAACTTTATATCATTATATGATTCAAGCATTACGCGCACATGTAGCTTTCCAACTAGACGTCGATTATATTGTCGAAGACGAAAAAATTATGCTTGTTGATATTTTCACAGGACGTATTATGGATGGCCGCTCTTTAAGCGATGGGTTGCATCAAGCACTGGAGGCAAAAGAAGGTTTACCGATTACAGACGAGAATCAAACACAAGCATCTATTACTATTCAAAACTTCTTCCGTATGTATCCAGCTTTATCCGGTATGACAGGTACTGCAAAAACAGAGGAGAAAGAATTTAACCGCGTATACAATATGGAAGTTATTTCAATTCCAACGAATCGTCCTATACTTCGTGAAGATAAAAAAGACGTCGTATATGTAACAGCCGACGCAAAATATAAAGCTGTCTGTGCAGAAGTAATGAATATACATAAGAAAGAACGCCCTATTTTAATTGGTACGATGTCCATCCTTCAATCAGAAGCAGTTGCACGTTACTTGGATGAAGCAAATTTGCCTTATCAACTATTAAATGCAAAAAGTGCTGAGCAAGAAGCTGATTTAATTGCCCTAGCCGGAAAAAAAGGGAAAATTACAATTGCTACAAATATGGCAGGACGTGGAACAGACATTTTATTAGAAAAAGGTGTGCATGAACTTGGCGGTTTACATGTAATCGGAACAGAAAGACACGAATCTCGCCGCGTTGATAATCAGTTAAAAGGGCGAGCTGGCCGACAAGGCGATCCCGGAAGTTCCCAATTCTTTCTTTCATTAGAAGATGAAATGATACAACGCTACGCAGGTGAAGATGTCGAGAAGTTAAAAAAGTCACTTAAAATTGATGAGAACGGTTTAATTCTAAACAATAAAATTTATGATTTAATAAACCGTACACAATTAATTTGTGAAGGCAGTCATTTTTCAATGCGTGAATACAACTTGAAATTAGATGATGTCATAAACGACCAACGAAATGTAGTTTACAAACTTCGTAATAACCTTTTAAACGAAGAAGTAAATATGATAGAGACTATCATTCCAATGATTGAACATGCGGTAGATGCAGTGGCACAAAGGTATTTAATAGAAGGTATGCTTCCAGAAGAATGGGATTATGCAAGTTTAACAGAAGAGATAGAAGCCTTATTATCAAACGAGGAAATCCCTTCATTATCAGCAAATAATGTCCACTCTATCGAGGATTTACATATTTTGTTAAAGGATAGTATTTCAAATTATGTAGAGCGTGTGAAAGCTTTAGAAAATAATACGGGTGCACAACAAGCATTACGTCAATTAGGTCTACACTTCCTTGATTCAAATTGGACAAATCACTTAAGTGCAATGCAACATTTAAAAGAAGGTATTGGACTAAGACAATATCAACAAGAAGACCCAATACGCCTTTATCAAAAAGAAGCTCTTGAAATTTTCTTACAAACATATAGTCATTTCGAGAAAGAAATGGTTTTATATCTTGCACGATACTTAAAAGTTCCACAAAATGTATAATGAGGTGAATTACATGTTATCATTTTTAAAAAGAGGAAAGAAAAAGGGAAAAGATACTGTCGTTTCTAGTTCTCAACTACTAGGCGGAGAAGAAACTACACCGAAAAATAAAAACGTAAAACCTACGCTTTACTTCCATCCTTCATGGGGCGAGGTTGCGCAAGAACAAAAATATATTTATCAATTTTTACATAAGTCATTACCTAGCTTACAAGAAAATCAAATTTCATTGGCTGGTATTGAAGCTGAACGACGTGATCACACGTATTACATTACAACATTCATTCGAAATAGTGTCACGCAACCTATTTCGTTCGAAACAATTACTTTATTGCTATTAAATAAAGACGATGAGATTTGTGCACGTAAAACATTTGATCTATCAAACTTAGAAAATATCCCTTCAAATGTGAATATGCCATGGACATTTACCTTTGAAGAATCTACAATGACGGATGCTAAATTATCTGCTGAAGATTGGCAATTAGCATTTGAATTTGATAAAGGACATACTTTAGATTTGGATCCTGTTTGGGCAGCACAACTAGCAGATTCCGCGAAAGAAAAATTAAAAGAAATCGTTGCAGGCCTAACACCTCCTAAAGAAAATGAACTTAATTTCTTAGGATTACAAGCTCGTCTAGCAGAAAATAATGGTTTACATACAACCATCTTATTACGTAATGGCCACAACCGAAATATTACAATAGAACAGCTGCCTCTTCACATCTCAGATGCAACTGGAAACATCATTGCAACAGGTAGCTTTAATCTGAAAAACTTTGAAATAAAAGCAAATTCAACAAAACCATGGACATTTACCTTCCCGACAACTGTAGTAGCTCAACAAGATATTGATTTATCAACATGGACTGCATTTGTTCCAAAATAAAGCAAAATAAAAACAAGTCGTATTTTCTTTCCTATACGACTTGTTTTTTATGTAAAATGTTATGTAATTCAACTACAAACATTCAATATGATACGCTGCTTCCAACTTACAAAAATCATTTATATTGTGTATTTCGTGATCTTTTAAAATTTTTAATTGCTCTTCAGTCGGCTCTTCATTAATAAGCTCGTTAATTTTTTCGTTCACTTTTACTGCTAACGCTTGATGGAAATCTGGATGTTCTTTCAACTTGTCATCTACTTTATTAATCCAAGTTGATTTTGTATATAAATATTGTTTCCACTGTTCAACAAATTGTTGTATATCAAACTTTTCTTCGTTCCATTCAATTTCCTTCATATACTTCTCAAAAGAAGCAATGATTGAACGTGTAATCCCAATTTTTACTCCATGTGGTAACTGTTTGTACATCAAATATTCCCTCCAGCTTAAAGCGATTTCTTTTTATCGGAAAGAAATCTTAAAATTCTTACACTTATTACGATAGCATACTGCTAATCTAAAATGTTACTATACTGCTAAGATGAATATATGTCAACAGACGTATAACATCTTGATATACAGATGTTAAAAACAACAAAAACACCCTTATATAAGGGTGTCTCTTCATATAGTTTCCGTTTTTACAAATAGTAATTTATCTTTCTGCTCATTACTCGCCATCGCTACTAACGTCTTTTTAATATGAACAGGCACTTGCTCTAGCGTCACACTCAATCCTGATTTATCCGACTGCTCAATGAAATTCAATAACGCCATAGCTCCTGATACATCCATATAGCGTGCATCTTTCATACGTAAAACAACCGGAGATTTTACGTCTTGTAAAGCATAAAAAACACGATCCACTGTTAAAAACGAAAGTGAGCCCTTAATTTTATATGTTGCTTCCTTTTCTTTTACAATAGAAGCTTTACGTTCTTTACATTTCACCATGTATATAATGAATGAAAGAATAATACCGAACGCAACCGCGATCATTAAATCAAACTTCACTGTGACAATCATCGTTACGAGCATAACAACGACATCGCCCTTTGGCGCTACATGCATTTTCTTCATGCTCTCCCAATCAAACATGCCAATACCAGTTAAAATTAAAATACCTGATAATACAGCAAGTGGAATGTATTGTACGACTGATCCAAGTCCCATAATGAAAATAAATAATATAACACTATGCATACTTGCTGAAAGCGCCGTTTTACCGCCACTTCTTATATTAACGATAGATCGTACAGTCGCACCTGCCCCTGCTAATCCGCCAAACAATCCGCTCATCACATTACCGATACCTTGTCCGACCAGTTCTTTATTACTTTTATGACGTGTCCCCGTCACGTTATCCATTACGACCGATGTTAACAACGAGTCAATCGATCCTAATAAAGCAATACTAAGCGCTGGTAAAACAAGTTCTGCTACGCCTGTTCCACTTAAAGATGGAATATGAAGCGTTGGCATCGCTTCTGGAATCGTCCCAATCTTTTCAATCACCTTATTTAATGACAAATTTCCGATAACCGGTAACCTCACTGTAAGCCCTTCTAACGCAGAAGAAAATAAAGGAAGCATAGCTGTCACACCTACTAATGCGACTAAACTAGATGGGATTGCCTTAATCCACTTTCCAGAAACAATCATGACAATAATCGTTAATACGACGAGTAGAAAACTATTTTGCACATGCTTCATTTCACCTAAAATAATAATTAATGCGATTCCGTTCATAAATCCTGAAACGACAGGATACGGAATGTACCGCACGTAAGATCCCAGCTTACATACACCGAATAAAATTTGAAACAGTCCCGCCATCATAAATGCTATAAAACTCGCCTCTAATCCGTGCGTCGCAATAACCCCTGTTGCAATAACCGTAATCGGTCCAGTTGGTCCCGTAACCTGCCCAGGTGTACCACCAAATAACGCCGCAAATAAGCCTGCAAAAATTGCACCATACAATCCGACTAGTGCTCCCTCAGACGTTCCCGTTGCAGCAATACCAAATGCAATGGCAAGTGGCAACGCAACGATCGCAACAGTAAAACCTGCTAAACATTCCTTTGCTATTTTTTGAAACATATAATAACCACCTTTGTATAAAGTCCATTTTCCATTGTACACCTAAATAGATACATTCGTTAGTCCACTTTTTACAGTATCGTGACGTAAACGCATTCAATTACAAGTACCTATCGCATCTTTGGAAACCATTGTAACTGTGCTATAATAGATAAATTAAATCTTTTATTATATATTTGGAGGCACTATGCTAACTTTTGAAGAAAAATTATCGATCATTGAATCTTTCCCAGAATTAGAAAGAAAAAACGTATCATTAAAACGTGTGAACTTTCACTTTGAAGAAAGTCGTTTAGATAAAAAGAACGTTGTATATCATTTACATCCAAATGGAAACGGATTTGTATATGCAAGTGGTATTAAAGGTTACAAAACGGATGATAAAGGTATGGTTAACATCCGTGAATTTTCAGCAGATGAGTTACGCTCAGTAATTGAGCAATCAATTGAACTATTATCACAAGAAGAAATCGTAGTTCCTGCAGAACCTGCAAAAGAAGAAGAATGGCAGAACGAAGACGGTCATATCCTTACTCTTATCTCAGAGGACGATATGTGGAACGTGTACGCTGGTGTAAATTTAGACGGTACATTCAACTCTTATCCAGAAGCTGCGGAATACCTTGATGAAGAAGGATTTTCACGTAAATAATATAAAAAGCGGAGACTTATCGTCTCCGCTTTTTTCTATACATTTGTTCCCAAACTAAAAACATAAAAAATTAATGCTCTCACATCCATTAATTTTTTTGGCGTCTAAACATGATCGCTCCCAAAATTAATGCGAACATACCTGCAAGAATGGAAGTAGATTCCGCTGCCGCTCCACCTGTTTGAGGAAGTAATTTTGATTGCTTATTACTTTCTTTACTAGATGATACTTCATTTTTATTTTGTACATCTTGTTTGTTTTCTGCTTCTACTTCACCTTGAATCTCTGGTTTGTTTGAAACTTTTGGCTGCTCTTTTACTTCTGACTTATTTGGTTCTTCTACTTTCTCTTCTTCTGGTTTCACATGAATTTCCGGCTTCTCCGTAACTTCTGGTTTCTCTAGCTCTTTCGGCTCTTCTGTCACCTTTGGTTCTTCCGGTTTTTCTTCTTTTATTTCTTCTGTTGTTTCTTCTTCAACTTGCTCTTCTTCTGGTTTTACATGAATTTCCGGCTTCTCCGTAACTTCTGGCTTCTCTAACTCTTTCG
>NZ_JAQFUY010000055.1:0-19480 GCF_027716745.1 Bacillus cereus group sp. Bc010
ACATTATATATCAAAACAAATCGGTGCTAGTCCATCCTCGCTAAAGCTTTATCCTCAAAGAGACAATACACTTTGGGTGTTTTTGCCCATCCCCCCGAAAAGGTGGAATAAGGAGTACCTCACTGAAAGATTAGGGAAGTACTCCTTAAACATCGCTTACTCTGTTTCCGATATTACGTTTAATTGGGCTAATTCTTGAATAATTGCATCCAAATCAACAGACTCTTGTTGTATATTAAACTCGTATCTTCCATAGAAGTTAATATGTTGCCATGCAACTGGGGATATTTTTTTCATAACATCCGAATCTAGAGCCTTTGTTTCTCTGTAAGCCAACATATTAGATAAAATACTGGCATTGTAATAAATAATGCAATTGGAGAGTAAGCGACTGCATTCGCCCCAAATATGTTGATCATTTTCATTTTTGAAACGTAATTTTCCAAAATTGGCAAAGGATACTGCTTTGCGTAATTTATGATAACTTTCCCCTCGATTTAATGCCTTTTGAACATTCCGGCGTAAAGGGGGAGAATCAATATAATCCAAAAAATATAGACTTCTTATGATGTTATCGTACTCCCATAAAGCACGTTTGGTTTTGTTCTTCCGTGCATAAGCGCTTAGCTTACCAATAATAATGCTTTGTGTGGTTGTTTTAACTGCAAGGGATAACATAATTCGTTGAATATTTTCCCATTCCTCTATAATAAGATTCGTATTAATCTTTCGAACTGGCTTGATCAGGTTATCTCCATATTGGCTTGGATGTTTGAATCCGTAAAGAGATTTGTTGACCTTATCGTGAATATCCTTGTAGCGAGGCGCAAACTGATAACCAAAAAAGTTCAGGATAGCAAAATTCACTTCATTGGTTCCATGTGTATCCGTGGAATGCACATCAGGCTGAATATCAGTTGTGTTGTTAAATAAAATATCAAATACATAATGACTTTCATGCTCATTGGCCCCAATAATTCGAGCATTAACAGGGATATGGTTGGCTACCATTGTGTAGGAAACAATCCCTTTACCAAGACCAAAGTATTTAGGTGAATGACGGGAATTAATGGTATTGATTCGAGTCTCAACTTTCTGCCCGTCACTACTAGAATGAATCGTCTCCCCAATGTCATAATGTTTAAAGATTGGGAGTTTGGCTATTGCATTACTGATACAATCATTCGCTTCTTTTAAAGTCTCCAGACGAATAAAGTTATCAGATGTGGCAGCCAGTAACGGATAGCTAATATCAGAAATTTCCCCCATTCTCCCTAACCCCATGTTGGTTCCCCAAGCAATCAGACAGGCGACAAGAATTCGATTGTCTTTATTCTGTTTGGCATAACGTCCCAAGATGTGCTCAAATGAGTCAAGGAATTGACAGTGCTGTTGAACAAAATGCAAGACACTCCTAATGTCTATTTGCTTTAATGTATCGTAGAATGAGTGATTAATAGATTCTGTGTCACGAGTATAAGGTAATGTCCATCGGGTATGTGAACCCCGTTTTTTGATTTGAAGATGCTCATTTTTCCCAGATGAAATACTCTGGTTAACTTTAGTAATGCGATCTTCTAATCGCTTCTCAAGCTCCACTAAATGACTATGAATGGGTTGGTTGAAAATCGTCAGACCAGTGTCAGCGATCAACATTTCTTTCTGTTCCCATTGACGATCATTGATCAGGTCATCCTCAAAACTGCGAAATCGGATACTATCACGACAAAAAATATCTCCTGCTTCCAAACGGTTGCGTAGGAGGCGATAGACTAAAAATTCATATCGATCTGCTAAAATTGTTTTTTGTTCATAGATATAACGCTTCACACCATCGGATATGAAACCATTTGGCAAATCATCTGAGTGATATTGTCCTAACGCTTTATTCTTATTAAAAGCAGTTTTCATAAAATTCACTGCTTTAATTAATGGATCATTTGGTGAAGGAGCTACGAAATCAACCTGCAAAAATATAGGTCTTAAATAACGTTTAAATCGTCGTGCCTGCTGACCAATATGTTCCCATTGGAAGGCAGTTTCATCATATTTTATATTTGTAGTAATCTGTTTGGCTACGGATTCCAGTTTCTGACGTTCCAAAATAGTAAATGCACGGTCTTGAATATCCCTAAAGGGAGTATTGGCAGGAATATGATCATCAGTGAATATTTTAAGCAGTTCCCCTGCTTTTTTGATGTCTTGATTACTCTCTGTATAGCACTCGTAAACTCGTTCTTTTGCTGCTAATTTAGCTTCATCTGCATACCCCCTTACACTATATATGAGGGTATTGATCAGGTTGTCATGCATCCGTTGATAACGATGGGATACAAAACATAACAAATAGACATAAACAATCCATACATTCAGCCGTTTGAGCTTGTAGACAGAGTAGTAACTTACTAATGAAGCATAGTACTTGATGCTTTCGTTGGAAATACCTAACTTTGGTAACAGTTCTTGAGCAAGGTAATATAAATGCTGTATTTGTTTACCACGATTCATTTCAAGCTTTATTTCAGTGGCGCTAAAGTCTTTCGGTTCGTGTTTCAGTAGTGTTATTTCATACAGCCCTGAAGAATCTTCAAGTAATCGATCTAAGGATTCCATATCATTCTGTTTTAGATGATCCTGCATCAATGAAATTAATCGGTTTTGCTCATGGGTTATTGCCTGTCCTGTCATATCTTGCATAAAACTATAGCCAGGAACAACAATGCAGTTTTCAGACAAATAATTCATGATTTCTCGAAAGATGTAAATCGGCTTACCACAAAACGCCGCAGACTTTTGAACTTTTTCCTCCATCTTACGCCGTTCTTCGGCACCGCAACTGTGGTAGTTAAATAATTTAAGAATCAATTGTTGTTGTTTTAACCTAGTGGACTTATCAATTGAACTCAAGTCATCAATTTGACTGTTGTTGAAATGTTCCTTCAGAATATATTGAAGATCCTCTTCTACCTCATGGAGGTCAAATGTAAAAAATAGTTGTCTGGCTTTGAAATAACCCAGTTGTAAAACGAAATAAGCCTTAGATTTGACAGAACGCAATGTGTGTAGCAGCTCTTTCTCTGGCTGTGAAAGAGAAAAATAAGAACAGCGATCTTCGTATGAGAAACCTGGTCTGTCATAAATGATCTTTACTTCATCTTCGCTAAGAATCCTCAACCGTTTTTGGGTAGTTGTATTATTCTCCATATTCATATTCCAATCTCAAATTCCCTGACTACTTTATAAAATGAGTTCTTTTTCAACCCAAGTAAACACATGAACTCAACGCCCGTGATCTCTTTATTTTTCCACTTCGGATAGTGAGAATCTAATAATTGGCGCTGTTCATGGGAAAGGGTCCGTAAATTAAGCTTTGGTCGTCCCAAATGTCTACCTTGAGATTTGGCGAGCGCTATGCCTTCGGCTTGGCGCTGTTTGATTTTTTTTCGTTCTTGTTCGGCCACATAAGAGAGAAGGCTTAGAAACTGATCTTCCATTAACTTTCCGATATCTCCCATCTCTCTATATTTACGACTATCAAATAACGTTTCGTTTTCCAACACGACAATATCTGCTTGAATGTTCCTTGTAATGTGTTTCCATTCATAGATAATCCCTTCGTAATCCCTCCCCAATCGATCTAGGGCATCCAGATAAAGGAGATCCCCTTTCCGCAGGATACGCTTCATCGTCTGGTAGCTGGGGCGATTAAAGTCTTTTCCACTTTGTTTATCAACAAAGATCATTCGCTCTTCGATGCCTAAAGCTAACATTTTTTTGATTTGACGTTCTTCATTCTGATCTGTAGATGAAACGCGAACATAACCGATCTTCACAATGAACTTCCTCCAGAAGATATATTTTCTTCTACTATTTTACTATATTTAGTTTCTAAAGGTATGACGATTTTAGTAAACGTTTATAAAAATATTTTCATAGATTTATAAACGCAAGAACCACCCTTTATTAGACAGGTTTTAAAAGTACACCTTTATAAACAAAAAAGAACCCAAAGAATTGAGTGTGGAATTTTTGCTCCACGTACGGACCATTTAGTTGAACAAGAGATAAATTAAATAGCTAAGGATTGTGAAGTATTTTATAATGATGAATGCTTTTTATTTTAGTCTAAAAATAAGAATAAAAGGGGTTGTTTAAAAAAAACAATAATATATTGCATATGGATAATGATTTATTGTAAAACGATAAATAAGTGAGGTGCATTTTTATGAAACGAGGAACAACTGTTTTTTTAAAGATAGCTGTTTTTCTTATTGGGATTACGGTACTCGCCTTGTGTATATTTTGGTTGCCTTGGTTAGCAAATGATACGGCAGAAATGTTTCCGGAGTTTGCTTTTTTGCAATATCCTGTATTAATCGGTTTGTATGTAACTGTGATACCATTTTTCCTTGCTCTGTATCAAGCTTTAAAACTTTTAAACTACATTGAAAATAACAATGCTTTTTCGGAATTGTCTGTAAAGGTTTTGAAATATATAAAATACTGTGCAATTACAATCAGTATCTTATATTTGATAGGGACCATCGTTCTTATGTCTCAAAACGCCTTACACCCAGGAATAGCAATTATCGGATTAACAATTATTTTTACTTCTGTTGTTATTGCAGTCTTCACTGCGGTTCTTCAGAAATTATTAAAAAACGTTTTAGATATAAAATCAGAAAATGATTTTACGGTCTGAGGTGAAACAGTGGCAATTATAATCAATATCGATGTGATGTTAGCTAAAAGAAAAATGAGTGTAACAGAACTATCTGAAAGAGTTGGAATCACAATGGCTAACCTTTCTATTTTGAAAAATGGAAAGGCTAAAGCGATTCGATTATCAACTTTAGAAGCTATTTGTAAGGCATTGGACTGTCAACCTGGGGATATTCTTGAATATCAAAGTGACATTGACAATCAAGAATCAACCATTTGATAGTTTAAACACATTAAGAAGGAATGTCATAAAATTGTTGAATTTTAACTAATGATAGTTGGCTAAAAGAGAGGAATGGACTAAATGGCTAAAGAAATGTTTGTGCAAATAAGTGATTGTAAACTATATGCTAAATTGATAGGGGAAAATAATGGAAAACCAACAATAATAATGGACGCTGGATATGGAGACTTTTCCAAGGCTTGGGATTCAGTAATTGGGGATATTTCAATGCTCTCTAATGTTCTAATTTATGATAGAGCAGGACTTGGGAAAAGTGAAACAAGTTCAAACCCCAGAACCAGCCGTGAGATGGTAAAAGAATTGAAGGAACTTCTTATTGAAGCCAATATTAAACCTCCGTACATATTAGTTGGTCACTCATTTGGTGGAGTTAATATGCGGATATATGCAACTGAATATCATAATGAAGTTTGCGGACTTGTCTTAGTTGACTCTACGCCTGAAGATTACAGAGAAAGATTTCTCCCAACGATGTCACAAGATTTTCAACAAGCATACAACAAGCAATTTGTTTATGAAGGCAATTATGATGAATTTATGGAAAGTCTAAAGCAATTAAAAGAAACCAGACTTAAATTAAATGTCCCATTAATTGTTCTTTCAGCTGGTAAGAAAGCTCATTATTCAAAGGAATCACAAGAGTTATGGAATGACATGCAGAGAGAGATTCTTGAAATATCCTCAGATGGTGAATTGGTGATTGCTGAAAACAGTGCTCATTTTATATAAAATGATGAACCAGAAGTAGTAGTTAGTGCGATAAAAAAGCTAATTGACATTTTTAAAAATTAAATTGTGGAGGATAATACTTAAACCTTAAACTCCCTCAGTTTAATACGATTTTCTCCCAACCCAAATACTCGCTATCGGGGTGCGTTAGTTTATTAAGTAATTTTATGGAAGAGGTCAGAATTTAGTTATTCCATTAAATGGCGCTATTCTTGCATAAGGAAGCGCCTTTTAACGGGGATTTGTTTTTAGGGAGATCCCTTAATCCACCTTTTCGAGGGGATGGGCAAAAACACCCAAACTATTAAATAAAAATGTTTAATTAAACCACCATAAAAAAATTATAATCTTAGCTTTATATGTTACTATTAATTACTTATGCCTTTTCTAATACCAATGCTCTTAATGGATAATTTATATTTTTTCTTTTAAAAACATATTTCTCCATATCAGGAAGATATGAATTATTTATTTTAAAAGAAATTAATTTATAACTTAACCCATTCTGTTCAACAACTTTTAAAATTCTTTCATATAAAGATGTACTATTATAAATTCGAGCAAAACCCATGTTGTGTTCCTTTTTTCCAGGGAAATTGCTCTCATTTGTAATAATCTGTTGAGCTGCATTATCATAAAGTTCATTTGTCTGATAGTTGAATATTTCCAAATATTCTCTTCCCAAAAACAAAGGTTCAATACAGCACTTTCCATTAGGAGGGAGAGTTTTACATATTAACTCCATTAGTTTTATATCTGCATCCCCTCTGAAATGTTCAAGGGCATGACCTACAACGATTTTATTAATATTATGTTTTTTAAAATCAACTTGAAAGATATCCTTTTCTAAATAAATTGTATTTAAACTATTAACTTTAGAAGATATATTAATATCATTAACAACTACTTTATTAACACTTTCTCCTATAATTGAAGCGTAGATATTATCTCCACCACCGACATCGAGAACTATATCTCTAGATGTTAGGTCCAGTACTTTGGTAGATAGATAATACCTTAGTAATCTAGTATAATTCGCTTTCTCTTTATAATTTATTAACCAATTTTCTAAATGATTTTCATCTATATGAATCGTTTCTTTATTTAAAAAGTCAGGCAATTCATGATCTAGTAAACTTTTAGGATACACATCAATTGGATCGATATTAGTTAACATAGTTTCCCCTTAACATAGTTATTTTTATAGTTATTTAACCCTGTCCTATAAATTTGTAGATAAGTGTTCTCAACACATTTCTCAGATATCTGTATTTTCATTAAGTAAACAAATGATTTTTCATCCACTATAATATTCAAGCTTTTCCAGTTTGTTTAGTATTTTTAATAAATCTATTAAATTACTAATTTTATCATCTTGATAATTTACATGTTTATTTTCGCGATCAATTAATACTCCTTTAATTTGAGCTCTTTTAGCTCCTTCAATATCATATTCTAATGAGTCACCTATTACTAATACATTAGCTGGCTCTAATTTCATTGTATTTAATACATAATTAAATGCATTATTATCTGGTTTTGCAAAACCAATTTCTTCACTAATATAGATACTTGAAATAAATTCTTCCAATCCTAACGCTTTTATTTTTTGCCTTTGTCCATCAACAGGGCCATTTGTTAATAGGGCTGTATCTATATTTTGTTCCTTCAGTTTTTCAAGCAGTGGAACAACATCTTCAAATAAATTAATTTCATTATTTGCTTTTTTCATATATATATCATTTAATTTTAATGATAATTCTGTATTTTTAACACTTAATATTTCCAATACATCTGAGTAACGTTTTAGTCGATACATATCTTTAGTTATTTTTTTCTCTGTAAATTTTTTAAATAAAGAAAGTTCTAATTCGTGGTAAATCTTCCAAAAAATACAAGTATCTATATTTGCTTTCTTTAAATGGATATTTACGCTTTGCTTAGCATTTTCCATAGCCCCTTTATAATCACAAAGGGTATCATCTAAGTCAAATATTACACATTTAATCAAATTATTTCCCCCATTCTTTTTCTTTGTAATCCCACACAACACGAAATCCAATACCAACAGTCCCAATTCGAGACCATTTCCCTCTTCTTGCTTTACAATTCAAAAAATCTATTCCTTTGTTCCATCCCCCTCCCTTTACTGTTTTTTCTAAAGATAAATTTATATCGGTAATCCCCAGATAAGGAGAATGGGGATAGTAATCATCCATACACCATTCCTCTGCATTACCTGCCATACCATACAATCCCCATTCATTTGGGGGATAACTTTTTATAGGTGTGGTAACGCCGACAAACTCACCATAATTTGCTTTTTCTATTGTTGGACACTCATTTCCCCACGGATATTTATAATTTAAATTTCCGCCTGTTGCACAATACTCCCATTCTTTTTCAAAAGGAAGTCTTCCACCTAATAAATCTGCTATGAAATGGGCACCATTCCAAGAAATTCCTACAACAGGGTGTTCTTCATAGCCTGCCTTTATTTGATAAATTTCTTTTTTATAATTATAGTAGATTGGTAAAGCTGGATTATATTCATTAATTATATAATAACTCCCATTAGTAATATTATTAAATGGCATAACATTCAATAATTTTACTAAATCAATGTTTCTAAATAATGTTGATGAAATGCATATCTCTATATCATCTGCTTTTATATAACATGAACTTTTCAACAATTCATCTCTTAAATTCTCACAAATACTTAAGTCCTTCCATTTCTTCACGTAATTTTCTTTGTATATACTGCTGATGGTCATCTGTTAACACCTTTCTCCACGAATTTAATACATCATCCGATTGCCTATAAGAAGAAAAAGTTCCTCCGAGAGTACGAAGGCTTGATTGACGTATAAAAGCTAATTGGCTAGTATCTATATCATTTTCTAGAAAACTCATAATTTTATGGAGCGTTTCTATCGGATCTAACATAATATCTTCAAGTCTAATAAAGATATGATCAAATAAATGACAATTTTGCTTCGCTAGTTGGTAACGTATCTTCCAGCTATATGTTGATAACTCTAATATATTTTCTGGATTTACAAATTCTTCAGTCATATAATTATCGATGTAATTGGTGATTGTTTCCTTGTAATTCCACAATGAGTTGTGTAGATTGCGTTTCATTACAGAAGTTATAACTGCCCTTGGATCTCTAATTAAAAATATAATTTTTAATGTTGGTAAATATTCTTTTAACCACCCAAGCTTATCAAACAACAAAGTTTCTTTAAATCCTCTTATATTATAGTCAGTAGGATTTAAGAGCCATTTTTTTAATTCATGCATAAACTCAATAACCCCAGGTTGTTCATTTAAATCAATATGAAAATGCTCTGGATTATATTCTTCCATAGTCCAAGGGATTAAGTCCTTTTCTCTAAAGATATTTGTATGCATAGATAATGGCTCATTTATTGAAGTGAAATTATTATGATATTGAATTAATTCATTTAAAAAGTTAGAACCTGAGCGATGATGACTTAAAATTAAGAATGGCCTTTTCATTAATGTCTCCTCATATCCTTTATTTTTTAATAGATTAATATATTAGATAACTTTATCATTCTATTAAGAAAACACCTTTCTGTATTTTCTTAATTTTCAGCGTACATTATTGATTAAATAGAGGGATTCATATAAATTACATAAGATTTCTTAATATTAAAACTCCAGATTTTCAATTAAGAATTAGATATGTAATTTGATAAATATTCTAATCCTTCTATCCTAATTAATATTAGCGTTACTAGTACTCTCATAATTGCTTATCCTCACAATTATTTGATATTGAATTTAAGTTATAGTCTTCATAGCATATATACTATATTTAATTAAATGATTAATATTAAGATATTATAATTTAATATTAATTGAATTGTTTTTATTCTTCGATTTTTTCGTATACATTTAAATTTAGTAATATTATTAATAGATAAATTATTGCAAGTATGTGAAAGCTCTATAACCAAAGAACGAAGTGAAAAAGGTTTTTTCCTAATCACAATCGTTAATTCCGCTTCCGAATTGGAAGTTGACCATACCAATCGACAAATAGTCGAAATGAATTAAAATGCTTAATAAACTTTTCAAATATCTAGCAGGAATTCTACCACCTTAAATTCAGAAAAATAATTATGAATTTAATTTTGTTATTCAATATATTTTTTATTTTTCAAGAAATTGATAATTTGTTTCACTGATTCCTCTATCGAATGTTTATCTGTCTCTACAATTAGGTCTGCTTTTAAAGGTGCTTCATATGGAGCATCGACCCCTGTAAATCCTTTTATTTCTCCGTTAAGGGCTTTTTTATATAGACCTTTAGGATCACGATTTTGACATTCCGTTAGACTACATTTAACATAAAGTTCTAAAAATTCCCCCTCTTTGAATAATGATCGAACCATTTGACGATCTTCTCTGTAAGGAGATATAAAAGCCACTAAAGTAATAATGCCAGCGTCTACAAAGAGCCTTGATACTTCACCGATACGACGAATATTCTCTTTACGATCTTCAGGTTGAAAACCTAAATCTTTATTCAAGCCATGGCGAATGTTATCACCATCTAAAATATAAGTATTAACTCTTTGCTTATGTAATAGTTTTTCTACTTCACTTGCCAGTGTAGATTTACCTGCACCAGATAATCCAGTAAACCATACTACCAAACTTTTATGATTATTTAATTTTTGACGATCTTCTTTTGTAATTATAGCTTCATGCCAAGTAATATTAATATTTTTCATTATACCCCCCCTTTTAAGTATATAGTTTTTAAAAACTCAAAATAACTAGAGCAGTTTAACGGACAAATATGCATGTCTGTTGTGTCGGTATATAGTACAAAAAATCCTAATTCCAAGATACAGTGATGTGTACACGTCTTCATTGGAAAAAAGGTTTAGTTTATTATAAATTTAATAAACAATTTGGTAGTAATGAAAATACAATTTAATCATGACTAAATACTTTTATTTATACTTTAGGCCACGCATACCTTGAATTAAAATTTCCGCAACTTCTGGACGTGAAAATTGCTTTGGTGGTTTCGTCCCTTTTTTTAACATCTCTCGAACTTTCGTTCCGCTCAAGTGCAGATGTTCTTTAGAATCATGTGGGCATGTCTTCTTTGATCCCATACTTTCACACTTGATACAGTAAAAAGTATGTTCAAATTTTAATATATTAATCCCTATTTCTTTCTCGTATTGGCTTATTAGATTTTGGGCCTCATAAGTACCATAGTAGCTACCAACCCCTGCATGGTCACGCCCAACAATAAAGTGTGTACAACCATAATTTTTTCGCACTAGTGCATGAAAAATCGCTTCTCTTGGACCTGCATATCGCATTGCTGCAGGATATATAACTAAACGTACTCGATTAATTGGATAGTAATTCTTAAGCAACACTTGATAGCTTTCCATACGAATATTGGCTGGAATATCATCATCTTTCGTCTCGCCAACAAGTGGATTTAATAACAAGCCATCTACTATTTCTAAAGCACATTTTTGGATATATTCATGAGCACGATGTACCGGATTTCTTGTTTGAAAACCAACAATAGTTTTCCATCCTAAATCCACAAACATCTTCCTTGTTTCACTAGGATCCTGATAAAATTGATTAAATGGTGCATGGCTAGGACGATTTAATAATGTAATAGGACCAGCTAAGTAAACCTCTCCTTTCTCGTAAATTTTTTCTACACCAGGATGTGCTTTATCATCAGTGCCATATACATTTATTGCCTCGTATCGTTTATCATATGTGTACATTTCTTCTAACTGAAGAGTTCCATAAATCACCCCATCCTCACCTTCAAGTGAAATTTCTTCTCCAATATTAAAATTTTCTGCTTCTTTTAAAGAGACAGGAAGAGTAATCGGAATGCTCCAGATAAGACTATTTGTTAGCCGCATGTCCTTAACGACGCTTAAATAATCTGCTCTTCCCATAAAGCCTGTAAGTGGGCTAAACCCACCAATAGCAATTAACTCTAAATCTGATATTGACCATTTTGAAATTCTTAAAGACTTCATATCTTTTGTTTTATCTAATAAAATTTTACGTTCTTCACCTTTTAATTCTCTGTTAACCAAAGTACCACCGTGTGGCTCTATTTGTATTAATGCCTGATTTTCTATCATAGCCTTCATTGATATCTTTCGCTCCTTGACTATAAAAATTTTAAAAATATGATAAACATAAAAATTATATAAGTTGAATTGAATACTTTTTCTTCTTGTGTTGAAATGAAAAATAACCTCAGAAAGGGTGCGGGGCAATATCACATAAATTCAAACAGGCGTATGCAAACTCCATTATGTGGAAAATACCCATTATTATTAGATGTTATAATATTTTAAAATTATTTTATTATCTAATAATTTAATTATATCAAAAGAAAGGATGGTTTTCACTATAAAACCTTTCTATTTTTTGTAAATTAATACTTCTTTTCAGTTCTCTTAACGTTCTGGGTTCCCTTCACACACCGAATCTCAAAAAATAAGACAGACTCAGGATACAAATTGAAAAGTTATCTGTTTTTTTGTTGACATACATAAATAGGGTAAGGATTTAATAAAGTATTAGAATCTAAAGGATTATATTGCATTTCCAGTTCATTACGTTCTTTACTGCGTGGTAGGCGTTTTATTTTTCACAATGATGTGCGGTTTGAAAATCGTAAAAAGAATGTGGATAATAAGAAAAAAGGAAGCGCCCCCTCAATCGCTTCCTTTTTTTATATGTGTCCCCTTTTTTATCGCCAGTTGCTTTTGAATGTAAAGTATTCCTTTTCTTAATTAAGGAGCGTAGCGCTATGCTACTTTTTGTTTGGATCCATCTTTATCATTTAAATTTGAAAGATGTCACTGTCTTTTATACCCAGGACTCGCATTTCTTCTTTTAGTGAACGCCAGGACCAAATTTTGATAGATTTAGTAGTCCTATCCCGTAAAGTGTATTGGTGCATATAATATGATTCTTCATTTTTCTCATTGTTAATCCTCTGTTTTTATTTAATTCATTAAAGTCTCGTAGATGTGTAAAAATTACATATTAATTGGTGGGTTTCAGACTTTATTTGCTATGAATCGTTTATAGTAATTCGTAATATCTTTTTAAGGATAAGTTAGATTTAAATCCTATTTGTTGCATGACTTGTTCAGATGTAGTGTTCCCTTGAATAATCTTTAAAATAAAGGTGTTCCGAAAATGTTGAGCAGAAATTCCCTTTCGGAGATTAGCACGTTTCACTTCTAAACGGATCCTTTTTTGTATTGAGATTTCAGTTAGAAACTTTGGTGCATCATCCTCATAACTCCAATGATATGTCCCACGTGTAAAATCAAAAGCACTAACCAGCGGATCATTGCTGTGATATTTAGGGCGTACAGGTTCAGGGATAGTTTTATAGTAATTATATAAGTGTAATTTATCTTCTTTCTTCAAATGAATGGTTCTATTTACTTTTGAGTCTTCAGGAATGGATAAAGTATTATTTTCGAAATGGACGTGTTGGTCGTTGTTTTTCTGTAAGGCCTTCAAGTGAAGAAATAACGTCTTTTAAGCGTATCTCTTCCTGGAAAGAAACGAAATCTTCCCTACGTAATGCCCGATTAGGTGGTTCTATATGAATAATCCCTTCAATGGGACTTGGTAAATCTAAGTATTCGTACAACCTATTTAAGACAATATATATGCGGTGTATAGTTTTATCGGAGTACTGACAATCTTCCTTCAAATATTTGAAAAGGCTTCAAACTCTTTTTTATGAAGCGAGTCAAAAAGATTATTTTCAGTGATTTTTTTTGATTGGTGCAGCCATTGAATGAAACTTTCTACATCATATATAGCGTTTAATTGTTGAAGGTTTTCTTCCCTTATTTAATAAAAAAGAAGAGAAGCCTTCTATTGTATTTTTGGTCTCTTTTGTAGTCATGCTATATTTTTCATTCCTTATCCTCATACCTTTTGACTACTCTGTAAAATGTAGGACTTGTCATATTGCACTTCTTCATGGCGTATAGCGCTGTGATCTTTCCATGTTTCCAATCGTTATATGCATCGATAAATTCCTGAGTTATTTCAGTTTTGGGTCTACCCAAATGCTTTCCTTTTTTCTTTGCAGATTCAATACCTTCACGTTGACGAGTTTTTATTTTAGTTCGTTCTTCTTCAGCAAGCCAGGACAAGATTTGGAGTACCAAATCAGTAATAAGATTTCCTAAACTATCTTTGTATTGAGTTGTATCTAGAAGTGGCATATCTAATACAACAATATGAGCTTGTATATTTTGTGTGATATTTTTCCACTCCTGGAGGATAGCTTCTTTATTTCTGCCGAAACGATCTAAGGAATGAATATATAAAATATCATCTTTTCTTAACATGCGTTTTACGAGTTGATATTGATCACGGTTAAAATCTTTTCCGCTTTGTTTGTCGATAAAAATATCTCGTTCGTCAGTGATGAGTTGTTTCATTGCTTCAAGCTGCCGATCTTCATTTTGATCTCTACTACTAACCCTTATATATCCGAATTTTCTTGTATTCAAAATAAATAGACATCCCTTCAATAGTGTTTCTAATGAAATTATAACAAAAAATACTTCAAAAGATATCGCTAATTATTTAGTAATTCAAAAGTGTGTTTTTAAACCTTTTGAAGCACTAAATTCAGTAGAGTTTACGGCGCTAAAAAAGGTGTACCTTTTGAAACACTTAAAAAGCATTAAGGATTCCAATTTAAAAATCAAGAATTATTAGTATAAGTTGGTATCATAAATTTCTATAAAATATCGCATTATAAATAATGTGGAAATTAACCTTGTGTTTCTTTTTACGATTTTTTATAGGGGGGGACAAAATTGAATATACTTAACTTTTTGATGTCATCATTGAATTATAGGGAAATAATCCAAAGAATACTTGAGTTATTCGGAAATAAAAAGAAGAACAATAAAGGATGGATTTGGGCTTCTTTACTAGGATTAGGAACAGTTTTAGGGTTATTGGCAACACGTAATTCAAGTATGATGAAACCTATAAAACATACGTTCCAAGGTTTTCAAAATAAAACAAGTTCATTTATTCCATCCAAAGTAAATTTAGCAAATATGGAATTTGCTGATGAAATTACGCCTAACAACCAAGAGAGACATGGTAACCAAACTAATAATCACCACCATTACAAGACACAAATCCCATCAAAACAACAGTAAATAGATAGCCGGTTCTTTATCTTACAGGGAACCGGTTCATTTATGTCTAAATGTACAATCTTCTTTTTAGAAATAGTAATCCCTAATAAACCCTTAAAGTAATCATTAATTCATACAAAAAAACTACAAATTATCATTATATATTTTTATATCTTTAATAAAAATGAGGATACTACATTATGAAGAAATTTTTAAAGTTTAGCTTGGTAGGAATATTAAATACACTTATCACAATGATTAGCTACATAGCTTTAGTTAATATTGGTATAAATTACCTTATCGCTAACTGCTTTGCATATTTAATTGGTGTTATTAACAGTTATTATTGGAATAAAAATTGGGTTTTTGAATTTAAAAATAAAAAGGTATCATTATTTTTAAAATTTCTAACCGTAAATTTAATTGTATTAATTTTTAACACAATTATCTTATTCATATTAGTTGATAAACTTTTTATCAATAAGTTTATCTCACAACTTTTTTCTATCAGTGTTGGCATGATAATGAATTTTTCTCTTCATAAACTTTGGACATTCAACAAACAAAATCATTTGCAATAATTCAACCAATCCCTACTACAAGGAGGATAAAAGCTTGGAGAAACTTATTTCAATTATCGTTCCTATGTATTTTGAAGAAGAAGTAGCACAAGAATGCTATAATTGTTTAAAATCTGTTATGCTACAAAATAATATTAATTATGAATTTATCTTTGTAAATGATGGTAGTACCGATCGAACGATTGAAATTTTAAAAGGTATTTCAGCCGAAGATTCTCGTGCTAAAATCATAAACTTTGCTCGTAATTTTGGACATCAAATAGCTGTAACAGCAGGAATTGATGTTGCTAAAGGTGATGCTATGGTCATCATTGATGCTGATTTACAGGATCCACCTGAAGTCATCCCAGAACTTATCGCGAAATGGGAAGAAGGTTATGAGGTTGTTTACGCAAAAAGAAAACGGCGTGAGGGTGAAACTTGGTTTAAACTTGTAACAGCTAAATATTTCTACCGCTTCTTAAATGTCATGTCTGATATTAATATTCCTAAAGACGCAGGTGACTTCCGTCTTATTGATTGTAAAGTAGCAGATGTATTCAAACAAATGACAGAACGAAATCGTTTCGTACGTGGAATGATGTCTTGGATTGGATTCCGCCAAACATATATCGAATACGTAAGAAATGAACGTTTTGCGGGTGAAACAAAATATCCCTTAAAGAAAATGATGAGATTTGCCTCAGATGGTATTATTGCATTTTCTACAAAGCCATTAAGAATGGTTATGACTTTAGGTTTAATTTCTGTATTAATTTCTATTGCAGTTTTAATATACTCAGTTATTGTTAAATTTATTGGACAAGACATTCAAACTGGATGGGCTTCTCTTATGGTTGCTATCACATTCTTCAGTGGCGTGCAACTTCTTGGTCTTGGTATTGTCAGTCAATATATCGCTCGTATTTATGACGAAAGTAAGAATCGACCAATCTATGTTGTAAAAGAGACTGTCAATATAGAAGAGGATATAGCTGTAGACGATAAAGACAAATTGAAAAAATCTTAAATATACTAAAAAGAATTGTAGCACGTGGTTTTCACTGCCATAATTCTTTTCTTTATTTAGATTAAATAATGTCTACAATCTAGTCTTTGAGCGACTTAACTGTTAAGAATTTTCTTTTTTATAAAACTAATCAAAATCAAGAAATAGATTCATTTTCCTCTGGTATTCTTCCCTCTTCTACGCTTAAGTGTATACAAGAATTTTCTTATTTACAAAAAAATCATAACATCTTATTAACCAGGGATAATTTCTTTCGTTTAGGAAATTTTATAAATAAACTTTTTGAAATTTTTTGAGGTGCCTTCAATGTTTTTAAACCAGAATAACAAAGAAATAAAGTTACTTGTTTTTGCAGCAATCATACTCATTCTTTATTTGTCTCCTTTATTTATTCTTGGAGAAAATGCGCATATTCGCGTTCATGATAATCTTGATTCCAATTTGTCCTGGTATAAGGTTTTGGCAAAGAGCGGAGAGATAATAGGTCCAATTGATGCTACCATTCCACAGGTGATAAACAATCAATTGTCAAGAAACGCATTTAGTACGGAATTTAGTGGTATCGTTTGGTTGTATGCTTTTTTTCCAAATATGGTTGCGTATGCATTAAGTCAAACGATTACAAGAGTGGTTGCGTTTATAGGGATGTATGTTCTTTTAAAACAACATTTTTTACCTAGAGAGGAATGGAGGATCATTGCAGTAGGAGTTTCATTAGCTTTTGCACTTACTCCTTTCTGGCCTTCAGGAATGCTTAGTACTCTCGGAATGCCTCTTGCACTTTGGGCATTTTTAAATATTCGAAAAGGAGAAAGGTCGTGGAAGAACTATTTCGTACTCACTCTTATTCCTCTATATTCGAGTATTGTTTTAGGTTTTTTCTTTTTTTTAAGTGGAATGGGAGTCCTTTGGTTAGTGGACTTAGTAATAAAAAAAGAATGGAACTTTCGTTTTCTTTTTTCAATTATTTATATGACGCTCATTTACATGATTGTAGAATATCGCATAGTATCTTCCTTCTTTTTATCTACTGCACCTAACAGTAGAGATGAATATTTTCATGCAAGATTATCGTTATGGCGGTCTCTCCGCCTCACATTGAAAAATTTCCTTTTCGGACATACTCATGTCATGACAGTCCATACATTTGTTATTTTACCTGTCATACTTATTGCGATGTATTTTATCATTACTAAGAAACAATGGAAGCAAGAAAAAGTCTTTGTTTTTTTGTTTTGGTTTAACATAGCGTTGTCAATTTGGTATGCTTTTTGGTTTTATAAAGGTTGGCTTCCATTAACAAAACGTTTTCACATTTTAGATACATTTAATTTTGCACGTTATCATTTTTTACGCCCGTTAGTTATCTATGTTTTATTCGCTCTTGGATTAAAAGTTTTATGGTTACAAGGGAAAATATGGAGACACGCTGTAACAGGCTTTGTGGTAGCTCAAATTATTTTGTTAAGCTTTTTTAATGAAGAACTTATTTTTCAAAATAAACCTTCAGTAAAGGAATTTTTTGCAGAAGAACAATTCCAGGAGATAAAAGAGTATATCGATTTACCTTTGGAACAGTACCGTGTCGCTAGTATTGGTTTACATCCTGCTATCGCTCAGTACAATGGATTCTACACACTTGATACATATAATAATTTTTATCCTCTATCATATAAATATGAATTTCGAAAAATAATCGAGAAGGAACTAGCGAAGAATAAAACGATTCGTACGTATTTTGACGAATGGGGTGGCCGCTGTTATATTTTCACCGATGAACTTGGAAAACACTATATGTTTACAAAAAAATCAAACAAACGCTTAAGAAATGCAGAACTAAATATAGAACACTTCAAAAAAATGGATGGTCGTTACATACTTTCTGCTGTTCCAATTGAAAATGCAGCAGAAAACAATTTATCTCTTGAAAAAATATTTACATCAAACACATCCGCTTGGAAAATTCATTTATATAAAGCAATATAGATAATTGAAATAGATTGCCTCTCTCGATGTAAAATAATAAATTGAACTACTCACCATAAAAATTGCGCCTAGATATATCTAGGCGCAATTTTTATGAAACATTATTTTTGATTTGCTTATGAACCACTTTATTATAGCAACCATGTTTTACTACTTGCCTAAAATCATCTACTTCACTTCCCATTATCTCTGTAATATCAACAACAATTGTATTCTGTAGAACACTCACTACATATCCGGTTAATTGTAAATTAGGATTTTTACGAGATAAAAATTGAACATAATCCCCAATTGTTACTTTTGTTTTATGCTCCATTTGGTACCCCCTGAATCATCATAAATTATATGTTAGGTTTCCCTTTTTTTACTTCTTCATACTGTTTGGCAAGTTTATAAAATGAAAGATACTTAATATCATGTTTCTTCATAGCTTCTACTCCATTAATTGCATCACAAAATTTTAGTTAGTAAATTAGAGATATATACTTTATTTATGTTTCTGCTATATTTAAAGGGCTTTTTTCTAATACAATAAGAAAAGCAAAAAGAACTTGTAGGAATCCCTACAAGTTCTTTTTTAGATAATGTAAAAAATTTAACACAAACTATCTCATAATTTGAATCGGAGCAAACACTATAACCACGGGTTGATTTTATTATATACCAAATCTTAACGTATGCACTTTTAATGTTTGAAAATTTTGTGAATTCATCATAGGAGAATAAATAACGATCTTAACCCCTGAAAATCCTAATTTATTATTTCGAACAAAACGTTTTAAATCAATATTTATATCGTAATAATTTATAAAAATATAAGTATAGGTAAATAGAGAAGAATGGTGCATTCTTACAGAAAAATATATAATGACATTCAGGATTAATTAACTATAAGGGGTCCCGCCAACCAAATGACATAAAACCCACGCTAAGACATTTTTTGGAAGGTAAAAAGCCGATTTTCCCACGT
>NZ_JAQFUY010000056.1:0-15725 GCF_027716745.1 Bacillus cereus group sp. Bc010
CACCTATCCCCTAAAGAATTTAGGGAACAAGTGGTTTAGGTGTTTTGATTGGTGTCCCGTTTTCGGGGGTCACTTCATAATTCAAGCGGTCTTTTCTTTAGTTTGCTTTATAAAATTGTTGGATGGCTTCATCAATATAAACCCAGCCTTTCCAACCTAAGTGCATGTGATCTTTTAAGAAGTATTTATCATACTCATGATTTGAGAAGTCGGCAATTGGATAGCCAGCTTTCTCAATTTGCTCATGAACTTTCTTATAGTACAATTCTCGGCGTTCTTTCGGGAAGCCAGCGTAATCGTACCAAGGACCTTTTACAGGAACAGAAATGAAGAGTGGTTTTGCACCAGATTGTTTTAATAAATCAAGTGCAATTTGTAAATCTTCATATTCTGGCGATTGATCATAAGCATCATTTTTTAAGTAACCTTCACGTTGCTTTAATTTCTTCTTGATTTTGCTGTTGAAGTAACCATCTTCAATACCGTAATTGTTAGATCCAGATTCTGCTGCACCTGTTTGATCTGCATGTTTACGAGCCTCTTCCCAGCTCATTTGTTTTAATGACGGGTCAAGTTTTTCTTTATGCGGTTTAATATTAAACATAGCTGTAAATAAATCTTTACGATCTAAAATGTTACGATAAATATAAGCGAAAGGTTTAGCAGCAAGTGCTTTTATTTTATGCTTTGTATCATCGTAAACGATACCTTCAAGCGAAATTTTAAGTAAAGTTTCTTTCTTAACGATCTCAAAGTTTAATAAACGCTTTGCAATTTGCTTTTTCATTTCAGGTTTTACATCATCGTTGAAAATGAAGTGGTAACCTTGTTGCTTTGAAAAGTTAGGTGCAAAGTGTGTTTCATCAATACCTTGTGGCACAAACCATTGCGGAGAAAGAACGAATACCATTTTCTTATCCTTCAATTGATCCATCGTAGATGCAAAGTTTAATACATGTACAAGGTCTTGTGTTCCGCCACGTCCAAGTAGGAATGGTGTGAATCCTTCAGGCTTTACTTTGAAATAATTTGATGGATGGTAAGCATCCATACGTGCGAATTCCGATGAACCATACATCGGAAGGTATTTCGAGTCTGCTAACATCTTTTGCTGTAAAATCATACTTTGAATCTTTTCTTCTTTTAAAGAAGTGGCAGCTTGTTCTACTTTTTCATCACTTAAAAGTGGAAGTAGGAAGCGCGTTGGAATAAGTAAGAATACAGCAAAAAGGGCCAATGCTAAAAGCATCGGACCAAATTTTGCTTTGTTCATCGGATTTCTTCCAACTTCTTAATAACCATGTTTGGAGTAGCCCACTCGTCACGGTCAAAATCAGAAATAGAAACTTCAATATCTAAACGCTCTTGGAATTCAACTAATAAAGATACTACAGCGAAAGAATCAAGAATACCTTCTTCAAATAATTGAACATCTAAGTTTTCTTTTACAATATCGTTTTCACATACTTCTTCTAAAATATCTAATACTTGCTCTTTGAATTCTGCCATTTTTAAAATCTCCTTTATATCCGAAATATATTATATGTGCAACTTCTTAATGGTATAAGAAGGGTGCATTAAAAGTATCTGTTAAGGTGTCCAGAGAAAATGAGGAAACCGAAACATACAACGTGGAACGTAATTACAATCGCAAGGACGTGTGTAAATTTATTGTTTGGCCAAAACTTATGCTTCTTGTTTTTTCGTTCAAAAATATCGAATAAAATAAACAGTGCGGCATGATATAGACCATAAATAACATACTGCGCAACAGCGCTTCCTTGGATGTGCCAAATTCCCATAATGAAGAAGTTTAAAAATGCCCCGATATACGAAATAGTGTAACGGTTCTTAATTAACTTTTTCTTCGTTGCAAAAAAGACGAAACGCATGTAAATAAAATCACGGAACCAGAATGATAAACTCATGTGCCAGCGGTTCCAGAAGTCTTTAATATTACGACTAAGGAATGGCTTATTAAAGTTTTCAGGAGTTTTAATTCCCATCATATAACTGATACCAATTACGAACGCACTATAACCTGCAAAGTCAAAGAATAACTGCATGCTAGTAGCGTACATAAAAATCACATTAGATAAAAGTGTATCTTGATTGGCGAATACTGCCTTTACAAGGTATGTTGTTATCAAGTGCGCGATTATAAACTTATACAGAAAACCTTGGAAAATACGATTAAGCCCTGTATATAGTAAATTTTGATATTCCTCAGCACTAGGTGGCTTTTGGATATCTTTTTGGAATCTACGATAACGATCGATAGGTCCACTTGAAATCGCAGGGAAGAATAAAACGAATTCCCAGAAATTAAAGAAGGAAAGCTCTTTAATTAAATTATCACGAACTTCAAAGACCATTTGTACAGCTCTAAATGTTACATAAGACATACCTGCGAAAACAATAAAATGCAATTCAGGTACAAATGGTGCGATTTTCGCCAAAATAAGTGGCAAAATCGATAAAATAACAGCTATACAAAACATGAATGTACTATTATTTTGTTTTCTTAAAATAAAATAGCCTTTAATTAGGGCATATTGCCAAATAATAAATGCGGCTAACATAATCGCTTGCTTCGGTTTATCTGAGAAGATAATAGCAATCATGACTAATGTTAATACTGCATTATATTTACGCAACATTTTACCTTTTAATCCAGCTATGATAGTAGGTATTAATAAAATGCCCACTATAGCGAAAAAATAAAATGATCCATATGCGGTCATGCTGTAACCTCACTCAATAATTTTTTGCGATCTACCTTTCCATTTGGTGTCATTGGAATAGAAGATTGATACATGAATTTACGTGGAATCATGTAGTTTGGTAATCGCTCATTGAGTTCTTTTTTGATTGCAGATGTTAATTTGAATTCTTTTTCAAATGAATGTTCTCCAGGAACAACAACCGCTAATAAATAATCGTATTTCTCACCTTTTTTAATTGGAACGATAACTGCTCCTTCTACGTAAGAACACGCACGAAGGTGATGCTCAATTTCTTCTAATTCCATTCGATAACCATGCAGCTTAATTTGGAAATCAAGACGACCATTATAGAATAGAAGACCATTTTCAACATAGCCAGCATCGCCTGTTTTATAGGCGCGCTCACCGTCAATCATAGTAAATGCTTTTTCTGTTAATTCAGGGCTTCCTAAATATCCAACGCTTACGCTTGGACCGACAATTACGATTTCACCTTTTTCACCATCAGGTGCAATCGTTCCATCTTCTTTCATAATAAGAAGGCGGCAGTCTGATTTACAGTAGCCAACTGGAAGTGATTTGTATTGATCAAGCACTTCTTCTGTAACGTGAATACCTGTTACAGCGACAGTAGCTTCTGTTGGACCGTATGTATTCATAATTGTTGCTTTTGGGAAACGCTCAATTAATTTTCTAGCTACTTCATTTGGTAACACTTCACCGCAGAATAAGAATGTTTTCATGTTCGGTAGCATACTCTCAGAGAAAGATGCTTCCATTAAACACATTTCTGCGAAAGATGGTGTGGAAGTCCATACTTGTATATCCGATTGCTCTAAAGAAGCAAACAAGTCTTTTGGACGTGCAATCATATCTTTATCGATTGCCCAAAGTGTACCACCTGTTACTAATGATGGGTAAATATCCATGACAGATAAATCGAATGAGAAAGGTGCTTGGTTTAAGAATACTTGCCCCGTTTGTAAGTTGAAATCTTCTACAGCCCATTTTGTAAAACTTACAAGGCAGTTATAAGTAATCTGAACCCCTTTCGGATTACCTGTGCTTCCTGATGTGTAAATAATGTAGAAGTTCTCATCACCTTTTACCGCATGTTCAGGATTTGGAGTGTTCCCTTTATGAGTAAAGAAAATATCTTTTAAGTTGTCCTCACTTACAATGCGAACTGGTAAATCAGTTACAGTTACTTCAGTTCCTGATAAAAGTAGTTTCGCACCAGAATTTTCAGCGATCCGTTGTACACGATCAGCTGGGATAGATAAATCTACAGGAATATAAGCATGTCCAGCTTTTACACATCCTAAAAAGTTAATAATCATTTCAGGTTGCATATGGCCATACACCATAATTGGTGAACGATCATCTGGATACTCAGAAGAAATCCAATGTGCTAACGCATCAGAATCTTCCTTTAATTGTTTGTACGTAATTTTCGCATCTCGCCAAACAAAAGCAGTTTGATCAGGCGTTTCAATAGCCCACTTTTCAATTTGTTCTAATAACTTCATAACGTTCCCACCCTAGAATTCATTGTAAATAAATGTACTTGTGTTTGTATCATGGAATCCATACAACCAAAGTAATGCAAATAAAATTGCAAGGTAATAAACCGTCTTTGCAACCCATTGTGTGAGTGGTCGAGACCATATCTCTTTTAATCTTTCCATGTCTTTCCCTCTCTTAATGAAATAATAGCTCTTTGTAGGTATCATGTCCTACATTATTGTGAAAAAAACAAAATTCCACATTTTAGGTAAAAATAAGTCAAAAGGCTCTTTTCTGATATTAGCACTAAATACTAAAAAAGAAAATCCCTAACTTAGCAATTATATTACATTCAGCATCAATTTGTAATGGATTTGATATGTAAATAGGAAGTGGATTGTGTGAATACATAAAAGTGGACTAGAAGAATACGTAAAATATAGTATTTGTGCTTATGAGTCATTCGAGACGAAGTAAACTTTTACATTTTTAGCCCTTTTAAAAAGGAGGAAATTATCATGGATAGAGTGTGGAAGAATCTAATTTCGGAAGAAAATATCGTGAAATGGAGAAGGTATTTCCATAAGTATCCAGAATTATCGTTTCATGAAAAAGAAACTTCGCAATTTATATATGATACAGTATGCTCATTTTCTTCTTTTGAAGTAACGAGACCGACGAAGTATAGTGTACTAGCAATTAAAAGAGGAACCGAACAAGGGAAAGTGATTGCGATTCGAGCTGATATAGATGCGTTGCCAATTCAAGAGGAGACAAGTAAATCTTATACGTCTGTGAATAAAGGTGTAATGCATGCATGTGGGCATGATGCTCACGCGGCTATTTTGTTGGGTACAGCAGAAGTACTATCAAATATAAAGGAAAATTTTGTAGGTGAGATTCGTCTATTCTTTCAGCATGCAGAAGAGGTGTATCCCGGCGGGGGACAAGAAATGGTTGAAGCAGGCGTAATGGATGGTGTTGATTATGTAATAGGTTTACATGTTATGTCAGGACTTGAGAGCGGGAAGATAGGCATTGCGTATGGGCCGATGATGGCTGCACCAGACGTATTTACAGTTGAAATTCAAGGGAAAGGAGGGCACGCGGCGAGGCCAGAAGAAACGATAGATCCTATTGCTATCGGAGCACAGATTATTACAAATTTACAACATATTGTATCAAGAAATACAAGTGCTTTTATGCAAAGAGTCGTTTCGGTTACGCAGTTTCATGGGGGGATGGCTGATAATATTATTCCTAGTGCAGCAACTTTAATGGGAACTGTTCGTTCATTTAATCAAGCATTAAGGATAGAAGCCGAAGAGAAAATTGAGAAAATCGTGAAAGGAATTACAGAAGCACATGGAGGGGCGTATACATATTCGTATCGATATGGATATGATCCGGTTATTAATGATGAATATATTACGAAAGTAGTAGAAGAAAGTGCACTATATTTGTTTGGAAATGAGCGTGTTGTGAAGCTTGAACCTTCTATGGGAGGAGAAGATTTTTCGGCATATTTAAGAAAAGCACCTGGTTGTTTTATTAAATTAGGGACTGGTAATAAAAAGATAGATACTTGCTACCCGCATCATCATCCAAAATTTGATGTAGATGAATCAGCTCTCATTTATGGGGTGGAATTATTTTTAGAGACAACAATGAGATTATTGAAATCATAGAAAAGTATAAAGTGAAACTTTAATCAGTGGGGGTTTTACTGCCCATTAAAGTGGGATAAAAAAAAGCAACTGCGCTCTATCGCAGTTGCTTTTATTTCTTTCCGTCAGAGAGGGCTGAGAAAGAACTATGCTCATTTATAGTATATGAATAGCTAACGGACAAGCTTGTACATTTTAATCATTTTTTTAAAAAAGTTGTTGACAGTGATAATCAATGTCAATTAATCTAAAAGTAGTTGAAATTGATAATTATTATCAATAGGATGGATGCGACATGTTAATGAGAAAAAAATTTCACCTTCTACGGAGGGGATTAAAAGATAAAAATAAAGAAGTTGATCAGCATATGGAATGGCAACGAAATGTAATTCGTTCTGAATATGTAGATGAGAAGAAGAGCATTCAAACAGAACAAGAGATACAAAGTAAAGGGAGAGGTTCAGTTGAGTAAGTTAGTAATGATTTTTGCAAGTATGAGTGGAAATACAGAGGAAATGGCTGATCATATTGCCGGCGTGATTCGTGAAACTGAAAATGAAATTGAAGTGATTGATATTATGGATTCACCAGAAGCTTCTATGTTAGAACAGTATGATGGAATTATTTTAGGTGCATACACTTGGGGAGATGGTGACCTTCCTGATGATTTCTTAGATTTTTATGACGCAATGGATTCTATTGATTTAACTGGGAAAAAAGCGGCAGTATTCGGATCATGTGATTCGGCTTATCCAAAATATGGCGTGGCAGTTGACATTTTAATAGAAAAGCTAAAAGAACGCGGGGCAGAAGTTGTGTTAGAAGGATTAAAAGTAGAATTAACGCCAGAAGATGAAGATGTAGAGAAATGTTTACAGTTTGGAGCTGAATTTGTAAAACACCTTTCTTAATGGCAGAAGGGAGATGAAGAGCAAGTGCATGAGAAAATCGCAATTAAAACGATGACAGATTATCATTTGTATGATTTTATGCGTTGTCCGCATAAATTTTATTTTCGTCATATAAAAAGAAGAGAACCTTCTTCGTTTGAATGGCAACAAATCGCACAAATGATTGTGAATCGAATTATTAACGAATATTACACACTACCGGCAGGCCAACAAACGAAAATTGTACTTTTAATATTAATAGAAAAGTATTGGAAAAAAGTAAGGATTAATATGTTTGCTTCGAAGATGGAGTATTACATTGTGTTAGCGAAGCTAACGGATCACTTATTACAGTTTGTTGAAAGAGATGATAGTCAGACACCGCCGTTATTTTTATATGAAAAATTTCAAACATATATGGAAGAGTTAGGTGTCCACATGTCATTGACATTAGAAGTTGGTGAGTGGAGTACTGAGTCGTTTGTAATTAAAAAGTATGTTGTCGATGCGGATGAGGAAATGCTTGCTCTTTGTCAAAAGTTAATGACAGTATTCAGTTATAAAGCTTTCGGCATTCTTCCAGGGAAAATTGAAGTTATTAATTTAATAGAAGGAACTAAGTATGACTACATTCCGAAACAGGAAGATATTATAACTGGAATGGCTCATTTATCTAGAATGAAAGAAATGTTACAGCAACCTGAGCATTATACAGAGCGTCATTTTCGTTCTGAGTGTATAAGTTGTACATTTCGTAGTGAATGCCAAGGGGAAGAAGTAAAGAAAGAAGCGAAACAGAAGAAAAATATCGTACATTAAAGAATGCAATGTTGCATTCTTTTTTGTTATTGACATGAAAAGCTTTTCATCATGTACCGTATATTTGTAGCAGATTTTAATAAAGGGAGGAATAATCAATGAAAGATGAAACGCAAGTATTTCAATGGTTAAAAGAACAGAATGCTCCTTTTGGGATTCAACTGCAAATTTTACAAGCATTTCAACTATATAAAGTCATTGTTGAAATGGATAAAAAGTTAATGATGTATGAGGAGAGGGAATATAGGGAGAGAATGTAATCTCATCCCTGCAGTATTACTTTCAGTTGTTCTATACTTGCTAGAAATTCAAGTTCATTCTTTGTTTCAAAGTTATAAATCATATTATGTAGTAAAGGACTGTATTGATAAAAACTTGTGATGCGGTGAATGAGTAATGGATCATGGTGTGAAGTAAGTGTACTGTATTGTTCATATACTGATGTAGTAAATTCATGTCCGAAATCATAATATAGCCCAGCAAAATCAAAGGCAGGATCTCCAATTTGAGCATCACCAAAATCGATAACCCCTGAAATGGTTTTATTTTGTTTATCAAATAAAATGTGATGATGTGTAAAGTCGGCGTGAATGATTGTATTTTGAAATTTAGATGCAGCTAGACAGGCAAAGAAATTCTCGAATAAACGGTTTAAGGTTGATTTCTGGAACGAAGTTAGACTGTTAGTAACATACTCATTTAATTTAGCTTGTAGCTCTTTCCAGTAGGTAAGTGTTTTTTCAATAGGGAATCCTAACGCTGTAACACTTTTTAAAGGAATACTATGTAGAGCAGCAAGGAAAGTTGCTAATTGTGTAATAAGTGCTTTTCGTTCTTGTTTTTCTAGTGTAGTAACTATTTCTGTTTTTAAAGGTTCACCATGAATGAGAGTATAGTAGCTACAAAGCGGAATAGCATCAGTATTCTTTTCATAGAATAGGTGTTACTTTGGAACTTCAATTTCATGTAGTGAACAAGAGAGAAGTGTGCATAGTTCTTTTTCTAATGGAATTCGCATTGCATATTCCTGTTTTCGCGGGAAACGAAACAGTAGCTCATCATTTACTATAATCGCTACATTATCCCATCCTTCCTCATTTTGTTTATAGGAATGTATAGAAAGATTAGGTAGAGCTTCTTTAATATATTGTTTGTAAGAGTCCATAATTGTTCCTCGTTTCTAAGTTAAGTTATTCCACTTCATGATATCAGAATTTTCTTTCTATACGTTAAAATATAACTATCATTATGAAGAAGGGCGGGAGAATTACGAAGAAAAGAATAGTAATCATTTCTCTATGTATCGTTTTTGGACTGTTTTGGTCATATAAAGAAGAAGTTTTTGCTAGCTATAAACCGATTGATCAGTACGGATTAAATAAGGAATTAAAGAACAAAAGCATAGAAGTTTTAACTCATAATGAAATGAAAAAGGTAGGAGAACATTTTGCGGCAGAACAACTATCAGTTTTTGAATTTCATAATAAAGAACATGTGAAACGAAAAGGTGAAGAAATATTTGTAAATAGAGGGTATGAGCAATTAATAAAAAATTATTATCCAAATCGTTTTCAGGATTTAGAGTATAAATTTACAAACGAGGAGATACGTGAAGTGACGGATGAAAGTTTTCTCTATCAAACTGTAGCGTACGTGGCGGGTACTGAAAATGGTAAGAGAAGCGAAATGAAATTGAATTATGAAATGAAAATTGTAAAGGTTAATCATATATTTAAAGTGTTAGAACAAAAACAGTACGTACAATAAAGAGAAATATGAACCAGTACCATAAATAGCGGTATAAAAAAATCCCCCAGTTCTTCGAGGGATTCTAAAGGTTTTCATTTTGTTGACCAATTTCTTTTTGAGCAATATATAAATTTCCTTGCTCGACTTGTTTCTGAGTAAGAACCGAATCACCTGCATACCCTTTTTCTGTTTTCACAATTCTTTTTGAACGATTGGAATTTTGTTTCTTCATATAATAAACCACCTTTCATCAAAAATAAACGAAAATGATAAGCACGAGTAATACAGCAGCAAAAATGGTAATACCCATTAAAAACGAAGTGTTTTTATATTTAGGTGGCTTATGTACATCTTGCCGATATCCAGGTGAAATTTCAGGGGCGAATTCTTCGTCGAATGATTGCTTTTTTTCTTTTTCGTCCATATGTATCCACCTTTCTTTTTCATTATGTTATACGTTTAAAGAAAAAATATGCATAAAGAAAACCGCCCTCTATCGTGAGCGGCGGTTTTCTATTGTATATTTTCTTTGAACTTGAAAGAGACGGATAAGAAGGAAGGTGGCGCCAAATGCTAAACCGATAATAAGACCAATCCAATATCCTTTTGCTGCCCAGTCCGTATACGTTGCTAATATGTAACCGAGAGGGAGACCGATTACCCAATAAGCGATTAATGTCATAATTAAGGAAACGTTTACGTCTTTATAACCACGTAGTGCCCCTTGTACAGGAGTTGCAATTGCATCTGAAATTTGAAATAAAATCGCAAATATAAGAAATTCTTTTGCTAAATGATGAACTTGTATATCTGTCGTATAAATAGAAGCAATTTCATCATCAAAGAAGTAAAGAAGAATGGAATATAATAGGGCGAATGCAAGTGCTAAGCCAATCCCAATAAACCCATATTGTTTTGCGTTATTATATCGTTTCGCTCCAACTTCGAATCCAACAGCGATAGTCATTGCCATTGCTAAACTTAAAGGCGTCATATATAGCAAGGAAGCGAAGTTCATAGCTGCTTGATGAGCTGCGATTGTTGTCGTACTAAAATTACTCATCATAAGTGTTACTGCAGCGAAAATACTCGTTTCAAAAAAGATAGCAAATCCGATAGGGACGCCAAGTTTTAAGAACTCTTTCCAACTAGAAAGAGAAGGGCGATATAACTGTTTAAAAATATGGAAAGATGCAAAAGGCTCTTTCGTACGAATAATCATAACGGTAATAATTAAAATGCACCAATAGGTTGCTGTAGAAGCAATTGCTGCTCCGACACCACCTAGTTTTGGAAAACCGAAATGCCCAAAAATTAATACATAATTTAATATTACGTTAATAGGTAATGATAGTAACGTAATAATCATCGTTGTGCGAGTTTTTCCTAATGCATCAATAAATCCACGTAAAACAGTGTAAGTAAATAAAGGAATAATTCCGATTGCGATAATACTTAAAAATTGTGCTGCAATACGTTCTACCGGTTCTTCTAATCGCATGCCATTTAAAATGGGTGTAACAGCGAAAAATCCAATAAGCATAACGACGAAGCTAGCGCAAATTGCTAAATAGACTGCTTGTATGACGACTTGGGGAACATCTTCTTTTTTCTTGGATCCAACGAGTTGCGCAACAAATGGAGTTGTAGCCATCAAAATACCTGTTAATCCCGTACTAACTGGAATCCATATACTCGTTCCGATAGCAACCCCGGCTAAATCAATAGGGCTTGCATGTCCTGACATTGTTGTATCAAAAAAGCTCATTGCAAATAATGACATTTGCGTAACAAAAATCGGGAAAAATAGTAATACAAATTGCTTTAATTTTTGTGAGAATGTACTAGTTTCTTTCATAAAATCCCCTTTCTACGTAAAAAAGAAAACTCTTACTATCATACAATTTAATCAAAAAATAGAAAAGGAATAAGCTTATTAAAACTACGGTTTGACTATAAAAAAGGATGCACTTTGAAAGGGGATAAGGTATTATGGTAAGGTATGAAAAAATTACATATTATTAGTTATTAAGGAGGCACTACTCGTGGCTGATTGGTTAATTGGAATAATCATGGGTGCTGTTGAAGGTTTAACAGAGTTTTTACCAGTTTCATCAACAGGGCATATGATTTTAACAGGTCATTTACTTGGATTTGACGATGAGAGAGCGAAAGTTTTCGAAGTTGTTATTCAATTGGGATCGATTTTAGCAGTTGTAGTTATATTTTGGAAGCGTCTATGGTCTTTAGTAGGTATAGGGAAAGTAACAGACGGACCATCGTTAAATTTATTACATATTATTATCGGAATGATTCCTGCCGGCGTACTTGGCGTATTGTTCCATAGTGCGATTAAAGAAGTTTTATTTGGGCCAGGCCCAGTTGTCATTAGCTTAGTGGCTGGTGGTATTTTAATGATTGTTGCTGAGAAGTTTTCAAAACCAAGTACAGCAAGAACATTAGATGAAATCACATATAAGCAAGCATTTACAATCGGAATGTTCCAATGTTTAGCGCTTTGGCCAGGATTTTCTCGTTCTGGTTCTACAATAAGTGGTGGTTTATTAGCTCGCGTGTCACATACAGCGGCAGCTGAATATACATTCATTTTAGCAGTACCAATGATGGTAGCTGCAAGTGGCTTAGATTTAATTAAAAGCTGGGATATATTAAGTGCGGCTGATATACCGCTATTTGCAACAGGGTTTATTACGGCGTTCGTTGTTGCAATGCTTGCAATTGTTTCATTCTTAAAATTATTATCTCGTGTAAAATTAACACCGTTTGCTTACTACCGTTTCATTTTAGCTGCGGTATTCTATTTCTTCATTATGTAATAAAAAAACTGCCGAGTTCGGCAGTTTTTTTATTTTACTACTTTTTCCATCATGCTTTCCATTACATGTTCCCAAAGAGAAGTGTCATCAGCTAATGTGGCACGGAAATTAGCGTACATTTCTTTTTGTTTCTCTTCGAATGTTGGATCTTCTTTTTCAGGCAATGTAGCGCGCATTGAAGTTACTAACTCTTGTACTTTTGGAGCACGTGGTCCCCAAACGGCTTGTTCGTTTCCATCTTTATCAATGAAAATAAAGATTGGAATCGCACGTGCTGTTCCGTTTGTTAAATATTGATCCATTAATTCTAAGTTTTCATCGCGAATTAATAATGACATATCAATATTTGCAACTTCAGAAATTCGTTTCATAACAGGCACGCATAAAAGAGCATCGCCACACCAATCAGCTGTTAATACGATAACACGCCAGCCATCATTTTGACGTTCTTCTAATACAGGAAGTAATTCATTTGGAATTAAAAAGTTATTGTAAATGTGCAGTAGCTCGTATTGATTTACTTTCATTTCATTCACATATGTATCAAAGGACATACCTTTATCAGCCCATTGTAGTAAGTTCATAAGTAACACCTCTTTCGTATGATTTGTTTTCATTGTACCAATTTTTATATAGAAAAGCTTGTATTCTTACTCTTTCTTGTCACTTAATAATTTACTTAATAGGAAAAAGAATAGTACGACACATAATTCAGCTATGTTGGATAGTTGCACGCTCTCTATCCAATCGTCAGCGGTATGAATGACGAACCAATCTAGCGTAATTTCAATGATTGCGAAAAGAGTAATAGAAAGCCAATTTGGCATGTTTTGTGTCAGTGGATATAGCAGTGCCTTGAAGAAACTGAAGATGAAAAATATAATACCGTCTAAGAAAGTAATTAATAAAAAAAATAGAAGTAAGGCAGTGCGCGACCTATACTCTACACCAGTAATATGAAAGATTCCTACATATACAAAAAATATAAATGCAAAAATTACAATGAGGAACAGAATAACAAAACCAATAATCAAAGTTTTATCTTTTAGATTGAAATTCGAAAATTTGTCTTCTTCACCCACTATTCCAACTCTTTTTTTTGGAAATTCAACTTCATTTTATCATGAAATATCTATTAAAAAACTACGAATTATGGGAAAATAAGGTGACAAAAAGTAAGATTTCATGTAAAATTATTAATAAGGTTTTTATTTAATCAAATGAAATAAAAGGGGCTGTCAAAGTTGTCTCAAAATCGAGAGCAATTAATGGAAGAACTATCGACAAATGTTTTTGCTATGTTCCGCACGTTGCGTAATGATATTGGAAAAATATTTGGTGGTTACATACCGTGGAATGAGTTCATCGTTCTTAGAATATTGAATCGTACGAATAAAGAAATGGTATCACGTGTGGCGAATGAGTTAAATGTGTCGAATAGTCATATTACAGCTGTTACAGAAAAATTAATTAATAAAGGTTTTGTAACTCGTTCACGTTCTACGTCAGATCGCCGAGTTGTATATTTGGAGATTACTGAACAAGGAAAAGATTTAGTTGCAAAAATGGAAGGTGCAAAAAAACAATATTTGCAAGAAAGATTTTCTACGCTCTCAGAAGAAGAAATGAATATAATGATATCTATTTCTAAAAAACTTATTTAAGTCATTATAAGTAAGAAAACGCTTACACTCCGAAAAAGAAGACTTTCCTTATATGAGGAAGGTCTTTTTTCGTATGTAAAAGATTATAAAAAAGAAAATATGTAACATACTACTAATAAAGGAAGGGGCAGAAATATGACAAATCGAAATGGTAGTAAAGGGAGCGGAAATCAAGGCTCACCGAAATCAGGGCAATTTCAACAAGAGTTTAGTGCAGAATTTGAAACTGGTAACGATAATAAAGGAAAAGAATATCGTTCGAAAAAGGGGAGTAAATCAAAAAAGGAGTGAATCATTTCACTCCTTTTTTGATTTAAGATGCGGCAGATTGATCTGTATTATATTTTTCTTCTGATTTTGCGACAATCATTGCGCAAATTGCATCACCAGAAATATTTACAGCTGTTCTTGACATATCTAGAATGCGGTCAATACCGATAATTAAGGCAATACCTTCTACCGGTAGATTGACTTGATTTAAAACCATCGTCAGCATTACAAGCCCAACACCTGGTACACCAGCAGTGCCGATACTAGCTAGTACAGCAGTTAATACGACTACAGCTAGTTGGGAAATAGTAAGTTCAACGCCGTATACTTGAGCGATAAATACAGTTGCTACACCTTGCATAATGGCAGTACCATCCATATTAATTGTTGCACCTAGTGGTTGTACAAAAGAGCTGATTGCTTTTGGAACACCAAGCTTCTCTTGTGCGGTTTTCATTGCAAATGGAAGAGATGCATTAGAGCTAGATGTACTAAATCCAATCGCCATTACTGGTCCGAAATGTTTAAAGAAACGGAGAATGCTTTCTTTTGCTAATACTTTTAATAAGCCACCATATACGAAGACACCGTGAATAATAAGTACTAGCATAACGACAATCATATACTTGAACATCGCAGCGACGCCTGCAAGACCCATTTTACCGACGGATGAAGCAAGCAACCCAAATGTTCCGATTGGAGCTAATTTCATAACGAGATTAACGAGATACATCATTAATTCGTTGCCCTGTTCAAGTAATGAATGAATACTTTGGACACGTTTTCCTAAAATAGCTATACCAAGTCCAATTAATACGGCAAAGGCAATAATTTGTAACATGTTTCCATCAGCCATCGCTTTTGCTGGGTTATCTGGTACGATATTTAGCAATGTATCGACGAAAGATGTTTCGGTTTTTGCACCTTCATATTTAAGCCCTTCGGTTTTAAAATTACCACCAGATCCTGGTTGTATAATCAGTGCAAATGTAACTGCAATAGAGATGGCAACGGCTGTAGTTACAAGAAAGAATGAAATTGATTTTAAACCGATTCTTCCAAGTTGCTTCGGGTCCCCAAGACCAGCAGCTCCAAGTACGATAGAAATGAATACAACAGGGACAACTAGCATTTTAATGAGGCGAATAAACAATTGACCAAGTGGATTGAACACATATTGATTTAATGGTTCAAAAATGGATGGTGCAGCTAAATTTAAAGTGAGTCCGACAACTAAACCGAGAAATAATGCAATTAAGATTGCTTTTGTTTGTTTCAATAAAACCCCCTCCTTATTTTTGTGAAATTACTTTCTACATTAATTGTACCGAAAAACTACCTATTTTGACAATATTTTCTGAATATTTTGCATGAAAAGTATCTATTTAAATATAGATTGCTTTTACGAAAGTAAGCAGAAAAAGCTAAATAAACTATTTAGAAAACAAAATAGACCATCACACAGGATGGTCTAGGGAAGGGGACAATTTATGTCAATTTAATTAGGGATGGAAGTTGTTCAAGACACTGGGGAATGTCTTATAAATTAGGGAGGAACAACTTCGATACATATACTATAAAATGTGGATGTGACGCC
>NZ_JAQFUY010000057.1:0-15639 GCF_027716745.1 Bacillus cereus group sp. Bc010
GAACCACAAGTGGAAGAACAACCAATGCAGCAAGTGGCAGTAGAACCACAAGTGGAAGAACAACCAATGCAGCAAGTGGCAGTAGAACCACAAGTGGAAGAACAACCAATGCAGCAAGTAGTGGTAGAACCACAAGTGGAAGAACAACCAATGCAACAAGTAGTAGTAGAGCCACAAACAGAAGAACAACCAATGCAACAAGTAGTAGTAGAACCACAAGTAGAAGAACGCCCAGTGCAGCAAGTGGTAGTAGAATCTCAACAAGTACAAAAGCCAATTTCAAGTACGGAAGTAGAAGAGAAAGCATATGTTGTAAATCAAAGAGAGAATGATGTGCGAAATGTATTGCAAACACCACCGACGTATACGATTCCGTCGTTAACATTGCTATCGATTCCGCAGCAAGCAGCGTTAGATAATACGGAATGGTTGGAAGAACAGAAAGAATTATTAGATACAACGTTTAATAATTTCCACGTTGGCGCACATGTTATTAATGTATCGCAAGGTCCAGCAGTAACTCGTTTTGAGGTACAGCCAGATCCAGGTGTGAAAGTAAATAAAATTACAAACTTAAGTGATGATATTAAGCTAAGTTTAGCGGCAAAAGATATTCGTATTGAAGCACCGATTCCAGGGAAGAGTGCGATTGGAATCGAAGTTCCAAATAAAGAAAGCAAGCCAGTATTTCTTCGTGAAATTTTAAGAAGTCCTGTGTTTACAAAGAGCGAATCACCGCTTACAGTTGCGCTTGGACTTGATATTTCAGGTGATCCAATTGTAACGGATATTCGAAAAATGCCACACGGACTTATTGCGGGTGCAACAGGTTCTGGTAAAAGTGTGTGTATTAACGCCATTTTAACGAGCATTTTATATAAAGCGAAACCGCATGAAGTGAAGTTAATGTTAATCGATCCGAAGATGGTTGAGCTTGCACCATACAATTCTGTTCCACATCTTGTAGCACCTGTTATTACGGATGTAAAAGCAGCGACAGCTGCATTAAAATGGGCAGTTGAAGAAATGGAGCGCCGTTATGAATTATTTGCGCACGCAGGAGCTCGTGATTTAACTCGTTACAATACGATTGTAAGTGAGCGAGAAATTCCGGGAGAGACATTGCCTTATATCGTTATTGTCATTGACGAGTTAGCCGACTTAATGATGGTAGCACCTGGTGATGTTGAGGAAGCAATTTGTCGTATTGCGCAAAAGGCACGTGCTTGTGGTATTCATTTATTAGTAGCGACGCAGCGTCCATCTGTAGATGTTATTACAGGTTTAATTAAGTCAAACATTCCAACGCGTATTGCGTTTACTGTATCATCTCAAGTTGATTCGCGTACGATTATTGATATTGGGGGCGCGGAGAAATTACTTGGCCGTGGTGATATGTTATTCTTAGGGAACGGTACATCTAAGCCAGTTCGTGTACAAGGTGTATATGTATCGGATGATGAGATTGAAAAGACAGTTGATCATGTGAAAAAGCAAATGAAACCGAATTACTTATTTAAGCAAGAGGATTTATTAGCGAAAACAGAACAGGCTGAGTCGGAAGACGAATTGTTCCTTGATGCATGTCAATTTGTTGTAGAACAAGGGGGAGCGTCCACATCTTCTGTACAGCGAAAATTCCGCATCGGTTATAATCGCGCGGCACGTCTCATTGAAGAGATGGAATCGCAAGGAATTATTTCTGAAGGTAGAGGAACGAAGCCAAGAGATGTCCTTATTTCTGAGGATGAATTTGCCGCTATGCAGGAAACAAATGTATAGTAAACGGTTTTGCTGTATACTAAGAGAAAATGTTGGATAGTAAAGTAGGGAGTAAAGCGACATGAAAGAAATTGAATTAAAATTAAAAGGTGAAATAAATAGACTAACAAATAAAACATTTAAATTTGACGAACGCGTTGGAGAAGGTTGGTTCTCTGCCGTTTACTTTTTAAAGACTAGAGAAATCATCGAAGAATTTCGCCCGAAAAGTGTTGTAACGATGCAATTTTTCCAAAAGGAAAATGCAGTTCTTTGCGGAACAGATGAAGTCATTGCATTGCTACAAACATTCGCTAAAAATCCTGAGGAACTTGAAATTAACTCTTTAAAAGATGGCGATAAAATTAGTCCATTTGAAACAGTGTTAACAATTCATGGTCCTTATGAAAATTTCGGATTTTTAGAAGGTGTCATTGATGGGATTTTAGCTCGTCGTACATCGGTTGCGACAAACGTATATAACGTTGTCCAAGCTGCGCGTAGCGTAGATAAAGAAAAACCAGTTATTTTCATGGGAGATCGTGATGATCATTATACACAACAAGCTGGTGACGGTTATGCAGCATACATCGGAGGTATGAGCGCACAAGCGACGCATGCGATGAATGAATGGTGGGGCAAAAGTGGTATGGGGACGATGCCTCACGCATTAATTCAAATGTTTAATGGTGATGTTGTGGAAGCAGCAAAAGCATATCATAAGAAATTCCCAGAAGACGAATTAGTTGTATTAATTGATTACAACAATGATGTTATTACAGATGCACTTCGTGTAGCGCGTGAATTTGGATCAACATTAAAAGGTGTACGTGTAGATACGTCCCGCACGATGATTGATCAATACTTCATTCGCCACCCAGAAGTACTTGGAACATTTGATCCACGTGGTGTAAACCCATCGCTCGTATTCGCACTTCGTAAAGCACTTGATGAAGAAGGATTCCAGCATGTAGACATCGTTGTAACTGGTGGATTTGATGAGAAGCGTATTCGTGAATTTGAAGCTCAAAACGTACCTGTTGATATATACGGAGTAGGAAGTAGCTTATTAAAAATGAATATTGGCTTTACTGGTGATAATGTAGAATTAAATGGAAAACCAGAAGCGAAAGCTGGTCGTAAATATCGTCCAAACCCACGTTTAGAGCGTGTTCAATTAGAAAAAAGAGAAGATATGTAAAAGAGAGAAAAACTGATAGGTGATTGACCCTATCAGTTTTTCTGTTATCATAGTATAGCGGCTTCTTTTTTGCTATAATGGATTTGTTATGGACATAAAAAAGAAGTACGTACGAGTTTATCCTGATAAGTGAAGGGAAGAATAACTTCACTACATCAAAAATGTATGATGATTACCAAAATAAGAAAAGATTCATATACTGTCTTATAGATAGGCCGTTGTATTAGTTCGAAATGTTGGAGGTTCTTTAAGATGACAGTTTACCATTTTGTAGGAATTAAAGGAACAGGAATGAGTTCATTAGCGCAAATTCTTCATGACATGAAGCATACTGTTCAAGGGTCTGATTATGAAAAGCGTTTCTTTACACAAACAGCGTTGGAAAAGCGTAGTATCTCGATTCTTCCTTTTGATAAAAGTAATGTAAAAGAAGGACAAGTGATTATTGCAGGAAATGCATTTCCTGATACGCATGAAGAAATCGTAGCAGCAAAAGAATTAAATATCCCAGTACATCGTTACCATCACTTCTTAGGTGACCTTATGAATCAATACACAAGTGTTGCTGTAACTGGTGCACATGGAAAAACATCAACAACTGGTTTGTTAGCCCATGTAATGCAAGGTGCACACCCTACATCTTACCTTATTGGAGATGGAACAGGGCATGGGGTAGAAAATAGTAAGTATTTTGTATTTGAAGCTTGTGAGTATCGTCGTCATTTCTTGTCTTACAATCCAGACTATGCGATTATGACAAACATTGATTTTGATCATCCGGATTATTTCACAGATATCAATGATGTATTCAGTGCATTCCAAGAGATGGCATTGCAAGTGAAAAAAGGCATTATTGCATGTGGAGATGATGAAGAACTTCAAAAAATTCAAGCGAAAGTACCTGTTATTTTCTATGGATTTGGAGAAGATAATGATTTCCAAGCACGTAACATTCAAAAGAGAACAGATGGTACTATTTTCGATGTATTCGTTCGTAATACGTACTATGACACATTCAAAATTACAGGATACGGCAACCACAGCGTATTAAATGCATTAGCAGTAATCGCGCTTTGCCATTATGAAAATGTTGATGTAGAAGCAGTTAAGCATCAGCTAACAACTTTTGAAGGCGTAAAACGTCGCTTTAATGAAAAGCCAATGGGAGAGCAAGTTATTATTGATGACTACGCACACCATCCGACAGAAATTAATGCAACGATTGAAGCAGCTCGTCAAAAACATCCAGAGCGTGAAATTGTCGCTGTATTCCAGCCACACACATTCTCACGTACAGAAAAGTTCTTAGATGAGTTCGCGGAAAGCCTAAGCAAAGCTGACCAAGTATACTTATGTGATATTTTCGGATCAGCGCGCGAAAACAAAGGTGAATTAACAATCGAAGATCTGCAAAAGCGTATTGACGGTGCAGAATTAATTACAGATACAACAACGGATGTATTAAAGAAACATAAAAACGGTGTTCTCATTTTCATGGGAGCAGGAGACATCCAAAAATTCGAAGCAGCTTACGTAAAAGAAGTTCAAGTTGCAGAGAAGTAATAAAAAAGACGCATAGCTTAGCTGTGCGTCTTTTTTTGTTGTGTTGTAGGGTGTAGTAATGTTGTCGAATCGTCGATATATTTTAAAAATCGTTGATATATTAGATGGGCATTTTCTATTTAGAAGTGTTAGAATAATAAGAAAAATAAAAAGGGGAGCTAAAAAACATGTTCACACTCCGGGTAGACGACGAAATCGAATTACAATTATTAGAGAAGCATCATAAAGAGGAATTATATCAATTAATAGATCAAAACCGTAACCATTTAAGAAGATGGCTTCCTTGGGTAGATGGGACGAAATCTGCTGATGCTTATAATGAGATTTGTCCGATGTGGTTAAAGAAGTTTGCAGAGGGAGACGGTTTTGAAAGTGGCATACGTTATAAAGGAAAGCTCGTTGGGATGGTAGGTATTCATCCAGTGAGCTGGGGGAAGAAAGCGGCAAGTCTCGGATATTATCTTGCAGAAGATGCTGGTGGGAAAGGTATTATGACGCGTAGCGTGAAGGCTGTACTTCACTATGCATTTGAGAATTTAAAATTGAATAAAATGGAAATTAGATGCGGTATTGAAAATGTGAAAAGTCGCGCTATTCCAGAACGTTTAGGGTTTAAGTTAGATGGTGTTTTAAGAGATGAAGAATGGTTATACGATCATTTTCATGATGTCGCAGTATATAGTTTACTAGCTTCAGAGTGGAAGGAGATTCGATGAACGGGAAGATACGCATTATTCCGTATGAAAGTACGTTTCAAGATGAAGTAGTAGATCTTATCGTTCATATTCAGCAAAAAGAGTACAATGTTCCCATTACGAAAGAAGAGCAGCCGGACCTGCTTGAAATAGAAACATTTTATCAAAGGAATCATGGCAACTTTTGGGTAGCAATTTATGATGGTAAAGTAGTTGGAACAGTAGCTTTATTAGATATTGGGAATCATCAAGTAGCGTTAAGAAAAATGTTCGTAAAAAAAGAATTTCGCGGAAAAGAGTGGGGCGCATCACATCAGTTGCTCCAAACAGCAATTTTGTGGGCTGAGAATAAAAAGCTGAAAGATATTTACTTAGGAACGACAGTTAAATTTTTAGCAGCACATCGCTTTTATGAAAAGAATGGTTTTCAAAGTGTGAGTATAGATGAGTTGCCAAAAAGTTTTCCAGTGTTGCAGGTGGATAAGAAATTTTATAGATATATTGTTTAAGAAGGTCATGTAGAAATGGCCTTTTTTTATTACTAAAATGGAAAAAGTGGTATAATTTAGGTTAGGGGGTGCGTATATGAATTTTCCGATTCAAAGAAGTAAGTCAGTAGTCATTTTCGTTTGTCTCACGTTAGCTTTTATGTTTGTGTATCCACTTGTCATGATTGTCACAAATAAAGAGCAGTGGATGACAGCGTTAATTGGAATGGGTTTATGCTTCCTTGTAAATGTACCACTCGTTTGGGAAGTATTTATTAAAAAGCATAAAGTAGAAAATGGTGTATTAAAGTACGGTATTTTAAATGATGATATCGTATTGAAAGAGATAAGAATCATTCGTCAAGTTGGGAAGTCTCTAGAAATTACGACGAATGCGTATAAAGTACATATGGTGGCGATGCCGCAACATATGACTGAATTCTTGGCGCTTATCGAGAAAGAGAACCCACATGTGAAAATAGAAATGACAGGTAAGAAATGAAATATGTAAAACCTTTGTTTTGTTTGGAAATATTGCTGGTGATTGTTATTTGCACTAGGGGATATATGAAATGGGATCTGCCTTTATATGTACCAATATTAATAGGTACTATCGCAGTGGTGCTTTTATATTATTTTCATTTTCAGCAAACGAAAGGCGAGAAAAGTAGCTCTATATAGTTAGGAGAATTAGAAATGAAAAAAGTCCTTATGTTATTTGTATTTCTGCTAACCGCATCTTTTCTTTTACTAGGATGTAGTACGAAGAAGGAAAAGACGAATCTAAACTTAGAAAAGGCACAAAAAGTTGAAATTGAATCACTTACTGATTCAAGTGAAAAGAAAGTAATTACCGATAAGAAAGAAATTGAAAAGCTGTTTGAAGTCATGAAAATGAATAAGTGGGAAATGCAGTCGGCTCCTTTAGATACTCCGCAAGGGAAAACATTTAAAATGTATCAAGAAGGTACAACAAAATTATCGGAGTCGAGTAAAGATAAAAAGGAATTACATGAAATTGGTACGATGACAGTATATAAAGATGTCCCGTATGTTGAAGTTGAAATGAAAAATAAGAAAATGAGTTTTAAAGTGCCAGAAGATGTGGCGAAAGACTTATTAAAGTATTAAAAAAACGCTCGGAAAAAATCCCGAGCGTTTTTCATTATTTTAAGTTCTCTGGGTTTAAAGCTTCTAATTCAGGTACAACGAATCGTCCGTCTTTACGGATTAGTACGTCGTCGAAGTAAATTTCGCCGCCGCCGTATTCAGGACGTTGGATGCACACTAAATCCCAGTGAATGTTCGAGTTATTGCCGTTCCATGCATCGTCGTAAGCTTGTCCAGGAGTGAAGTGGAAGCTGCCATCGATTTTTTCATCGAATAGGATGTCTCCCATTGGATGTAAGATGTATGGGTTTACGCCGATTGCGAACTCACCAACGTAGCGTGCGCCTTCGTCTGTATCGAAGATTTTGTTAATGCGCTCTGTATCGTTTGCAGTTGCTTCAACGATTTGGCCGTTCTCGAACTTAAGTTGTACATTTTCAAATGTATAACCGTTGTAAGGAGATGGCGTGTTGTAAGAAACTGTACCGTTAACAGAATCACGAACTGGTGCAGAGTATACTTCACCGTCTGGAATGTTTAAATGACCTGAGCATTTAATTGCTGGAATGTCTTTAATAGAGAATGTTAAGTCAGTTCCAGGACCAGTTAGGCGCACTTTATCTGTTTTATTCATTAATGTAACAAGGCTATCCATCGCCTTATCCATTTTACCGTAGTCTAAGTTACAAACTTCGAAGTAGAAGTCTTCGAAAGCTTCTGTGCTCATTTTAGCAAGCTGCGCCATAGAAGCATTTGGGTAGCGAAGAACAACCCAGCGTGTTTTTGGAACGCGAATGTCTCTATGAACTTTCTTACCAACTGTTTGACCATGAATTTGCATTCTTTCACTTGGCACGTCAGCTTGTTCGTTAATGTTATCGCCAGAGCGAAGACCGATATAAGCGTCCATATCTTTCATTACGCTTGCTTCATATGCAGCGATTTGTTCAAAATGTTCTTCAGTAGCACCCATTAATAAAGAGCGATCTACTTGATGATCTTTTAAAGAAACGAATGGGAAACCACCAGCTGCATATGCTTCTTTTACAAGTGCAGTTACAAGTTCTTTTTGTAAGCCAAAGTTTTCAATTAATACTTTTTCGCCTTTTTGTAAGCGAATAGAGTAGTTAATTAAATTGTATGCTAACTTTTCAATACGTGGATCTTTCATATGTAAAGCCTCCCTACTAATTATGTATCCTCTCCTATTGTAACCTACTTAGTGGAATTTGTTGAATCATTTATGTTAAAGTTAACGAATAAGTATGAAAATTCTAATGAAAAGATAGGGATTAGAACGAAACGGAAAATGATTGTATAATAGGAGAAAGTATGAAAAAGATAAAGGAAGTGATGAAATGCAAGTTCTTTTATATGTAAGTGCGGCTATTATCGCGGTTGCTTTCGCTGTATTAGTAGTGTATGTATGCAGAACGTTGTTATTGGTTCAGAAGACGTTAGAAAACGTTGCAAGCACGTTAGAAGGTTTAGAAAAGCAAATGCAAGGAATTAGCGTAGAGACGGAGCAATTATTACATAAAACAAATGCGTTAGCTGATGACATTCAACAGAAGTCACAATCATTAAATAAAGTAGTATCGGGTGTAGATGGAATTGGAACGACAATCCATTCCTTAAATACGAAACTTCGTAATGTATCAGAGTCTGTTACGGACGAAATTGAAAATAATGCAGATAAAGTAGCGCAAGTTGTACAGTGGAGTAGTGCAGCAATTGAAGTATACAATCATTATCGTGCGACAAGACAAGAGAAAAAGGTTGAAAAAGAAGAGCGTAAATTAGAAAGACTTGAGAAAAAAGCTGAAAAGAAAGAGAAGCGCTCTAGACTTCGTATGAGAGGTGAATCGTAATGAATATGACAAAACTTGAAACAATTGAAGAGCTCGAAGTATTAATAGAAAAAAACGAGCCTTATGTTCTTTTTAAACATAGTACGACATGCCCGATTAGTCATGGTGCCTATACAGAATTTCAAGCTTATTGTAGTGAAGAAAGAGCGGTACCAGCGTATTACTTATACGTACAAGATGCGAGAGATGTTTCGAATCGTGTTGCAGAACAGTACAGCATGAAACATGAATCTCCGCAAGTGTTATACATAAAAGATGGGATGGTAGTATGGAATACGTCTCATTGGAACATTAAAAAAGATGTTTTAGAAGAGAATATTAAGTAAAAAGAAGCAAGCGAAAGGTGCTTGCTTCTTTTTTTTGTTTTTGTTGAAATATATTTAATGGTAAACTGTTAATAGTTCAAACTAAATAACTAGATTGTTGAAAGTAGGTTTTAAGTAATGAAGAAAATGGCATTATCTTTCGCAGTCGTAAGTTTATTACTAGGAGCTTGTAGTAATGATACGATTAGTAAGAAGGATGAAGTTATACAGAAAGATACGAAAGAAAAAAGCATGATTCCGAGAACTGCTGTTTCTAAAGATTATTATAGAACTGTAATTCCTTTAAAAGAACAAAAGGTTATAAATACAGCTAATGTAAAAACAAATTCTAAATTAGATTTAGCAGAGTATGAAAATGGTTTAATGAATATTGCAAAAGAGCAATTTGATACAGAAAACCATGTGCTTCAATTAAATCAGTATGTTCCTGAGAAGTTAGTTGATGAACTAGTCGCAAAAGTAGAAGCACCCGTTTTGACAAATATTATAGAACAAGACTATTTCGGGAAGCAGAATTCAAATGAATTAAGTTTATCTGGCGTTGTGATTGGGTTAGCAATGTCGTCAAGTGTATCAAATGAAGAAGCGCTTTCTAAAGGAACTGAAGTGGCTGGACAACTTATAGAAGCTATTCATAAAAATGGCAAGTATAATAAATCCCCAATTACGTTTGCTATCTTTAAGCAAGAAAGTACAAGTTCTTTAAAAAATGGCACGTATATTGCTAGTGCTACCGTTCAAAAGAATGATACGAACCTTGGAAATTGGAATGCGATTGAAGAAAAAGCGTATTCATATCCTTCTGACGAATTTACACAAGTGCATGGAGAAGATAATGAAAAAATAAATAAATTTGCTGAGGCAATGAAAGGTTTTTCTCCTGGAGACTTTATCCCAGTAAATGCTAAAGTTTCTTATAAGAAAAATCAAATGGATACATTAAATATGGATATTGTTATTAAATATAACGGTAAAACAGAATTAATGGCTCTTACTCAACTCGCCGCTCAAAGTATGTTAGACCAATTACCAAAAGATGCAAAAGTACAATTGCAGATAAAGTCCGAGAATAAAATTGAGGCAATTGTTATAAAAGAGAAAAACAGCGATAAACCGTTTGTTTCCTTCTTGTAAAAAAAGACAGTGTTTAAACTGTCTTTTTTTACTGTAAATGAAAGGGGACGATGGGACGGAGCGACGCGTAATATGCTTCATATTTCTGCTGTACTGATTTCAAAGAAAGAAACCTATTTACCCCTTGCATTGTCGATGTAACGTATTCTACAGGGGGATGTGATCTTCTATTGCCAATTGTGGAGTAATTCTAGGTCCAGCGCGTCACATGCCTATCATTGTCGATTTTTGTTGGTAAGTCGATATATTTGGAAAATCGCTGATATATTTTAAGTTGCGGTCGATATATTTGGAAAATCGCTGATATATTTCGAGTTGCGGTCGATATATTTAAAAAATCGCTGATATAAATTTCATGTACTATCGTACTGCTTAAAATAAGGTTTCTACTTATGAAACATCTATATTTTTACAAAAAATGCCCTTTTTTTCATAAAAAATACGAAAATACGAGAAAAGAAGCGAATTTTTTCGAAACTTTTGCGGGAAAATATTGTATGAGCCTGCGTTTTTATCGTATCATTAGTAAAAGGAAGAACTCGGGACGATTGGTGGCATCTGCAAATAGAGTTGATGTCTTTTTTTCATTCAAGTAACCGATACATAAAAATAGATAACAAAAATAGAAGGAGTGTGCGATGAGATGAACGTAACAATATATGATGTAGCGCGTGAAGCGAACGTTTCAATGGCTACCGTATCACGCGTTGTGAACGGTAATCCAAATGTAAAGCCTACAACAAGAAAGAAAGTATTAGAAGCAATTGATCGTTTAGGATACCGCCCAAATGCGGTAGCACGTGGACTAGCAAGTAAAAAGACAACTACAGTAGGTGTTATTATTCCTGATATCTCAAATACGTTTTATGCAGAACTTGCTCGTGGAATTGAAGATATCGCAACAATGTACAAATATAACATCATTTTAAGTAACTCTGACCAAAACAAAGAGAAAGAGTTCCATTTATTAAATACGATGCTTGGAAAACAAGTGGACGGAATTGTTTTCATGGGTGAAGATATTACAGATATTCACGTTGAAGAATTTAAAAAGTCTCCAGTACCAATCGTATTAGCAGCGTCATTTGATGAGCAAAATGAAACGCCATCAGTAAACATTGATTATACACAAGCGGCTTACGACGCAATGAAGCACTTTATTGAACAAGGACATAAGCGTATCGGTTTCGTCTCTGGTCCTTTCATTGATAAAGCGGGAAGCGCGAAGAAGTTACAAGGTTATAAAAAAGCTTTAGAAGAAGCAGGTATTTCATATGATGAAAATCTTGTAATCGATGGAGATTACACATATGATTCAGGTATCGAAGCATTCGAAAAGCTTTGGGGCCTTGATGAAAAGCCAACAGCGATCTTCGTATCTTCTGACGAAATGGCACTAGGTGTAATTCACGCAGCACAAGATGCTGGATTAAATGTACCAACTGATGTAGAAGTACTTGGTTTCGATAATACACGCCTTGCATTAATGGTTCGTCCACAACTTTCAACAGTTGTACAACCGATGTATGATATCGGTGCAGTAGCAATGCGTCTATTAACAAAGTATATGAACAAAGAAAAAGTGGAAGATCACACTGTTATCTTACCTCACCGTATCCAATTTAGAGATTCAACGAAGTAAGTATAAAAAAGCTCACAGCGATTGCTGTGAGCTTTTATTCGTATTCAGGATAGTATTTTTGTAAGACTGTATCCACTGTTTCATTTTTCTTAACTTGTAAAAATCTTGCGTATAATTCTTTTCCCGTTTCAAATGGTGTATCGTCTAATTCAAACACATGCAATACTTTTCGAAACGTCCACGTTATTTGCTCACCGTACATATTATCGTACGTATGCTCAGAATGTATAGCGATTTGTTCACCTAGTGCATGGGCCTCTTCCAAGCTGTGTGCCTTAACAAGAATAATACTTTCTTCAAAAAGTGTATCACAATCCTTTTTTTCATAATCCTTATCAATTTTTGGAGGATCAGGCTCACCAGAATGAACAGATTCAAACAATAATTTTACAGCGTACATATTATGCTGCATGTTTCACTTTATAAATAATACTTGCGACAAGCGAAGCAGGTATTGTAAATACGTTACTTTGATAATGGTAATGTATTTGGGATTCTTCATAAGACATGTTGTCATATAGTTCGTTTTGTGACATATTCATTTTCTTCTGTTTTTCTTTGAGTATTTTAATGTAGTTATACTGTATTGGGACGAGAATGATGAAATAGGCTAATACGATTAGTGAAATCCAGATCATTATGAACACTCCCTTATAAAGAATATTTGTATATGATAATTATATCAATTAATAGGAAAAATAACCATTTTTTTAAAAAGGGAGATTAATTCTTTTTCCAAAATGCAAAAAGTTCTTCAGGACTTCGTAAATGATGTTCAAGGCATATTTGTGCAGTGTGTTTAAAGCTTTGTATCAAACTCTCTAACCTAGAAGGGTCATATTGTTTCACATTGCCAGCAATAATAGTTTCATCTTTTTCTAAATTAAGTGATATTTTTAGCAAAGTTCTATTTGTTTCTAGTTGTACAATTTCGATATAAAAAAACTTTTTGTCTAAGTCAATTGTAATATAATCATATCGCTCTACTTGTTTAAAGTATCCTACAATATCATCTTCCAATTGAAATCCTCCCGAGTTCTATAGCTTATTTGGGAGACTTCTCTATATGACTGTATAATTCCTTGTTATATGTCACATAAGTGCAAATTTAACTATTATAGGGCAATGTCATGTATAATAGAAAGAAAAGGCTTGTGAGGGGGGAGAAGAGATGATCGTTCTTTGGATAATTACGCTTTGTATGACTGCTATTTTTGCATATATGACGTTAAAACAAAATGGTTTAAAGCGATTTGTTCCAGGAAGTATTCTTGCAGGAATTGCCCTTATCACGTATGTAATTTCTATTTTTATTGAAAGTGTATCAGTGGATATGAGCACAAGTTTAATGTTTATCGGTATTACACTATTTGCAAGTAGTATTATGGTACTTATGGTTGCTGGTATTATTTTATTTATTCATATGAATTCGGAAACGTTATAGCATATAGAAAAGGCATGTCCCGATGGGACATGCCTTTTTATCCGTTCAATTATGCTCTATCTTTAGAAGAGTTTTGTTGTTTTAATAAGTCGCGAATTTCGCTAAGAAGAACTTCTTCTTTTGTTGGTTCTGGAATTTCTTCCTCTTTTTCTTCTTCTTTTTTAGATGTTAGTTTGTTGAACACTTTAACAAACATAAAGATAGAAGCTGCAATAATTAAGAAATCAAAAATTGTTTGGATAAAGTTACCATACATAACAGCAGATTTACCGTATCCAAAGTGTAAACTTGTAAAGTCAACGCCACCTAATACCATACCAAGTAATGGTGTAATAATATCTTTTACTAAAGAACTAACGATTTTACCGAATGCCGCACCGATTACAACCCCGACAGCTAAATCAACGACATTCCCTTTGAAAGCGAACTTTTTAAACTCGTTCCACATGTGTTAATCCCATCCTTTCCACGATTCATTATGAAATTTATAATTCCTATCAACATATTCTATAGAAATTTGCGTGAGAAATAAAGAGGAAATGGGAATGAAAGTAAATTCTGAAAAATGTATCCGTTTTAATTTTTGTTTACATCATTCAGAAGAGATTGCAACATTTGCTGCGTTTTTAATCCTTCTAATCCATCTACAACAGGCTTTGTATCTCCTTGTACACATGCAATAAAATGATGAACAGCATCTTCAAAACCACGTTGTTTTAACGTCGTATCCCATGATGGGGAACCAATTTGAGAAACTGTATTTTCTTGCTCAACTTCAAATGTGTTCATGTTTTTTACGCGAATGATTTTTCCTGCTGTGACAAGTTCAATTTGTTCTAAATTTGTACCGGCATGGCGGTGCATTGCGGTAGAAAGTAACATTCCATTTGCAGTTGTATATGTATGATGTCCGTAAAGAAGTTCATTCTTTTCATTGATTTGCATCATATTATGAACGACGTTAAGCTCATCGTTAGCTAACCAGCGAGCAGTATCTACAATATGTAAGTAATCATCTAACATCGTAAAGTCGTACGTATATGGCCCGACTTTATTTGTACGATGCTTTTCAATTCGAATCCATGAAATATTATGAGCTTGCTCTTTTGCCGCAACATACATAGGAACGAAGCGGCGATTAAATCCAACCATTAACTTTCGGTTATACTTTTCGCTCAACTCAACTAGTTTCTCAGCTTGTTCTACTGTAGCAGCTAGCGGCTTATCAACATAAACATCGATTCCTTTTTTCAGAAGTTCAGAAACGATTTCATAATGCGATGCAGTTGAACTATGAACGAAGATTGCATTGCATTCTGAAGCTAACGTTTCAATAGAATGGAAGTCTTGTATGCGGTATTGCTGGCAAACTTGTTTCCTTTTCTCTGCATTAGGTGTAAAAGCCCCTACAAAATTCCAATCTGTTTCTTTTGTAAGTGTTGGAAGATAGGCTTTTTGTGCGATACTTCCAAGTCCAATCATCCCAATTTTAGGTTTGTTCATATGTAATCCCACCCTATTCATATTGATATAACGGGTTAAATGTAGCATAGAGCGGGGGAGGAAGGCAAAAATTAGCTTTTTACTTATGTCCTTCTAGCAAAATCTTTTCTATCTCTTCAAAGTTATGAGCACGTTGCAATGGAGGGAACATTATCATTGCCGTGCATGTCTATAGCTGTAAGTAAAAGTATATATAAGGTAATTTATGTTAAAATGTAAAAGGGGATAAAACATCTGTGCCAACACACAAGATAGTTTGAGAGGGCGTGCAACATTTTGGGGGATATATTAAAAGATAATAAATCACACAAGGCTTTAAAAATCGGAACTAATATCATACTTATTTTATTAATTATCGGTGCAATACAAATGTTTTATGATGAAGACCCTACAAATGATCATTTCGGTGGGTTATTTATGATGGTCTTTTTTGGAATTAAAATAATTTCTAGTTTTATGATGAGTATAAAAGAAGGAGATAAAAAGTCGATATTCATTGATTTAGGTTTAGTGACTTTTTGTGTTCTTCTTTTAATTGTTACTAGTTGAAATACTTCTTTTGAAAAAAGCTCATAGTCTTATAGAGACTGTGAGCTTTTCTTAATAATAACGGTACTGATGTAACAATTTATAAAATGTTCGAGTAGTAGAAGTAAACTGATCAGCTTCTTCCAAAAAGGGATAATGGTTACTCTCTTCAAATGTCACAAAAATAGAATTACGTATGCCCTCATGCATCTCGATAGAATACTGAATCGGGCACTGCACATCGTATCTTCCGCATATAATAAGCGTCTTTGTTTTCATAGAAGGTAAATGTTCTCTTGACACTCCCACGGCTAAAGCCGCAAGCTGACTAACGTCAGTGGGATTCTTGCTACCAAAGGCGACGTCTATTTCT
>NZ_JAQFUY010000058.1:0-15637 GCF_027716745.1 Bacillus cereus group sp. Bc010
CCGTGGTGTAGTGGTTAACATGCCTGCCTGTCACGCAGGAGATCGCCGGTTCGACCCCGGTCGGGACCGCCATTTTATATAAAGAAAAGAACGAAACATGTTGTTTCGTATTTTTTTATTTGTTTTAACAAAAAACTAATAAAGACAGTCAAACTATCCTTAGGAAAACTCCTAAGGACTTTTTTATATATTCAAAACCTGTATAATAAAGAGCAGAGAACATTGTGAGTAAAGTAGGTGAAGTCTGTGAGTAAATATGAAATAACAACAAAATCATCTGAGGAAACACAAAGATTATCAGAAAAACTTGGTGAACTTGCTCAGGCACAAGATGTAATTATTTTAGAAGGAGATCTAGGGGCTGGTAAGACGACTTTTACAAAGGGACTAGCAAAAGGTCTTGGAGTGAAAAGAGTTGTAAATAGCCCTACCTTTAATATTATTAAAGAATATAAAGGGAGATTACCGCTATATCATATGGACGTGTATCGCTTAGCAGAAAGTGAAGAAGACTTAGGTTTTGATGAGTATTTCTACGGTGAAGGAATTACGGTAGTAGAATGGGCTCATTTAATAGAAGCATATTTACCAAATGAGAAGCTACAAATTAGTTTATTCCATGCTGGAGATGACACAAGAAACATTGTACTCGAGCCGATTGGAGATCGCTATATTAGATTATGTGAGGAGCTATTACAAGATGAAAGTACTAGCAATTGATACTTCAAATTATGTAATGGGTGTATCCCTTATTGAAGAAGGAAACGTAATTGGGGAAATCATTACAAATTTAACAAAAAATCATTCTGTGCGTCTTATGCCAGCTGTAGAACAACTGTTAAAAGAATGCGGTGTAAAACCAAAAGAATTAACTAAAATAGTTGCAGCTGCTGGACCAGGGTCATATACAGGTGTTCGTATAGGTGTGACAGCTGCCAAAACATTAGCTTGGTCACTTCAAATACCAATTGTAGGTGTATCAAGTTTAGAAGTAGTGGCTGCAAACGGAGCTAATTTTGATGGGTTAATCTGTCCTTTATTCGATGGAAGACGTGGACAAATTTATACTGGCTTATATACATATGAAGGAGAGGATTTAACTTCTATAGAGGAAGACCGAATCATCCTTATTGTAGACTGGTTGCAAATGTTAAAAGATAAAGGAAAGCCTGTTTTATTTATTGGTAACGATGTGAAACTACACAAAGAAACAATTATCGAACATTTAGGCAATCAAGCTGTCTTTGCTCCTTTCACTAAAAATAACCCAAGACCAAGTGAGCTAGCGTTCTTAGGATTACAAAAAGAAGAACAGGATGTACATTCATTTGTTCCTAGTTACCTTCGTTTAGCTGAAGCTGAAACAAAGTGGTTAGAAAGTCAAAACAAGTAGGAGCTTGCAGAGGATGGATATGATATTTAGAAAGATGGAACTTGATGATATTGCTCAAATTGTAGCCATTGAAGAAGCATCTTTTTCAACTCCTTGGACTGCAGATGCCTTTCACCGTGAGTTAACGATGAATGAACATGCACATTATGTTGTGCTAGAAAAAGATGGTCGTGTAATTGGGTATTGTGGATTGTGGATAATTATTGATGAATCACATATAACAAATATAGCTATTTTGCCAGAATACAGAGGTCAAAAGCTAGGAGATGCTTTATTAAAAGAAGTTATTTCCGAGGCGAAAACTCTAGGTGTAAAAACGATGACACTTGAAGTACGTGTATCAAATGAAGTAGCAAAACAGTTATACAGAAAATACGGATTTCAAAATGGTGGAATTCGTAAACGATACTATGCAGACAATCAGGAAGATGGTCTCGTAATGTGGGTGAATATATAATGGAAAAAAATACGATTATACTTGGTATTGAAACAAGTTGTGATGAAACAGCAGTAGCGGTTGTTAAAAATGGAACGGAAATTATTGCGAATGTTGTTGCATCACAAATTGAAAGTCATAAACGTTTTGGCGGAGTTGTACCAGAGATTGCGTCCCGTCATCATGTAGAAGAAATTACAGTTGTATTAGAAGAAGCGTTAAAAGAAGCGAATATCACATTTGATGATATTGATGCAATTGCTGTCACAGAAGGACCTGGTTTAGTAGGAGCGCTTCTAATAGGGGTGAACGCAGCGAAAGCAGTGGCATTTGCACATGATATCCCCCTAGTTGGTGTTCATCATATCGCTGGCCACATTTATGCGAACCGCTTAGTAAAAGAAGTTCAATTCCCATTACTATCACTTGTTGTATCTGGTGGACATACAGAGCTTGTTTATATGAAAGAACATGGTTCATTTGAAGTAATTGGTGAAACGCGAGATGATGCAGCAGGGGAGGCATATGATAAAGTAGCTCGTACGTTATCTATGCCATATCCAGGTGGCCCTCATATTGATCGTCTTGCACATGAAGGGGAACCAACAATTGATTTACCTCGTGCATGGCTAGAACCTGATTCGTATGATTTCAGTTTTAGTGGATTGAAATCAGCAGTTATCAACACTGTGCATAACGCAAAACAACGCGGGATAGAAATTGCACCGGAAGATTTAGCAGCAAGTTTCCAAGAGAGTGTAATTGACGTATTAGTAACGAAAGCATCTCGTGCAGCGGATGCTTATAACGTAAAGCAAGTGCTTCTTGCTGGTGGAGTTGCTGCGAATAAAGGACTTCGTGCACGTTTAGAAGCAGAGTTTGCACAAAAAGAAAATGTAGAACTAATTATTCCTCCTCTATCTTTATGTACAGATAATGCAGCTATGATTGCGGCGGCAGGTACAATTGCGTATGAACAAGGAAAACGTGCTACATTAGCTTTAAATGCAAATCCAGGATTAGATATTGAAGCATAGTTATACACAAAATTAACCACAGCTTGTGGATAAAACCCATATTATCTGTTGATAATGTGGGTTTTATTGTGTATATAAAATGTTGATAACTTTTTTGTTGATTGTGGATAATGTGGAAAAGTTATTTAGATGTTTATTTTATAAAGGTGGATATGTGTATAAACTTGTGGATAAAACAGATGAAGTCTGACCTTTGAATCTATCCTTTTTCGGGAAATAAAAACGAAGAAGGTATCTCTAAAAAACATTTTGAAATATGCCCTTATTATAAGGGGGGTTAATATTGTCAAACTTTGTCGGCAAATCGATACCTCGTGTCGAATTGTTTATGCAATAGAGGTTGACCATGGCTAGAAGATAAGAAGGATGTCTCATCGTCAAAAATCCCGACTGATGAGACATCCTTCTTATTTATACTCTTATAAATGCAATTCTTCCCATTCTGCCATACAAGCATCAAGTTGTTCTTGTAGTGTTTGCTTTTTCGTTGTAATTTCACTAGCCTTTTCATAATCTGCATATATTTCTGGTAAGCAAAGTTGATCTTCTAACGTAGCAATTTCTTCTTCAAATTGTACAATATTTTGTTCTAGTTCCTCAATTTTTCGAGTACGTTGACGCTCCAACTTTTTGCGCTCTTTTTCTTCGAGATAATTTAATTTTTCTGGAGCTACAGTTTTTTGAACAGGTGTCTGATTTTCTTGCTGTTCTTGTTGTTCAAATTCAGCACGTTCAATCATCTCATTTTTCTTTTCAACGTAGTAATCGTAGTCCCCTAAATATTCCTGTGCACCTTCTGTTGATAACTCAACAACGGTCGTCGTTACACGATTAATAAAGTAGCGGTCATGAGATACAAAGAGAAGGGTACCAGGATAATCAATTAAAGCATTCTCCAAAATCTCTTTACTATTTAAATCAAGATGGTTTGTAGGCTCATCGAGAATTAATAAATTCGATTTTTGCATCATAAGTTTTGCGAGAGCTAATCGAGCTTTTTGTCCACCACTAAGAGATGATACTGGTTTTAGTACATCATCTCCTGTGAATAAGAAGTTACCTAGTATCGTGCGGATTTCTTTTTCGGGTTGCAGTGGATATTCATCCCATAACTCATTTAAAACACGCTTAGAAGATGTTAAATTGGCTTGTTCTTGATCATAGTAACCAACAGATACATTGGATCCGAAAGAAACATCACCATGTAGTAGTGGTAACTTATTCACAATTGATTTTAATAATGTGGATTTCCCAATTCCATTTGGACCAACTAAAGCAACGCTATCTCCGCGAGTTAAGCGCATTGTTACATGCTCAATAATTGGATCCTTATCATAGCCGATAGTTGCATCCTTTACTTGTAACACATCATTTCCGCTTTGTTTTTCGATATCGAAGTGGAAGGAAGCTGACTTAGAGTCACCTAATGGTCTTGTTAATAGTTCCATACGGTCTAATTGTTTACGACGGCTTTGTGCACGTTTTGTCGTAGATGCACGAGCTATATTTTTTTGAACGAAGTCCTCTAGCTTAGCGATTTCATCTTGTTGTTTTTCATAACGTTTCATTTCTTGCTCGTATAGTGCTGATTTTAAGTCTAAATATTTACTGTAGTTACCAACAAATCGTCTACTTTCTTTATTCGAAATTTCATATACTTGTGTAACAAGTTTATCTAAGAAATAACGGTCATGGGAAACGATTAATATTGCGCCAGGATAACCTTGTAAATATTGTTCAAGCCATGTTAATGTTTCGATGTCTAAATGGTTTGTAGGCTCGTCCAAAATAAGGAGGTCTGGTTTCGTTAATAATAATTTACCGAGAGCTAATCGTGTTTTTTGTCCACCGCTTAATGTGGAAATCGTCGTTTGGTGCGTTTCAACTGGGAAGCCAAGACCACTTAAAATCGAACGGATATCTGCTTCGTACTGATAGCCACCTTGATCTTTATAATCTAATTGTAATTGATCATAATCAGCTAATAATCTTTCATATGTAGCCTCGTTTGAAAAGTTTTCTTCTTTTCCCATCTCTTGCTCTAACCTTCGAAGTTTTGTCTCCATTTGCTGCAAGTGTGTAAAGACGGTTAACATTTCATCCCAAATTGTTAAAGACGTTTCTAAACCGGTATTTTGAGCTAGATATCCAATTGAGACATCTTTCGGTTTTATAATTTCTCCACCATCATGAGATAGCTCACCCGCTATTATTTTTAATAATGTAGATTTTCCGGCTCCATTTCGCCCGACTAATGCGATACGATCTTTCGTTTGAACTTCCAATTTTATGTTTGCAAGAATCGTTTCTGCACCGTATAATTTCGAAAGCGCGTTTACTTGTAATAAAATCAATGTTTTCACCTCAAATAATTTCTTAACTTTGCCATGTTTATATTTCTCAATCATACTAAAAATAGTGTATAGTTTAAAATACAGAGAGAATACTTCTTCTTTCTATTATACAAGGAATTTAATAAGTGCTAAACTTCTGTATTTGATTAAAGCATATGAATAAAGATAGGAAGAGAGGAGAGGTTATATGGAGCAACAGAAAATTCCACAAGCCACTGCTAAGAGATTGCCTCTATACTATCGATTTATCCAAAACTTATCTTTGTCTGGTAAGCAACGTGTTTCATCAGCCGAATTAAGTGAAGCGGTAAAGGTTGATTCCGCAACAATTCGAAGAGATTTCTCATACTTTGGAGCATTAGGGAAAAAAGGATATGGATATAACGTAAATTATTTATTATCATTTTTCCGTGAAACACTCGATCAAGATGATATAACACGTGTAGCGCTTATTGGAGTAGGTAATTTAGGGACCGCTTTCTTACATTATAATTTCACGAAAAACAATAATACAAAGATTGAAATGGCATTTGATGTTAGTGAAGAGAAAGTTGGAACAGAAATCGGAGGCATTCCTGTATATCACTTAGATGAATTAGAAGAACGTTTATCAACTGATATACAAGTGGCAATATTAACAGTACCCGCTACAGTAGCACAATCTGTAGCCGATAGATTGGCAGAAACAAACGTGCATGGTATTTTGAATTTCACACCAGCGCGCTTAAATGTGTCAGAAAATATAAGAATTCATCATATTGATTTAGCAGTAGAGTTACAAACATTAGTTTACTTTTTGAAGAATTATCCACAATAAAACGCAGAGGAAGCGACCTCTGCGTTTTATTATTGTTTTTTCTTTGTGAATTTAACTAAGATAAGGCGAAGTGCCAAATTAAAATCAATCGTTGCCATAACTGCAAATAGTATTGTCCACATATTCCAAATTGTATCTGTTACGTTCGTAATGGCGAAGCGTGTAAAGATACATCCTAGAAGGAAGTACAATGCAGCCATGAACAATGGTGAGTTTCTCATACTAAAAATCCTCCGATAAAGCCTTGCATTTTTTCAGCTTCTTTAATCATTTCCTGAATTTGTTCGTTACTCACTAAAACTTGGGCAATTGCAACTAATGTATTCATTGCAACATGAGCTGCAATGGGAACGATAATACGCTTCGTTTTTACATATAAGAAGGCGAATACGAGACCCATAGCAGTGTATACCAATAAGTGAGTAAAATCAAAATGAATCGCCGCAAATACAAGAGAACTAATGATAGCGGCAATAAAGAAGTTAAACTTCTTATAAAGTGTACCAAATAAAATCTTTCTAAATACGATTTCTTCCAAAATAGGTCCTATTATAGAGATGACGATAAGGAACCAAGGAGTAGTTCTTGCGATATCCATAAGCCTTGCTGTATTTTCAGATCCAGGTTTAATACCTAATACATACATTTCAATCATACCAGCAATACTTTGCGAGAAAAATGCTAAGAAGAAACCGATAAAAATCCAACCAATTGTAGCTGGGACAGTAGACCGTGTTTTATCTAAATGTCTATCACGAATATCTGTTCTAAGTAACCAAAGTACGATACATAATGCAATAAAGAAGCTAATGATTGCCCAGTGACCAGTTATAAGTTGAAATTTCTCTTCCCTAGTAAATCCCCTGTTATCATAAAGTCCAGTTTTCAGGAGAAGTGGTAATCCAGCAATTGATGATAACTGCATTAAGATGTATGTAACGATAACCCACCAATATTGTTTTTTCAAATGGTTTAACCATCCTTTCTAACTCTAGTGTATGAGATAAGGTAGGATAACATGTACATATGCTACCTACGATATAAACCTCTTGAATTATGTTTTTTCGTAAATCCTTATTTGAAATTATAATAGAAGACAGGAGAAAGTTGTATGTGTAGCGAAAACAACTTAGGGTGTCCTTTCATATTGTAACATACGAGTAGCGGAAACAACGATTCATATGGTAAAGGTAGAAGAAGAGGAACTCTATATAGAAAAGTTTATAGCGTAATTTGCGAAAAAATTATGATTTTTTTACTTGCAAAAGAAATTGAGATTATTTATTATTATAAGTGTGTTAGCACTCGAGTGACTTGAGTGCTAATAAAAAATTTTACATAACAAAATGAGGAGGTTATTGTTCATGCTAAAGCCATTAGGTGATCGCGTTGTAATTGAGCTTGTTCAAGCGGAAGAAAAAACAGCAAGTGGTATTGTATTACCAGACACAGCAAAAGAAAAACCACAAGAGGGTAAAGTTATTGCAGTAGGTACTGGTCGAGTGCTTGAAAATGGTGAGCGTGTTGCTTTAGAGGTAGCAGCAGGTGATCTTATCATCTTCTCAAAATATGCAGGTACTGAAGTGAAATATGAAGGTACAGACTACTTGATTTTACGTGAAAGTGACATTTTAGCAGTTATCGGTTAATTATATAAATCTTAAAAAATCCAAGGGGGTCAATTATTATGGCAAAAGATATTAAATTTAGTGAAGAAGCACGTCGTTCGATGCTTCGCGGTGTCGACACTCTTGCAAACGCAGTAAAAGTAACGCTTGGACCAAAAGGTCGTAACGTTGTTCTTGAGAAAAAATTCGGTTCACCACTTATTACAAATGACGGTGTAACAATCGCAAAAGAAATTGAATTAGAAGATGCATTCGAAAACATGGGTGCGAAATTAGTAGCAGAAGTTGCTAGCAAAACAAATGATGTAGCTGGTGACGGAACAACAACTGCAACTGTATTAGCGCAAGCTATGATTCGTGAAGGTCTTAAAAACGTAACAGCTGGTGCGAACCCAATGGGTCTTCGTAAAGGTATCGAAAAAGCTGTAGTTGCTGCAGTAGAAGAATTAAAAACGATTTCTAAACCAATCGAAGGTAAATCTTCTATCGCACAAGTAGCTGCTATTTCTGCTGCTGACGAAGAAGTAGGTCAATTAATCGCTGAAGCAATGGAGCGCGTTGGTAACGACGGCGTTATTACTTTAGAAGAATCTAAAGGTTTCACAACAGAATTAGACGTAGTAGAAGGTATGCAATTTGATCGTGGATATGCATCTCCTTACATGATTACTGATTCTGACAAAATGGAAGCAGTTCTTGATAACCCATACATCTTAATCACTGACAAAAAGATTTCTAACATTCAAGAAATCTTACCAGTATTAGAGCAAGTTGTACAACAAGGTAAACCACTTCTTATCATTGCTGAAGATGTAGAAGGCGAAGCATTAGCTACATTAGTAGTGAACAAACTTCGTGGTACATTCAATGTAGTAGCTGTTAAAGCTCCTGGATTTGGTGACCGTCGTAAAGCAATGCTAGAAGATATCGCAATCTTAACTGGTGGCGAAGTAATCACTGAAGAATTAGGCCGTGACTTAAAATCTGCTACAGTTGAATCTTTAGGACGCGCTGGTAAAGTTGTTGTAACGAAAGAAAACACAACTGTAGTTGAAGGTGTAGGAAGCACAGAACAAATCGAAGCTCGCATCGGTCAAATCCGTGCGCAATTAGAAGAAACAACTTCTGAATTCGATCGTGAAAAATTACAAGAGCGTCTTGCAAAACTTGCAGGTGGCGTAGCAGTAATTAAAGTAGGTGCAGCAACTGAAACTGAGTTAAAAGAGCGTAAACTTCGCATTGAAGATGCACTTAACTCAACTCGTGCAGCAGTAGAAGAAGGTATCGTTGCAGGTGGTGGTACTTCACTTATGAACGTATACACGAAAGTAGCTTCTATCGTAGCTGAAGGCGACGAAGCAACAGGTATTAACATCGTACTTCGTGCACTAGAAGAGCCAGTTCGCCAAATCGCAATCAACGCTGGTCTAGAAGGATCTGTAGTTGTAGAGCGTCTAAAAGGCGAAAAAGTAGGCGTTGGTTTCAACGCAGCTACTGGCGAGTGGGTTAACATGCTTGAAACTGGTATCGTAGATCCAGCTAAAGTAACTCGCTCTGCACTTCAAAACGCAGCATCTGTTGCAGCTATGTTCTTAACAACTGAAGCTGTAGTAGCTGACAAACCAGAACCAAATGCACCAGCAATGCCTGACATGGGCGGCATGGGCATGGGCGGTATGGGCGGAATGATGTAATTCCGTTTGCCCTAAAAAACATCCATTTCTATATAGAAATGGATGTTTTTTTATGTTTTTTAGAAAAGGAAATGAATTTCTGTAGAATTTTGTCGCTTTCTCTCTTGACCATATTGATACTTCATTGTTAGAATCTAGGAAGATAATATAAAACGATCCTTCATATATCCTCAAAGATATGGTTTGAGAGTCTCTACCGGGTTACCGTAAACAACCTGACTATGAAGGCAGTGTGTCTTATATTTATAAAGAGCGGAGACTATCTTTCTTTATAAAGCCAGACCCCTGCCTTTTCTTTGTTATGAGACTAGAGGCGGAGGACTGGCTTTTTTTATTATATTGGTAATGCTTTTCGCCTAATTGGTGAAAATATTTATATACGAGAACTAACGTTGGGGTGATTATTTTGAAGAAGCAACACGATACAATTATCGTTTTAGATTTTGGAAGTCAATACAATCAGTTAATAGCACGTCGAATTCGTGAGTTCGGTGTATACAGTGAACTTCATCCGCATACAATTACTGCAGAAGAAATTAAAGAAATAAATCCAAAAGGGATTATTTTCTCTGGTGGACCGAATAGTGTATATGGTGAAGGTGCATTACATTGTGATGAAAAAATCTTTGACCTAGGATTACCGATCTTCGGTATTTGTTACGGTATGCAGCTTATGACACAAAAATTCGGTGGTAAAGTAGAACGTGCAAACCACCGTGAGTACGGAAAAGCGGTTCTTAAAGTAGAGAACGAATCAAAATTATATGCGAACCTTCCAGAAGAGCAAGTTGTATGGATGAGCCATGGTGACTTAGTAACTGGTTTACCTGAAGGATTCGTAGTAGATGCAACAAGTGAGTCTTGCCCAATTGCTGGTATGAGCAATGAAGCGAAAAACTTATACGGTGTACAATTCCACCCAGAAGTACGTCACTCTGAGCACGGTAACGATTTAATTAAAAACTTCGTATTCGGCGTATGTGGTTGTTCTGAAGGATGGAACATGGAGAACTTTATTGAAGTAGAATTAGAAAAGATTCGTGAAACTGTTGGAGACAAAAAAGTTCTATGCGCACTTAGCGGTGGTGTAGACTCTTCTGTTGTAGCAGTATTAATTCATAAAGCAATCGGTGATCAATTAACATGTATTTTCGTTGACCACGGTTTACTTCGTAAAGGCGAAGCAGAAGGCGTTATGAAAACATTTAGCGAAGGCTTCCATATGAACGTTATTAAAGTGGATGCAAAAGAACGCTTCATGAACAAGTTAAAAGGTGTAGAAGATCCAGAACAAAAACGTAAAATCATCGGTAACGAATTCATTTACGTATTTGATGATGAAGCTTCTAAATTAGAAGGAATGGACTTCTTAGCACAAGGTACACTTTACACAGATATCGTTGAAAGTGGTACAGCAACTGCACAAACAATTAAATCTCACCATAACGTTGGTGGACTTCCAGAAGACATGCAGTTCAAATTAATTGAGCCTTTAAACACGTTATTTAAAGATGAAGTACGTGTATTAGGATCTGAACTAGGAATTCCTGATGAAATCGTATGGCGTCAACCATTCCCAGGCCCTGGTCTTGGTATTCGTGTATTAGGTGAAATCACAGAAGAGAAATTAGAAATCGTTCGTGAATCTGATGCGATTTTACGTGAAGAAATTATTAAAGCAGGCTTAGACCGCGAAATCTGGCAATACTTCACTGCGCTTCCTGGTATGCGTAGCGTAGGTGTTATGGGTGACGAGCGTACGTACGATTACACAGTAGGTATCCGCGCGGTAACATCTATCGACGGCATGACAGCTGACTGGGCACGTATCCCTTGGGACGTATTAGAGAAAATCTCTGTACGTATCGTAAACGAAGTAAAACACGTTAACCGTATCGTGTATGATGTAACGAGTAAGCCACCAGCAACTATTGAGTGGGAATAGTATTTATAAAAAGGTCCATCTATTACTTATGTATAGATGGATCTTTTTATTTTAGGGTTAATACGAACGAAACTATAAATGTTTATAAAAATGTTCGTTTTTAAATTGACAAAACTACTTCGTCGAGTTAATATGAGTATGTAATTCAAACGAAAAGTGAATATTATGCCGTCGTATAATATCGGGGATATGGCCCGAAAGTTTCTACCTAGCTACCGTAAATGGCTTGACTACGAGGCGTTTTTATAAAGGTGAGGGGAATCTTATCTTTATTCATAGAACGCTTCCATGTATATGCAATGGAAGCCTTTTTTATTTTTAATAGATAAAAGAGGGCTAGGGGATTACGGCGAGTAATCATATAACGGGGGAAACGTAAGATGAAACGCTATTTTCAGTTTGATGAACTCGGCACGAATTACAAAACAGAGTTCATAGCAGGTTTAACGACATTTTTATCTATGGCTTACGTACTATTTGTCAATCCTGCTACGCTGTCACTTGGAAATGTTAAAGGATTACCAGCAGGTACAGGAATGGATCCAGGTGCAGTATTCGTTGCTACAGCATTAGCAGCAGCGATTGGTTCGTTAATTATGGGTATTTTCGCGAAGTATCCAATTGCTTTAGCGCCAGGTATGGGAATTAACGCGTTCTTTGCTTATACAGCAGTGTTAACGATGGGTATTCCATGGCAAACGGCAATTGCTGGAACGTTAATGTCAGGTATTATCTTTATTATTCTTACTGCTTCAGGTATTCGTGAAAAAATCATTAATGCAATTCCATCGGAGTTAAAGTTTGCAGTAGCGGCAGGTATTGGATTATTCATTGCTTTCCTTGGATTCCAAAATGCCGGAATTATCGTGAAAAATGATGCTGTTCTTGTTGGGTTGGGGGACTTAACAAAGGGCACAACGTTACTAGCGATTTTCGGAGTTGTTACGACCATTATCTTCATGATTAAGAAAGTTAATGGTGCAGTATTTTACGGTATGATTCTTACGGCAATCTTAGGAGTAGCAACCGGATTAATTGATACTCCGAAAGCGGTAGTGGGAGCAATACCGAGTTTAGAACCAACGTTCGGTGCGGCGTTAACGCACTTTGGAGATATTTTCACTGTTCAAATGGGGATTGTTATTATAACGTTCTTCTTTATCGATTTCTTTGATACAGCAGGTACGCTTGTAGCGGTTGCGAATCAAGCAGGATTAATGAAGAACAATAAATTACCACGTGCAGGAAAAGCGTTATTTGCAGATGCGATTGCAACTGTAATTGGTGCGATCTTAGGTACATCAACAACAACGTCTTATATTGAATCTTCTGCAGGGGTAGCGGCAGGTGGACGTTCTGGATTTACAGCAGTTGTAACAGCAGGATTCTTTTTACTGGCACTATTCTTCTCGCCATTACTAAGTGTTGTAACGCCGGCTGTAACGGCACCAGCTTTAATTATTGTAGGAATCTTGATGGTTTCTTCCTTAGGGGAAATTGATTGGAAGAAATTCGAGATTGCAGTACCAGCATTCTTTACTATCATTTCAATGCCACTTACGTATAGTATCGCAACAGGAATTGCGATCGGGTTTATCTTCTATCCAATTACAATGGTAGTAAGTGGTCGACGTAAAGAGGTTCATCCGATTATGTATGTTATGGGTGTTTTATTCGTACTATATTTCATCTACGTTCGTAAATAAAAGGGGTTTTTGAAAGGTCTAGACTTAAGGGGGGTCTAGACCTTTTTTGCGTCTTCAGAAAATCTTAAGGATTTCCGAGCGTTTTTCTTCAGAAGTTTTCCTATAATAGAAGTTAGGGATTAAAAAAGTGATGGGGGAGATATTGTGGCAAATGAAACAATACTTGTCGTAGATGATGAAAAAGAAATTAGGAATCTTATTACAATCTATTTAAAGAATGAAGGATATAAAGTATTGCAAGCAGGGGACGGCGAAGAAGGATTACGTTTACTAGAAGAAAACGAAGTACATCTAGTCGTATTAGATATTATGATGCCGAAAGTAGACGGCATTCATATGTGTATGAAAGTAAGGGAAGAAAAAGAAATGCCAATTATTATGCTTTCCGCGAAAACGCAAGATATGGATAAGATTTTAGGGTTAACAACGGGTGCAGATGATTACGTAACGAAACCATTTAATCCGTTAGAGTTAATCGCAAGGATAAAATCTCAGTTACGTCGTTATATGAAAATGAATGGTTTTTCTATTCAAAATGAGGACGAGTTAGAAATTGGAGAGATGAAAATCAACATCTCGACCCATAAAGTTATTGTAGAGGGAGAAGAAGTGAAGTTGACCCCGAGGGAATTTTCAATTCTAGAATTACTAGCCCGTAATCCGGGAATGGTCTTTAGTGCAGAGCAAATTTATGAAAAGGTTTGGAATGAACGATCTTTCCAGTCTGATAATACTGTAATGGTGCATATTCGGAAAGTACGTGAAAAGATTGAAGAGAATCCAAGGAAGCCTAGATATATAAAAACAGTATGGGGAGTGGGGTATAAGATTGAAAAAGATATTTAATCCATTTACTTATGTTAGGAAATTTCGGGAGTTAATCGGAAAGCTAGTGAAGAGTGTGAAACGGAGTGTGCGGATTCAACTTATTACTGCGTTCACTGCTTGTGCGTTATTAGGGATTTTGTCAGCGAAGGCAGCAGCGCCATTTTTTGAGAATGCGAATCGAGAGGCGACGATCGATTATCGGACTGGTATGGAACAAATTAACCAACAAGCACAAAGTGTGGCAAATAGTTCAGTTCATGAAAATAAATTAGAAGCTATATCAAGTATGATTGAAATAGAGAATCAAAATTTAGAACGAGACTCTAGAGCTTTAAAAGTATTGGTTACTGACGAGAGTGGTAAAGTTTTATATAAAACGAAGCAGGCACAAGAAGAACAAATTGATTTGCATAATACAATTCGTAATGCATCATCGTTTGCAATTAATTATATGAATGGTAGAAAAGAATTTGAAAGTACGAGAAAAGAATTTATAGCCTTTGCGCCTATTACAATAGAAGATAAGAATTTATACATGTTTGTTAGTGGGATTCCAGAAGGTGAAGTAATATATGATACGCAAGAAGGACCATTCCCATTTTTAATTGGTGTACTCGTATTCATTTTCTCTTTCTTCTATATAACAAAGAGAAAGATGAAGCAAATTGAAGCGATGGCAGAAGGTGTAAAGGAAATAGAGAAAGGTAATTTAGCGTACCGTATTGAGAAGAAAGGTGAAGACGAGATTGCGTCTTTAACTGAGAATATTAATAATATGGCAGAAGAGCTTATGAATAATATAGAAAAGGAACGTAAATTAGAGAAGCAAAAGAACGAACTTATTACGAATGTATCTCACGATTTACGTACACCACTTACTTCTATTATGGGTTACTTACGATTACTTCGAGATTCTAAATATGAAAATAAAGAACAACATGATGAGTATACGAGAATTGCTTTTGCGAAGTCGGAGCAGTTAAAGAATTTAATAGAAGATTTATTTGAGTATACGAAGTTAACGAATGAACAAGTTATATTAGAAAAACAAGAAGTATGTATAAATGAGTTATTGGAGCAATTAATAGAAGAGTTAGTACCGCAGGCGGAAGAGCATGGGCTTACGTTCGTTAAGAAGTTTCCTGAGGAACGTGCCTATGCAGCGATTGATTCGGAAAAGATGGTTCGTGTATTTGATAATTTATTAATGAACGCGATTAAGTATAGTAAAGATGATGGGGAGATAAAAGTTTCTCTTCAAAGGCAGCGCCGGGATATACAAATTGTAATTGCGAATCATAGTGAAGCGTTTACGAGAGAAGAGTTAGCGAGTTTGTTTGAACGTTTTTATAAGAAAGATCAATCTAGAAGTAGAGTAACAGAAGGATCGGGCCTTGGATTGGCGATTGCGAAAAGTATTGTTGAATTACAAGGGGGGAGTATTCGAGCGGAATATGAGGATGGTGTTATTCAGTTTATCGTCTCGTTGCCAATTATAGAAAGATAATAAACGGATAGAATGGTATATGATAAAAAGGCTTATTTTAAAAGAAATAAGCCTTTTTATATTTTTTTAGAAAAATATATTGACGATTAGAGGTTAGAGGTGTAATATTATACGAGTCGCCGATGACAACAACGTCGAAAGCGACAAACGAAATGAAAAACTTAGTTGACATTAACTAACGAAGATGTTAACATAAGGAAGTCGCAAATGAGCGGCCAAGTAGTTCTTTGAAAACTGAACGAAACAAACAACGTGAAACGTCAATTTTTATTTTAGATGCTAGACAAACTAA
>NZ_JAQFUY010000059.1:0-15286 GCF_027716745.1 Bacillus cereus group sp. Bc010
AGTCTGCGCTCATGTGAAAACATGAGAAGTTCATAAGAGAACTGGCTAAGGAATTGCGCCCTTAGTTGAACGAGATAAACTTAATTAAATTGTATAGATTTAGTTAAGTTTATCGTATCGGAAGTTCATTCAATTATCAGATTGCCATTATATGCGTAAAAATCTTTCTAGAAAACAAGCGTTATCACAATTAACAGCTCATATAGAACGTCACGGAGATGTGTATGATCGTACGACATCAAGACAATTATGGGAGCGGAAAATTTCGAAACGTTTACGCTGGTTTATGGAAATGAATCTTGAAGAGCCAAAAGGTTTATTGAAAGATATTTTAGCTGCAAAACGAAAGATTATTATTTCACTTCCAAGCACAAAGCAAGTGGATAAGCGAGTATGGCAAGCATTAATGCGTACAAATGCGCAAATAACAGTGTATAGTGATGGACCAGTTCCACTGAAAAATGTAAAGTTACAAAGGCAAAATAAAGCATTCCCGTTTATCGTAATCGATGATGAAATCTTTTGGGCAGGCGCACCACTAACATCTCAAATGATGTTTGAAGGTAGTACGGAATTCCCGTACGTATGTGCGAGACTGCAAGCACCTGAGACAATTGGTGTATTAAAAGGATTTTTAGATATCCGGTAAATTCGGATAGGAATTCCTTGATTTTTATTTGAAATGAACTTAGAATGAATGTAATTTAATATAATTTTATGAAAATTCTTATCGCGAGAGGTGGAGGGACTGGCCCTATGAAACCTCGGCAGCGGATTCGTTATGAATACTGTGCCAATTCCAGCAAGGTAACTTGAAAGATAAGAAAGAAGCTCATTTTGACTGTATATACAGAAGCCTCTTTCTATCTTTTAGAAAGAGGCTTTTTTACGTGAAAATAAAAGGAGGAAGAAAAATGGGAGCGACAGGAGTAACGTCACAAAGAAAAACAATTGAAGAGAGTATCGAAAGAAATAAGGAAAAGTACATAGAAACAAGTCATGATATTCATGCGAATCCGGAGATTGGTAATCAAGAATTTTACGCATCTAGAACGTTAAGTTTATTACTAGGTAGTGCAGGATTTCAGTTGCAGCACAATATAGCTGGACACGAAACGGGATTTATCGCGCGAAAAAGCTCTGGAAAACAAGGGCCAGCAATCGCATTTTTAGCGGAGTACGACGCTTTACCAGGACTTGGCCATGCATGTGGTCACAATTTAATCGGCACAATTAGTGTTGCAGCAGCAATTGCATTATCAGAAACGCTTGAAGAAATTGGGGGAGAAGTTGTCGTGTTTGGAACACCAGCTGAAGAAGGAGGACCGAACGGTAGCGCAAAATCGAGTTATGTAAAGGCGGGTTTATTTAAAAACATTGATGCGGCGCTTATGATTCATCCGAGCGGAAAAACAGCAACAACGAGTCCTTCACTAGCAGTCGATCCACTTGATTTTCATTTTTACGGAAAAACAGCTCATGCTGCAGCTTCACCTGAAGAAGGAATTAACGCATTAGATGCGGTGATTCAGCTGTACAACAGTATTAACGCACTTCGCCAACAACTTCCGTCAGATGTGAAGATTCATGGTGTTATTACAGAAGGCGGAAAAGCACCTAACATTATTCCTGACTACGCCGCAGCAAGATTCTTCATCCGTGCAGCGACGCGAAAAAGATGTGCGGAAGTAACAGAAAAAGTAAAAAATATTGCTCAGGGAGCAGCGTTAGCAACAGGCACAAAAGTGAAAATCCATCAATTTCAAAATGAAATCGATGAACTACTCGTAACAAAAACATATAACGACATCGTAGCTGAAGAACTAGAATTACTAGGTGAAGATGTAAACCGTAAAGAAAGATTTGGCATCGGCTCAACTGACGCAGGGAACGTAAGCCAAGTCGTACCAACCATTCACCCGTACATTAAAATCGGCCCAGATGACTTAATTGCACATACGAATGAATTTAGAGAAGCAGCGCGTTCAGAATTAGGAGATAAAGCATTAATTACATCCGCAAAAGCATTAGCGAATACGGCGTATCGATTAATTACGGAAGAAGGGTTGTTAGAGAAGGTGAAGGAAGAGTTTAGAGGGGCGCAGAGGAATCAGGGATAAGTGGTTAAAGGGAGTGGATGATCCACTCCCTTTTCTTTTTTGAGAAAATTTGATGCCAATTCGCTTATTCCTTTATCAGAACGACAATTTCTCCTCGAACTCACTCTTTAATACAATTAAAGGAGACGATAATCCAAATTGCATTAAAGAGTCTAAAAATGTAGCGAGAGAATCCATCGAATCGCTCATGACCTTCATCATATAATTAAACTCCCCGCTAATTCGATATAAATCTGTTACTTCAGAAGCGGTATTACAATATTGGATAAAATCAGAGCATTGGCTCGTTTTAAACATAACGAATGCTTGAATGTTTTTATTAATTTTAGAAGGCTCAAATTTCGTTCGGTAAGCCGCTATAACTCCTTGATCTTCAAGTTTATTAATACGCTCTTTTACAGCAGGCTGCGTCATGGATATGATCCGTCCTATTTCTGAAACGGAAATTCTCGCATTTTCATATAACAAGTTCATAATTTTATGATCGATTTCATCCAGTTTTACTGCGTTTTGCATTGTGTAGCCTCCTTGTTGTGTTTTCTAAAGTGAATTACAAATTATAACTATAATATCATAAGTAAACAAACTAAATTACCTATAAATCTGTATTTATAATTATTGGTGTTTACATGAAAATATAAGTATAGGTTTTTATCAAACGGAAATTTAGGAAGGATGGAAAAAAATGAAGAATCTTGATGGGAAAGTAGCGTTAGTAACAGGGGCGAGTCGAGGAATTGGTCGCGCGATTGCGATGAGATTGGCAAACGACGGTGCATTAGTTGCGATTCACTACGGCCGAAATAAGGCAGCTGCAGATGAAACGATTAGTGAGATTGAATCTAATGGAGGAAAGGCATTCTTAATTGAAGCTCAGCTCAATTCAATTGATGGTGTCAAAAAGCTAGTAGAACAATTAAAGAATGAATTACAAATAAGAGTTGGTACAGCAGAGATTGATATTTTAGTAAACAATGCAGGGATAGGTACACAAGGAACAATTGAAAATACGACCGAAGGGATTTTTGATGAAATTATGGCTGTAAATATTAAGGCGCCGTTCTTCTTGATTCAGCAAACATTACCATTACTGCGAGCAGAAGGACGCATTATCAACATTTCATCAGCTGAAGTACGACTTGGTTTTACAGGCTCAATTGCATACGGTTTAAGTAAAGGGGCATTAAATACGATGACACTTCCTCTTGCTAAACATCTCGGAGAAATAGGTATAACAGTGAATACAATTATGCCTGGATATACGAAGACAGATATGAATGCGAAATTGCTAGATGATCCAGAAATACGAAATTTTGCTACGAATTCATCTGTGTTCGGACGAATAGGGCAAGTTGAAGATATTGCAGATGCAGTAGCATTCCTTGCTTCCTCTGATAGTCGCTGGGTAACGGGGCAAATTTTAGATGTTTCTGGAGGGTTTTGCTTATAGGGGCACTACTCCATACCCATCAAGCTAATCAAGTAAATTACTAGTTATGAAACGATCCTTGTTTCATAACTAGTAATTTATAGAAAGGTAGGGATGATAAAGAAGTCTATTAAAACGTGATTTTTTCGCTAGGAAATTTGAATAAGGGGCTATTTTTCATTATTCGTAATCTAATATAATCAAATTTTATTTTACAGTAACAATAAAATAAAATTATTGACCGCATGGTACAAAAAGGGGTATTCTATTCATGTTATCTTTAAAATGAGAGGAGGATACGATTGAATAAACGCGGCAGACCTCGAGAGTTTGATTATTCCTCAATTGTAGATGTTGCAATGAAAACATTTTGGTTAAGAGGATATGAAGGGTGTTCTACACAAGATTTATGCAGTGATACAGGACTTGGAAAAGGAAGTTTATACAATACTTTCGGTAGTAAACATGAACTGTATAAACAAGTATTAGAACGCTACCATGAAATTGGGATTAGGGAACAAAGGAAATTGTTACATACTTCAATTCCAGTTAAAGAACGATTAAGTAATTTTTTTGAATGGGCATTGAAAGAAGACTTTGAGAATATGGATCAAAAAGGATGTTTATTGATTAATGCCAGTATAGAACGTGCTAAAAACGATTTAATGGTACAAGAAATTTTCTCGAAGCATGTTGAACTTCTTAAACAAGCTATTGAAACAGTGATTGAGGAAGGATTGCAAACAGGTGAAATTTCAAAGAAGCAATCAGCTGAGGAATTAGCTAGTCTGCTTTTAAGCAGTTATTACGGATTCCGTGTTCTTAATGTATCGATGCAAAATCGGATGTTGTCTGAACAAGTTATCAAAGGAACAATAGAGTCTATTTGTGGCGCTTAGTGCGCTCTTTTTTCGCACTATTTTTGTACCAATCATTACAATAATGAATAAGGAGTGTTTTTATGCCATCGATTATATATTTATTAGCTTTAGCAATCTTTTGTATGACTACATCAGAATTTATGGTTGCAGGTATGATGAATGAACTTGCTCTTGCATTCCAGGTTCCTGTATCATCTATTGGGTATTTAATTTCAGCTTATGCAGGAGCAATGGTAATAGGAGGCCCCATTTTAACTGCAATCCTCTTACGAATGCGCAGCAAACAAGCATTATTGTTTTTAATGTTCGTATTTTTAATTGGTCAATCGCTTGGAGCTATTGCTTGGAACTATGATATTATGATGATTTCACGTATTATAACTGGTATTGCTTCAGCTTCAGCTTTTGGAGTTGCGATTTCTTTTTCTGCAACATTGGTCCACTCTGATTCAAGGGGAAAGGCTGCATCAATTGTACTTGCAGGTTTAATGTTCGCAACTGTATTAGGCTTACCTATAACGACCGTTATTTCGCAATATTTTGGCTGGCGTATTAGTTTTGGGGCCGTTTCTGTTCTTGTGCTAGTATCAGGGATTATGATTCAACGGTTATTACCATCATCTTCAAATAAAGAGCAATTAAATTGGAAGGATGAACTTCTGCGATTTAAGAATATTCATCTTTGGGCAGCGTACGTAACAAGTATGTTCATTATTGGTGGTACGTTTGCAGCATTTAGTTATTTCACTCCGATCTTTACAAATGTTACAGGATTTTCAAGCACAAGCATTCCATATTTACTTGCTCTCTATGGTAGTGCGACGGTAATTGGGAATATAATAATTGGCAAATTTGCTGATAAATTTACAATGAAAATACTTATGGGTGGATTAATTATATTAATCATAGCGTTGTCTGTATTTGCTTTAAGTGCAGAGAATAAATACATTGCAGTTATTTCTACGATTTTTATTGGTTTAACTGGTGTAGCATTGAATCCAGCTATGGTTGCGAGGGTGATGAAAACAGCTAGTAATGGAATAATGATAAATACCGTTCATAGTTCTTTTATTACGCTAGGTATTGTTATTGGTTCGTCACTAGGTGGTCTTGGGATCAGTAAAGGATATGGTTTTGTATCTCCGCTATGGATTGGAGCTTGTTTAGCTATCCTTGGGGTAATTTCGTTATTCCCATATTTACATAAAGGAAAGGCAGATTAAGATGTTTAAAATTTCTTTTTCTTAAGTTGATGGGTATGTATGGTGATCTCTATTATAGACAATAGTGAATGAACAATTTCTGGGTTCAGTTCAACTTTATTCAAAATAAGATTTTTTTACGGTAAAATCAATGTTAGTGGAACTTTTTTAATCAAACTTTTTTAAAAATTAACATAAATACTTGCAATATTTAAATTAGTACTATATAGTTCTGGTTATGACAAAGGTAAAATTAATGAATCAAAAACGTGTGATTGAAGTAGCTGCAACATTATTTTTAGAAAAAGGATTTGCTTATACAAGTATGGATGAATTAGTACGTGTAAGCAAAGTTTCAAAGTCTAATGTGTATTATCACTTTTCTAATAAGGAAGTATTATTAGAAGCGGTCGTTGATTATTGGATTGAAATGTATCAATCTGCAATTGATGACGTACTTTCTCAGAATCAATTTTTAGTTGAAGATCGTATCCAACTGTTTTTAAAGCAATTATCACAAGGAGTTCAGTCGAGAGAGTATAAGGGGAGCTGTCCATTTATTACTCTTTATATTCAAAGTCCTAAACAGGCCACGCAAATAAAAGAAAAAATAGGTCTTTTTTTTACAGGATTACAAAAGAAAGTTTCTCTATTACTTAAACAAGGGGTAGAGAATGGAGAATTCAGAAATACGATTCATATTGATGAGGTTGCATCACTTTTTATTACAAATCTTGAAGGAGCGTTATTTATTTCAGAAACATTGAAGGATGCAACTGTAATTACGAAAACAGCAGATCATTTTTTAAAATTGCTTCGATAAAAGAAGCATTTTTTTTACATTAAATTAGTACTGATTAGTACTAAAAGGGGGATTTTATATGAGAACAGTATTTTTAACTGGTGGAACAGGCTTTATTGGAAAGCAAGTAGTGAAAGAATTAGCCAAAGAGGATGTTAAAATTCTTCTTTTAGTAAGGTCGAAAAGTAAAGCAATACGCCTTTTTCAAGAAAGAGGCATCTTAAAAAAGACAGTTATGCACTTTATTGAAGGTGATTTGACGAAAATAGATTTAGGTCTAAGTGCTGAAGATAAGGAGAGGGTATTGAAAACGGATGTGATTATTCACGCAGGAGGCCCCATGGATATTCAAGCGACAAGTAAAGAGGCAGCGTCCGTATTTTTAAATGGCGCCAAACACATTAGTGAATTAGCTAAAAGTATTCATCAATTGAAGGGCTTGCAACAATTTATTCATGTTGTAGGTTATATGAGTCCCTTTGATGATAAAAATAGCAAGATTGCAATTGATGTGTTTCAAGAAGGAAACAATTATTTGAAAATAAAAAATCCATATGAGAGAACAAAATTTTTAGCAGATCTTTATATCCGTCAGCACGCATCAGCAGTAGGTTATCCGCTTTCTGTAATTAATCCGCCAACTGTAGTCGGTAGTAGTAAAACAGGGAGTACAGAGCAGATAGCAGGATTAGGTTTGCTTGTGATGAGTATGCGAAGAGGGCTCATGCCATTGATTCCTGGAGGTAAGGGATATAGGTTACCACTTATTTCAAACGATGAGCTTGCGAAGTTTATTGTGCAGGTTTTCAGATTGGAGCAACCGACTATTCAAACATATACACTTGTTGAAGACAAACAGCACGATCAGAACATTGCTGAATTATTAAGTATTATGTCGGAAAGTATGAATATGAGGGCACCAAAAATCTCTGTTCCAATGCCACTTATGAAAGCAATTATGAATAGTGGAGTAAGTAAAATAACAAAAATTCCTTCTGATGGACTGAATTTTATTACAAACCGAAAATTTTCAGATGTTTCAGCGAAAAAAATTATGGGAGGAGATTGGTTTAAGAAGACGAGTGTAATGAAATTTTTCCCTGCCGTAGTAGCTGATCTGGATTATCGAATGATGTATCAAAATGGCCAGCATAATCATGTATTTAAACGAACATTATGCGATAACAATACCCTTTACCAATTACAAGGAGAGGGTCAACCGTTTATATTATTACATGGTTTATTGAGTGATGGAGAGGATTTATTTCCTTTAGCACAAGAGCTTCATGAAAAAACTGGTCAACCTGTATGGATTTTGGATCTTCCAGGTTTGGGACGTTCTCCTTTTAAACGAGAGAAAAATCTTCTAGATATCTATTTGAATGTAGTGAAAAAGTTATTGGAGAAAGCTACGAATGGTGCACATCTAATTGGCCATTCATTCGGTGCGTTTATTCTTCTAGAAGCATTGGTACAAGAGTACATAGATAAGAAGTATGCAATCACTTTACTTCAGCCACCTGTTGCTAAAAAAAATGCTAAATCGCTAAATGTTCCTCAATTTATGAACAAATGGACATTAAAATTGGCAACTACTAATTTGATAGGGCGTTATTTATTAAGTAATGGTTTGTTTGAAAGTATGGAGAGTATCCCTGAACATTATATTGAAAAAATAAGTAACAGTTTTACTTCCCCTAGAATTTTAAATACTACGGTTCAGCTTAACAGTTTACTACTGAAAAACGATCAAGGTGATTTCAATGAAGTAACAAAGTATAATCTTCACATTATTTGGGGGGAGTATGACAGAGGCTATTCTGCTCCATCGCATCTTGGTAAGGTTGATTTTGTTCCATATGGCCATCATTTTCCTCTTAGCCATCCGAGTGAAACGGCAACATTAGTAATAAAAAATAGTAATACTAGCAGATGAGAGTGTGGGATAAATAAAAAGTGTGTAGTAAGATCGTTGTGTCTTTGAAATAAAATCGTACTGTTTGGGGTCCCGCCCCATGCCAATCAATCTAAGAAAAGCAAATACCCCAAAACGAGAAAATGGGCATCTCCAGGTGAAAATGCGTAATTTTTTTGTTTTAGGGGCATTATAAAGCCTTCAAGTTGATGGATGTGGGGTACCGCCACAATACTATCAATATAAGCAGTATACCCCGTTGTATCTGTACTGGATTTATCAAAAGAGGATGCTGAAATGATACCATTGCTTCTGGCTTGTATAGCAGAGGCATTTATTCATTTCAATCCAGATTCTTTTTTAGCTAAGGATGAATTTGATCTCTTATATTGGTGTAGAAAGAACTTCAAAGGATTTCATAGTATCTCTGATGATGGATTCTTACAGGATTTTAAGCAGGTATACGAATGTTATCAAGCATTGCAGAACGTTGGGAAACAAGAGAACAATATAAAAATAAATATGTAATAGCAAGGAGAAGAGCAACGCATGTATAATATACTTAAACGTCAATATAATTACTTTATCCGAGGAGTGATTCGGATTAACGAAGAAGTACAAAGGGAATTGGACCTATTGGTTCAAAAGATTTGTGAAACTGTGTCTTCTGTCCAAAAAATCATCCTTTTTGGCTCTCATGCATATGGCACACCAAATGAAGACAGTGAATTTGATCTCTGTATTGTTGTAGAAGGTGTAGGAGCAAGAAAAAGGGGAGTCATTAATCGTATCAATTGGGGTATTTACGATGTTATGGAAACACCAGTTGATTTTTTAGTGTATGGGCCAGAAGAGTTTCTAGAACGTGCTAGTCGTACCGTAACTATGGAACATAAGATTGCACTAAACGGTAGAACAGTCCCAAAAACTCATAACCTTTTAATGCTGCACAAATCGTGTCGGAAATTAGATGAGGAATCCTCATTGATTTTAGAACAGTGCGTGCAGCTAAATGGTTATGCTACAGATATTCGTTTATCCGTATTTTGAATCACTTACTGTTTAAGATAGATTAATGACTATACAACATGCTCAAAAAGTACTGAGTTTTTATAAAGAAAAGTTAAACATGCTAAATATGCATGAAATCGTAATCGATTAAACATAGAGGATATACATAAAAGAGAGTGCCTATAAAGGGACTCTCTTTTTCTATTAAAAAAAGAGGAGGAATGCTTCATAGTAGAATGAAATGATACTTTGCTATGGGGATAACAATATAATGATGGATAATTATCACACAATTGTTGTTTTGTAGGTACAGTGGCGGTACTTTTAATTAAAGCACAAGGAATCAATCACGATGCATTTCTTTTAGTACCTGTTCGTGAAGCAGAGGAATGCCTTCTTCTCGAAAACAAGCACCTACACGTGAAAAAGTAGAAATATGAGGCACAAATGATAAACCACAAAACTCATGAAAAAAAGGTTATCATACAATCCGTCCCTTCTGTAGATAGTTCAGGTTACTCTTATTCTTTCAGGAGAACGAATTTCTTTATGTATGTATTTTTGAATGTTTGTGAGCTTTATAACACCATTTCTATACTTTAATATCTGAAAAATCTGTCACGAAATATTCCGAATTTTGAAGTTGCTAATTACATATGATTCCATTTATTATAATTATTGAGCCGGCTCCAAATAATGGAAGTTTTCTGGTATAGCAAAGTAATTTTCAATGTTTATCAACTTATTTTCATAAAGCTATTTTATATCAGAATCCACTTTCATTTTATTTTATATGAAAACAAAGCAACTATAATAGAGGGGGATTTAAAAATGGAAAAAAAATCTTTTAAAATCCGTTCAGTTAATGACAATGAACAGCTTTGGACAAAGTTAGCTGATCAAATGGAAACACTTGAAAACAGGGATGAAATGAAATGCTTCAACTGCTCAATTTGTTGTGATAATTGCTGCTTTAATTGTTGCTTCCAAATCTAATTTATACTTACAGTAAATAAACACTCGAAATACTTATACCTTTTAATAAACTTAGTTACTAAATTCATTATTTTCTGTTCTTGCCTAGCAAGAACAGAAAATAATTATACAAGGGTGATTTGATGATTATTAACAAGTATCATTTACGATATCCTTTAAACGAGGAAGTTCTAATGATTAATACTTTAACTGGTGCTGTAGATTTTTTTTCTCATGACTTAATTAATTTTATCGATACATTGTCATATAGAGATTATAAAAATTTAACTAACGAAGAGAAAAATGCTACTAAAATTTTAATTGATAGAGGTTACGTATTTAAGAACACAGAGGATCGGGACCATAGACTATGGCAGGCTAAAAATATTGTAGACGCTGGAAATGAAATGCAGTATGTTATTTGCCCTACATATACATGTAACTTTCGTTGCCCATATTGTTTTGAAAGCCATAGCCTTCATGAGAAAATAACAGCTTTAACCGAAGAACAACTCCAAGCAGTTATGCAAGCCATAGACATCTTTCATAAAGAAAGTGGTTATAAAATCGGTATGATTAACCTTTTTGGAGGCGAACCACTCCTTCCTTTTACTAAAAAAATAGTCAAACAAATCTGTGAAGAAGCTGTTAAGCGTAACTTCAAAATTGGTTGCAATACAAATGGCTATCACCTTTCTTCTTTTGTAGAGATTTTCCAAAACTACCGTGATCGACTGAGTATTATGGTTACAGTTGATGGACCGAAGAATATTCATGATCAACGACGTATTATGACGGGAGGTCAAGGTACATTTGATCAAATTCAAAAAGGTATTTGTGATTCACTTAATCATGGCATTCGTACCATTGTAAGAGTCAATATAGACCAAACAAATATTGATTATGTTTCACTTCTTGTAGACTATTACAAAAAAAACAAGTTATTTGAAAATGAAAATTTCTCAATTTCTTTTTCGCCTGTCACAGATCATACATGTAAAGGCTTAGGAGAAGATTTAATGAAGGGTTATGAAATTGTAAAAAAATTACAAAAAATATTCCTGATTTTGAAAAATTAGAAAAACAAAAATCTCTTAACTTCGGAGCTGATATGTACCGTTTCTTTAAACCAATTATGCAGTTAGATTCAGAATTAAAAAATAAAATTGAAATGGTTGTTCCCAATATAGTCTATTGTGAATCTGCTGAAGGGAAACGAGTTGTATTTGGACCTGATAACCATATATATGCTTGTCCTGATTTAGTTGGAAGATCAGAGTTCAAAATCGGCGATTATTTCCCTAAATTCTCTCGCCAAGATTGGAAGTGGGAAAAGTGGAAACAATTCAATTCCTTTACCATTCCACAATGTAAATCTTGTGCCTCATCACCTATATGTGGAGGAGGGTGTGCTGCTGAAGCTCTTATAGTTCATGGGAACTTGAATCAACCAAACTGTCCACAAACAGATAAACAGGTTTTCGAATATTTAAAAACTATTAAAGAAGAGATTTCAATATAAGGAGAGGAACTAAGCTATGATAGCAAGTACCTATAATTCAACATATAAATTATCTGATGGAAATTACGTTCTAATCAATTCACTAAGTGGCGCACTCGATGTAATTAATACAGACATAAAAAAAGTATTAGATGATATTAAGCGTAATAAAAAATTAACTCTTTATCCTGAATTAGAAGAACTTCTCTCATTTTTAACAAAACGTGGCTATCTTTTTAATGACCGTGATGAAGAATTAAATAAACTTACTATTATTCGTGATCGGATGACTGAATCTTTAGCAAATAGTAATTCCGGAGTTACATTCAACGTATGCACAACATATATGTGTAACCTTAGATGTCCTTATTGTTACCAAGGTCATGAAATACATAAAATTTCACATGCTTTAACCCCTGCTGAAGTAGACAAAATGTTCCAAGCAGTTGATAACATTTTGTCTATGGAGAATGAACGTGGTCGATTTGAGAATGCAACCCACCGCATGATGTTATATGGTGGTGAACCATTGCTTCCAACAACTCGAAAGACAGTTGAACAAGTTGTTAAACGTGGAATAGAAGAATACGGTTTTCGTATGTACGCCATTACAAATGGTACATTCTTGCATGAATTCTTAGATTTTCTAGAGCCTTACAAAGAGAACTGGGATTATTTTCAAATCTCTATTGATGGACCGAAACATATTCATGATCAACGACGTATTACAGCTGGTGGCACAGGAACATTCGATCGAATTGCTGCTAATATTTCACTGGCATTAGAGCGTGGTTTCGCAGTAGGCTTACGTACTAATGTGAATAAAGATAATCTTGCATATGTAAAAGAATTAGCAACCTTTATCGAAGATCAACATTGGAATACTTATCCTAATTTTGGTTGGCAGGTATCTCCTGTTACTGATCATTACGGAGATAATCTACCAAATCACCTTCCAGAGCATGAATTACTCGCCGAAATTTATAATATTTTCGGAGATTTAGAAGAATTTATGGATAAATTTAACGTAAAACTGGGTACAGACCTTAACATTCGTACTTCTAGAATCCGTCAAGTCATACGAACTTTTGACTGGGAGAAGGTAAGTGAACTTGATTCCTGCTCTTCTGTCATGCATAGTTTACCTTATTTTAAAGAATGTAGTGCGAGAGAACAGCGTTTCTATGCATTTGGTGCAGAAGGTTTAATATACGCTTGTCCTGAGGCCGTAGGTAAGCCAGAAACTGCAGTGGGTTCCTTTTTTCCTGAATACAATTTAGATGCTGATAAGCATGCTATTTGGGATCAAGATATTACTGACTCCGAACAGTGTAGTAGTTGTAGTATCTCACTATTTTGTGGTGGAGGATGTGCTTATGCTAATTTAATGCGAAATGGTGCCATTAATAAACCTTACTGTAATGATTCACATCAAACCATTTCGACTTATATTAAGAAAAATGAAACTGCCTTTTTAGAACTAATTAAATAAAAAGATATAACTCCACAAATACCTTCACCATTGTGGGGTTACTTTCTCTTAAAGGATGTGATCAATTTGACAGCATCGCAAAATATCTTTCCAAAGTTAATTCCATACGAAGTTTATAATATGGATGTTTGGGAGGAGGGGCCTCGTTATTTAATAAAATTTGATAACGGATTACAATTAAAAGTCACTGAATCACTGAGAAATTTATTCAATTATATGGATGGAACCACATCCATAGGAGATATATGTACAATGGTACAAACGAATCACGATGGCAATATTACTATAAATGAGTTAACAGAACTGATAAATGAACATCTATTACCAAAAGGGGTTTTAGTTGGTTCTGAAAAAAAAGCATCTCATCACTCTGCAATTACATTTAGAATAGCAATATTCCACGCTTCTTACTTAAAAAAGGCATCCAAATATTTCGAATTCTTATTCTTTCGGGGCGTATTTGTTTTATTTAGTATTTTCTTCAGTATAAGTCTAATACATTATTTTTTTCAGGCTAATACTGAAAATATATCAAACACATTTGGATCCGTTTATAAATTTACTATTGCAATTTTGCTGCTATTATTTTCCATGATTATCCATGAACTTGGTCATATAGTTGCTGCTTATCGATATAAAATACAACCTAAAGACGTCGGAATGGGTCTTTATATGATGCGGCCTGTTTTATTTGTTGATTTAAGTGATACCTGGCGATTGCCTAGACGACAAAGAGTAGTTATTGACCTGGGCGGAATTTACTTTGAATTATGGATATTTATATTATTTGAGTTGTGTTATTTTATTTCAGGATTCCAGGAATTTTTTGTAGCAAATCAATTCATACTCATTACAGTTCTATATAACTTATATCCATTTTTACAATATGACGGTTTTTGGGTTCTTACTGACATTCTAGGAATTGCAAACTTGCATACTAGAACCTTCCAATTGGTGAAAAGTGGTCTCCTGGGATACTTTTTTTTCAAGCCTGATTATCGAAAGCAATTTAATGATACAATTAAGAGGATGAACAGGCACTATAAAATAGCATTTCTTACATATGCTAGTATATATTTTTGTTCAGTTATCACTGCTATCTGGTTCATTCTTCGATATACCATCTATTTATTCACATCGCTAGATTCGTTCACATGGGGAAATGCAAAAGGTGCCATTATTGTAATAATTATAGTTTTAATTAGAACAATAGTTGTCTTTACATTAAAATTTAAAAGGGCCGGGAGGGAAAAGGATGATAAACAAACAAACCATCCTTCAAGTAGAAAAAATCAAGAAAGCTTATGAAACCGAAGCAGGAACAATTCAAATTTTAAAAGGGCTTAGCACTAAATTTTATTCTGGAGAGATTGTTAGTATTATTGGTCCTAGTGGAAGCGGAAAATCCACACTACTTGGAATACTGGGATCATTGGATACCCCTACCGAAGGACGTATTATTATTGAACAACAAGATATTACCTCCATGTCAGAAGAAAAGCTAGCTGATTTCCGTGCAAAAAAGATTGGTTTTGTTTTTCAATCGTATAATTTAATCACAACAATGACCGCTCAAGAAAATGTTATGATGGCACTTATGTGCGCTGGAGTAAGAAGCCAAAAAGAAATGATAACAAAGTCTAGGGAAATGTTGGACCTTGTTGGGATGAAAGAACGATATCATCATTTACCAAGCCAGCTATCTGGAGGTCAACAACAGCGTGTAGCAATTGCTCGTGCATTAGTAAATAATCCAGCCATTGTTATTGCTGATGAACCAACTGGGAACTTAGATTCCAAAACAGGAAAAAATATTTTGGACTTAATTTTTCAACTACGTGACCAACTCCAGATGACGTTTATTATTGCTACACATGATACGTGTAATCAACGATTGTAAAATACCCAATAACAACGGTTTTAAATTCCCCAAAAATAACAGATAATCGTTTCGAAAC
>NZ_JAQFUY010000060.1:0-14806 GCF_027716745.1 Bacillus cereus group sp. Bc010
TAAAGTTAGTTTGTCTAGCATCTAAAATAAAAATTGACGTTTCACGTTGTTTGTTTCGTTTAGTTTTCAAAGTTCAACATCGCGTTTCAGCGACTTTTATAATTTAACATTTTGCGTTAAATCTGTCAACAACTTTTTTCTTTCGTTCCTGACGACGCTTATTAATTTACCATATTAATCATTCACAAGTCAACACTTTTAAAAAAAATGCCAAAATAAATTTATCTTGGCATGATATAAAGCTTAATAACCACTAATGCAGCAACACCGGGTAGACCTAATAAACTTGTAATTGTTGCGGTGCCCAAGTTAATTGGAATATGAAAATCAAAATACGTTCCTACAACATTTACGATAAAAAGTAATGCTACTCCTAAAGTAACATGAAAGAGCGCTTTTCCTATAAAACGTAACGGCTTAGAAGAAACACCAAAAACAAGGAAAATAAAAACTAACGCAAGAATACCAACAATAATAATTGTAGAATTCATTTTTTCCTCCTTATGAATGACCTATACACATTTATTTGTATGGGACAAGACGATAAAAAAGAACGTTTATTATATAACTCCAGTCGTTTCATCTTATTCACCTTGATTCGGCTACACGTTCTTCACAAAAACTATTAATCGATCTTTCCAAACGAATAAAATAAAAAGGCTCTGCTTTTTCAGCAGAACCTTTTACCATTGCTCCATCTTTACAGGACGACGTTTTGCTTCTTTTAGCAAGAAGAAATATTTCGCCTCTGCTATTTTCAAAGAACAAAGTACATCTTGAGATGGTTCAACACTTTGTTCAACCATTCTCTTTTGACGTAACCATTCATTCTTCACCTTTTCTAACAGTACAATTAGCTTATCATCATACTCTTTACGCAATTTACCCTTTTTTTGAAAGAACATTTTTGTTTCTCCTCTTATACTTCTCTACGACCTTCTAATGCTTTCGACAGTGTCACTTCATCTGCATATTCTAAATCTCCACCAACTGGCAGACCGTGTGCAATACGAGTTACTTTAATACCTGTCGGCTTTAAGAGGCGGGATATATACATCGCTGTAGCTTCCCCTTCAATATTAGGATTTGTTGCTAATATTACTTCTTGTACTGTTTCATCGTGTAGTCGCTTTAGAAGTTGCGGGATATTAATGTCTTCTGGTCCAATTCCCTCCATTGGAGAGATAGCACCACGTAACACATGATATACACCTTGATACTCTTTCATCTTTTCCATCGCGATTACATCTTTCGGTTCTTGCACGACACAAACAACTGATTGATCTCGATGTGAATCGTTACAAATATAACAAGGGTCACGGTCAGTAATATGCCCGCATACAGAACAATATGCTAAGTCTCGCTTCGCATTTACAAGTGCTTTTGCAAAACCTAACACATCATCTTCTTTCATATCTAATACGAAAAACGCCAATCGAACCGCTGTTTTCGGTCCGATTCCTGGCAATTTCATAAAACTATCAATTAGTTTTGATATTGGTTCTGGATAATGCATATATCAATATCCTCCTAGAACATTCCACCCGGTAAGTTTAAGCCTTTTGTAAATTTACCCATTGTAGAGTTTGAAAGTTCATCAGCTTTTTTAAGTGCATCGTTTGTTGCAGCTAACACTAAGTCTTGTAACATTTCGATATCTTCTGGATCTACAACTTCTTCTTTCACTTTTACTTCAAGAATTTGCTTATGACCATTTGCAATAACTGTGATCATACCGCCGCCAGCTGTACCTTCAACTGTTTTTTCGCCAAGTTCTTCTTGCGCCTTTGCCATTTCCTTTTGCATCTTTTGCATTTGTTTCATCATGTTATTCATATTTCCCATTCCGCCACGCATCATAATTAATTCCTCCTAATTATTATTACTCTTTTATTTCAATGAGTTCTTGCCCTACTAATTTTACAGCCTCTTCTATAAGAGGATCTTCTTTTTTCTCTGGGCTTTCTTCAGAACTTCCACCTTCACGCTGTAAAAAATCTTCACGGATTTTACCCCATTCACTTTTTGGAATGGCAATCATATTTAATCTTTTACTTAGCAATTCAAATAAAGTTTGTTCCACTGTATCCATAGCCTCTCGATTTTCGCTTGCCATTTTACAGTGAATCTCATATCGGAACGCTAAAACGTAAGTATCATCTGAAGCCGCTACCGGTTCGCTATTTTCTAACAAAACAGCAAACGCTACTTTGTTGTATGCTTTGAGTCTTCCTAACAACTCTCCCCATACAGCTTTTAATTGTTCTAAATCTTGACGCTTCGCTTGCTTTAATACTTCATTTACGCGTCCGACAGGTATCTTCATACTCCCTGTCCGTACTGGCTTTGGTGCTGCACGCGTCTCTCTGACTTCCTGCTGCACACCGGCCGGCACACCATTCTTTTTGACTTGTTCTAACTCTTTCTCCAATTGCTGCATCCTGTTCATAATTGCTTGTAAACGATCTGCACCATTTGCTTGCATCATAAACTGTTGACACAGTTGTACCATAACAACTTCTAAGAAAATTCGCGGATGATTTGTCCACTTCATTTCCTGTTGTGCTTTACTAAGAGTATGAATGATCTCATAGATTACTTCCGGTTGCATTTCTTCACTTAACGTCCGGAATTGCTCATCTACCATTACTCGTTCCAACATATGTTCCAATTGTGGTGAAGTTTGATATAAAAGCATATCACGATAATAGTAAATGAAATCTTCCATAAAGCGAACTGGATCTTTCCCTTTACCCATCATCTCATCTATGATACGTAATGCTCTTGATACATCATTTTCACGTATACATTCTACTAAGTTGCCTAAGTATTGCTGAGAAACAGACCCTGTTACAGCTAATACATCTTCTGTCGTAACGGTCTCATCACTATAAGATATTGCCTGATCAATAAGACTGAGCGCATCACGCATACCACCTTCAGCGGCACGTGCAACAATTTGTAATGCCTCATCTTCTACTTGCGTACCTTCATTGTTCACAACTGTCGATAATCTCTCAACAATATCATTTACTGATATCTTTCGAAATTCGAAACGTTGGCAACGCGAAATAATTGTAGGCGGTATCTTATGCGGTTCCGTTGTCGCTAAAATAAAGATAACATGTCCTGGCGGCTCTTCTAACGTTTTTAAAAGCGCATTGAAGGCACCCATGGAAAGCATGTGAACTTCATCAATAATGTATACTTTATATTCTACAGCACTTGGAGCATATTTTACTTTATCTCTAATATCTCGAATTTCATCTACACCGTTATTTGAAGCCGCATCAATTTCTAATACATCTGAAATAGATCCTTGTGTAATCCCCAAACAAGAAGGACATTCATTACAAGGTTCAGCTACCGGAGCATGTTCACAGTTAATTGCTTTTGCAAACACTTTTGCAATTGTCGTTTTTCCTGTTCCCCTCGGCCCAGAAAATAAATAAGCATGTGAAACTTTCTCTTGAAGAAGGGCATTTTGCAACGTTTTTGTCACGTGCTTTTGACCGACTACATCTTCAAACTTTTGCGGTCTCCATGTTCGGTATAACGCTTGGTATGACACGAAAATACGGCCTCCCTCAAAGGTTATTATCTCATTTATTATAACCCATTCTGTTTATAGATTCCAAAAGTTATTTTCTATACAAAAAACCCACCTTAGTATTAAGGTGAGTTTTGTATACATATATAACTGCCGTGCACCTTCTGTCGATTACGTACCATAAGCGTTACTTAAGCAGTTAGCTCGGTTCAGGCACTCCTGCGGCACACGAGAAGACCCGCTTATTGCTGCTTCCTTCCGGACCTGACAAGGTTCACGGGGTCCCGTTGCGCAGGACCCAAACGTCAACACCACTTACTTAAGGCAGACCTTACAGCAACATAACCTCGAGAAGGGATTCGGCCTCGCTAGAGCGGATTGCGAGTATAGGGCACCGCTACCTCCCCGCTTAGCACGGCAAAGTTAAAACCAATATTCGGTTGCCTTCATTAAAGGCACTATCAGTATAACTTGTTTTTTTATAAAATGCAAATACGTTAATTCTCTTTACTTTTCTCTAATTTCTTAATCGCTTTTCTTTTTTTACGAAGCGCTCTAAAAAAGTTCGTTAATAGCGTACCGCACTCTTCTTCTAATACACCAGCCACTACTTCACATTGATGATTAAAGCGTTCATCCGTTAACAGATTCATCAATGTCCCTGCACATCCACCTTTCGGATCACTCGCACCATATACAACTCGCTTTACTCGTGATAAAACAATTCCACCCGCACACATCGGACAAGGCTCTAATGTTACATATAACGTCGCATCTTCTAAACGCCATGTCCCTAATTTTTTGCATGCCTCATCAATAGCTAACAACTCAGCGTGAGCTATTGATCTTTGCTCAGTCTCCCTTAAATTATGAGCAACACTAATTACTTCACCATTTAATACTATAACTGCACCAATCGGTACTTCTTGTATTGCCTCTGCTTTTTTAGCCTCTTCTATTGCTAACTGCATAAAATAAATATCTTGATCACGTTCCATAACATAGTCCTTTCATTACAAATAAAGTACACTTATTTCCATTTACTACACATGGGATAACTTTTACAAATTCAATCCACCCTAAGAAAAAAGAGAGGGGATTACATATGAAGAATACTGCCTTACTCATTATCGATATGATTAATGACTTTCAATTTTCACACGGGCCTATCCTAGCCAAAAAATGCGAAATTATAACCACTCCTATTTTACAATTAAAGAAGACAATGAAATCCTTCGGTTGTCCCATCATTTATATTAATGACCATTATCAACTTTGGAGATCTGATATTGACCAATTGATTACTCATTGTACAAATGAGTATAGTGAAAATATCATTCATAAGATCGCTCCAAATGCTGATGATTACATTTTTATTAAACCACATTACTCTGCTTTTTATGAAACACCTTTAAATTCTTTATTAGGCTATTTAAAAATAGAAAATCTAATATTAACAGGTGTCGCCGGGAATATATGTATCCTCTTTACAGCTAACGATGCTCATATGAGGAATTATACATTGTATATACCACAGGACTGTATTGCCTCTAATGATGATCAGGATAACCTGCATGCTTTAAAAATAATGGAAACCACATTAAAAGCAAATATAGTACCGTCGTTTCAAATAAAATTTGATTAATACATATATCTATTTTCCAACTTTTTATATCAAATTAACCCGCTCGCTTCCCTCTTGTGCTACAATAATTCTGTTTTGTGTTTTTAGTAGTCACGGTAAATCACTGATTGAAAGGAGGAAACAGCGTGACCGGAGTACCATTTATCACGGTTGAAGGACCAATTGGTGTTGGAAAAACTTCACTTGCGAAGGAAATTTCAACTCACATGCAACTCCACTTACTGAAAGAGATTGTTGATGAAAATCCCTTTTTAGGAAAGTTCTATGAAGACATCGACGAATGGAGTTTTCAAACAGAGATGTTCTTTCTTTGTAATAGATACAAACAATTAGAAGATATTAACATAAAGTATTTGAATCAAAGGAAGCCAGTAGTAGCGGATTATCATATATTCAAAAATGTAATTTTTGCATCCCGTACATTGAAAGATTCTCAATATGACAAGTACATGCAAATCTATCGTATTCTTACACAAGATATGCCAGTTCCAAACGTTATCGTTTATTTAACAGCTAGCTTAGAAACATTACAAAAGCGAATCGCAATGCGCGGAAGAGAATTCGAAAAAAATATGGATCCAAATTACTTACTACAGCTCACAAAAGATTACGAAACAGCAATGGATGCTTTTAAAAAGGACCATCCAGATATCCCAGTATTGAAATTTAACGGAGACGATATGGATTTTGTAAAAAATCCTGATGATTTAAACGTCATCCTATCTGCCCTTCAAAATACTCTCTTAAAGGAGTCGAAATAATAATGAATTTAAGGCAAAAATATGATATACCAAATGACGCAGTAATCACTATCGCTGGAACAGTAGGTGTCGGTAAATCCACTATGACAACTGCATTGGCTAACGCTTTAGGGTATCGCACATCATTTGAAAAGGTAGATTCTAATCCGTATTTGGACAAGTTCTATGCTGATTTCACACGCTGGAGCTTTCACTTACAAGTGTATTTTTTAGCAGAACGATTTAAAGAACAAAAAAGAATTTTTGAATACGGTGGCGGTTTTGTTCAAGATCGCTCTATCTATGAAGACACTGGCATTTTTGCAAAAATGCATCACGAAAAAGGTACAATGACGGAAACCGATTATGAAACATATAAAGGTTTATTTGACGCTATGGTCATGACTCCTTACTTCCCACATCCAGATTTATTAATTTACTTAGAAGGTTCTTTCGATGATATCGTTGATCGTATCCAAGAACGTGGACGTCCGATGGAACAGCAAACACCAATCGAGTATTGGAAAGAGATGCATGGGCGTTATGAAAACTGGATTAACAACTTTAATTCATGCCCTGTTTTACGATTAAACATTAATGAATACGATATTTTAAAAGATGGCGATTCCATTGAACCAATCATAAAAAAATCGGTCATTTTTTAAAACAAACACGTAAACTTGTAAAATAAAAAACCCGTGCATATGCACGGGTTTTTCTATTAAATTACTTTTTCTTTGTTGGAGCAATAATTTCACTCTCAGGTTTTCCAGCGTTAATGCGCTGACGAACAGTACTTGTACTAATATCGTACGCCTCAGCAATCTCTTTAACAGTCATTTCTTTCCCGTTAATTACTGCTGTTAATACTTTACCTGTACGTTTTGGAGCTGCTTCTTTCTTTACAGCTTCTTTTTTAACTTTTTTTGGTGCCTCTACTTTTGTTGCAGTTTGCTTTACATCACAAGTGCAACCACAAAGTTTACGGAATGTATCATCGCTAATAATGCGTGATACATTTGCACCACTGTTTAAAATTCTATTGTTCTTACAGACAGGACATTGTACATAATATAAAGTTTTTCCATCTAAAGGAAACGTTTGTATAATAAGATCCATGTTGACTCCTTTCATATCTATGAAGATAATCATCGGAATATGAGTGTGTAATAAGGACAAAATCGCCTTACACCATACTTTATGATTGGTTTTAAAATAAAAACTCGTTACGTGTGGTAACGAGTTCTCCAATCTCCACTTATATGCGCTGTTGTCAATTATATCTGGAGGAGGTAGAGGGATTCGAACCCCCGCGCGACTCTCGCCGCCTGTCGGTTTTCAAGACCGATCCCTTCAGCCAGACTTGGGTATACCTCCATATTGACATCAAATATAATATCAAAAGAAAAACAGTTAGTCAACCCTACTAAAATAAATTATGAGGAAAGGAAAATTTTACTTTTCCTCTCCTATATTATAGTACTGACAACGCTCATAATTACCAATCACTCATACCGATGAATGTTTATAAATTTACTTAATAACTGTTTTTCCTCCCATATAAGGGCGAAGAACTTCTGGAATTATAATTGTACCATCTTCTTGTTGGTAGTTCTCTAAAATAGCTGCCACCGTACGTCCAATTGCAAGACCAGATCCATTTAATGTATGAACATGTTCTGGTTTGCCGTTTGGCTCACGACGGAAACGGATATTTGCACGTCTCGCTTGGAAAGCCTCGAAATTACTACAAGAAGAGATTTCACGATATGTGCCATAGCTTGGAATCCACACTTCAATATCGTATTTCTTCGCTGCCGTAAATCCTAAATCGCCTGTGCACATGCTCATAACGCGATATGGCAACTCTAATAATTGTAACACGCGTTCTGCATCATTTGTTAGTTTTTCTAACTCTTCATAAGAATCTTCTGGTTTTACAAACTTCACAAGCTCTACTTTATTGAACTGGTGCTGACGAATTAAACCACGTGTATCACGGCCAGCTGAACCTGCTTCAGAACGGAAACAAGAGCTAAATGCAGCATATCTTATAGGCAATTGTTCTTTATTTAAGATCTCATCACGGTGCATATTTGTTACAGGTACTTCAGCTGTTGGAATTAAGAAGTAGTCTTCACTTTCAATACGGAATGCATCTTCTTCAAACTTCGGAAGTTGTCCTGTCCCTGTCATGCTTGCACGGTTTACCATATACGGAGGTAATACTTCTTCATATCCATGCTCATCAGTATGAAGATCCAGCATAAAGCTAATTAAAGCACGCTCTAATCTTGCGCCAGCACCTTTGTAGAATACGAAGCGGCTTCCTGTTACTTTTCCAGCACGTTCAAAATCTAGAATTCCTAAATCTGTAGCAAGATCCCAATGTGGTTTTGGTTCAAAAGCAAATTCCTTCACTTCTCCCCAAGTGCGGGCTACTACATTATCATCCTCTGTTTCACCAACTGGAGCAGATTCGTGAGGAATATTTGGAATAGATAGCATCAATCTTTCTAGATCTTCTTCAACTGTACGAAGTTCGTTATCAAGATCTTTTACTTTTTCTCCAACTTCACGCATTTCTAAAATTAGAGCTTCTGCATCTTTCTTTTCGCGCTTCAATACAGAGATTTGTTGAGATACTTCGTTACGTTTACTTTTTAGTTCCTCTGTTTGAACAAGTAGTTCTCTTCTTCTCGTATCTAATTCTTCAAAGCGACCAAAATCAGTTAAATCTTCGCCTCTATGCTGTAACTTAGCTTTTACTTCTTCAAAATTTGTACGTAAAAATTTAATATCAAGCATTATATACTCCTCCTTTTATTTTATAAAACACAAAAAACTCCCGTCCCTATATAAAGGGACGGGAGTTAACCCGCGTTGCCACCCTAGTTGAAAGCATTACCGCTTTCCTCTCAAGTAGAAATAACGGCTCTTCACCGGGAATGTTTACTAATCATAAAGATATTCCACATTCCATTCCAGGATGGATTCACAAACTGTTTCTATCGATTTCCACCAACCATCGACTCTCTATAAGAAACGACATTTGTTACTATTTCCTATCAACACGCTTATTTTATAAAATTGTTACCATCAATTTACTATAATCTTATACAAGTTGCAAGTTACTTATACAACTTTTTTCATTTTCGCTTCTTTTACCATTTCTACAAAGTATGCTGTTACACGATGATCATCCGTTAATTCCGGATGGAAAGAAGCAGCTAAAAACGGCCCTTGCCTTACCGCTACCATTCGATCACCATGTGTAGAAAGTACCTCAACATTATCCGCTACATTTACAACATACGGGGCACGAATAAATACGCCAACAAAATCTTCTCCCACACCTTTAATAGAAAGTGCAGCTTCAAAGCTATCTTTTTGACGTCCAAACGCATTGCGCTCAACTGTAATATCCATAGCACCAATATGTGCTTCGTCATAGCCAATAAGTGTTTTTGCAAGAAGAATCATTCCTGCACATGTACCAAACATTGGTTTACCAGACTTCGCAAATGTACGAAGTGGTTCCATGAAAGCATACTTATCAATAAGACGGCGCATAGTTGTGCTTTCACCGCCTGGTAAAATAAGACCATCAATCTCTTCAAGTTGTTCTATACGCTTTACAACAACAGCTTCTGCACCACTTGCTTCAACTGATTTTACATGTTCACGAACTGCACCTTGAAGACCTAGTACACCGATTTTCACCATTTTAAAGTTCTCCTTCAATTACCATCCACGCTCTTGCATGCGTTGCTCTGGTAGTAACGTTGAAATTTCGATACCTTTCATCGCATTACCTAATCCTTTAGAAAGGCTTGCAATTAACTCGTAATCCTCATAATGAGTTGTCGCTTCAACGATTGCACGTGCAAATTTCGCTGGATTCTCTGATTTAAAGATACCAGATCCAACAAATACACCATCCGCACCAAGTTGCATCATTAATGCTGCATCTGCTGGTGTTGCTACACCACCTGCTGCAAAGTTTACAACCGGCAAACGACCAAGGCGTTTAATTTCAAGTAGTACTTCATAAGGAGCACCAGTATTTTTTGCATATGTCATTAACTCATCTTCACGTAGACTTGCAACTTGACGGATTTCTGCATTGACTTGACGCATATGACGCACTGCCTCTACAATGTTTCCTGTTCCTGGTTCACCTTTTGTACGAAGCATAGATGCACCTTCTGCAATACGACGTGCAGCTTCTCCGATATCACGGCAACCACATACAAATGGAACTGTGTAATCACGTTTATTTAAATGGTATACTTCATCGGCAGGAGTTAATACTTCACTCTCATCGATATAGTCTACCCCTAATGATTCTAATACACGCGCTTCTACAAGGTGACCGATACGGCATTTTGCCATAACCGGAATTGACACAGCACCCATAACTTCTTCAACGATTGTTGGGTCTGCCATACGAGAAACGCCACCCGCTGCACGAATATCTGCTGGTACACGCTCTAATGCCATAACGGCAACTGCGCCTGCCTCTTCTGCAATTTTTGCTTGTTCAGCGTTAATTACGTCCATAATAACGCCGCCTTTTTGCATTTCTGCCATTCCACGTTTTACACGTTCTGTCCCTGTTACGTTTGTCATGTTACAAAAACCCCCCTAGGTGAATTGCTTTTCCCCGTTAAAGGCGAAAATTAAGAATACTCTTACATTCTACCACTAACTATCAGATGCTTGTCTACTACTTTTTCATAAAGTCGGTATGAAAAATAGGAATAAGAAAAAGCCCCTACAATGAGGAGCTTTTAAAACCAACCTTTTACTGTATCAACAGCACTATTCCATATACCACTAAAGAAAGAACCAATTCCGCGCATAGCACGAGTAAACCAGTTTGCTTCTTCTACTTCAGCTGTTGTTACAAGATCCACTTGCAATGACTTACCAGTTAAAAATCCAGGATCGTTTGTATCTTTTGGCGTAATTACCATTTGACCAAGCGCAGTTCCCTTTTTAATAGGTGCCTCTTGTCCCTTACTCGATTCTTTTAATTCTGTTTTATAAACATCTTTACTTCCTTTTGGTACTGGAAGTGAAATGGCTTGTTTCGTTTGAACTGCTACATCTTTGTCTTTCGCATTTTCTACTCGTACTGTTTCTTGTCCTTTTACTGAAGAACCTTTTTTATACATTTGTTTCATTTCAAAGTTAGCAAATCCATAATCATATAGCTTCTTTGTTTCATCAAAACGTGCTGTATGAGAACTTGTTTTAATCACTACAGAAATAAAACGCATACCGTTTCTTTCAACCGTACCAGTGAAGCAATCTCCCGCTTCTGGAGTTGAGCCTGTTTTTAGGCCATCTACGCCATCATATTCTTTAACTAAGCCCTTTAACATCCAGTTCCAGTTCGACATTGCAAACTTCTCTTTTTCTGGACGGAATTCTTTTTTCGGGATTTTTGCTGTATCTAACACTTTTGGATAATCTTTAATTAAATGTTGTGCTAAAGTTGCAACATCCTTTGCAGACATTTTATTTTCTTCATCCGCTGTTGTTCCTTCTGGATGCATTCCCTTTAAATCTTTATTCGTTAAACCTGTAGAATTGACAAATTTATAATTTTTCAACCCTAGTTCTTTCGATTTATCATTCATCATTTTTACGAAATCTACTTCTTTACCTGCAATTGCTTCTGCTAATGCAATCGTTGCACCATTTGCAGAGAAGATTGCCATTGCCTCGTATAACTCTTTTACTGTATAAGAGCCACCATTTTCTAATGCCACATTTGATAATGAAGCATCCTGCGAAACTTTATACGCATATTCAGAAACCTTAATTTTCTGATCCCACTTAAGCTTTCCTTTATCTACTGCTTCGTGAACTAAATACTCACTCATCATCTTCGTCATACTAGCAATGGATAATAATTCATCTGCATTCTTTTGATATAAAATTTTTCCAGAATTCGCTTCAACTAAAATTGCCGCACCTGCTTCAATATTTAAAGCAGCTCCTGTTTCAGCTGATGCATTGCTATATGGTAACAACATACTACAAGCTAGTGTAAACATTGTTACTAGTGCAATGAATCTTTTGCAAAACATACCTTTCACTTTTGCTACCCCCAATATCTATGTACTCACATAACCGTTATTCTAACATAATCAAAAAAAAATAGACAGAGATATAAAATCTCCGTCTATTTATATATAAGACATTATAATGAGTAGTTTGGAGCCTCTTTTGTAATTTGTACATGATGAGGATGACTTTCAAGTAAACCAGCACCTGACATACGAACAAATTGTGCATTCTCACGTAAGAATTCTAAATCTTGTGCTCCGCAATATCCCATACCTGCGCGTAATCCACCAACTAATTGATGAACCGTATCTGCTAAAGGTCCTTTATATGGTACTCGTCCTTCAATACCTTCTGGAACAAGTTTTTTATTTCCTTCTTGGAAATAACGATCTTTACTTCCTTTTTCCATCGCTCCGACAGAACCCATACCACGATATACTTTAAATTGGCGACCTTGATAAATTTCAGTTTCACCAGGACTTTCAGCAACACCAGCAAACATACTACCTAGCATAACAACATGTGCTCCTGCTGCTAAAGCTTTAACCATATCACCAGAGTACTTAATACCACCGTCAGCGATAACTGGGATACCGTGTTTACGAGCTTCTGTTGCACAATCATAAACCGCTGTTAATTGTGGTACACCAACCCCAGCTACAACACGTGTTGTACAGATAGAGCCTGGTCCAATACCAACTTTAACTACGTTTGCACCTGCTTCAATTAATGCTCTTGTTGCTTCAGCAGTAGCAACATTTCCAGCGATAATATTTAATGATGGATACTTTGCACGAACTTCTTTTACTTTATCAATAACGCCTTGAGAATGTCCATGAGCTGTATCAAGTACGATTGCATCTACGCTAGCTTTTACTAATGCGTCAATGCGAGTCATAGCATCAGCCGTTACACCAACTGCTGCTCCAACTAATAAGCGCCCTTGCTTATCCTTCGCAGAATTCGGGAATTCAATTACTTTTTCAATATCTTTTATTGTAATAAGCCCTTGTAATACACCGTTGTTATCAACAAGAGGGAGTTTTTCAATTTTATACTTTTGTAGGATCTTTTCAGCCTCATCTAGCGTTGTACCAACTGGAGCTGTAATTAGCTGTTCTTTTGTCATTACGTCGGAAATTTTGATTGAGTAGTCTTGGATAAAACGCATATCACGGTTTGTAATAATACCAACTAATTTTCGCTCGTCTAAATTATTTACAACCGGTACACCTGAGATACGATATTTCCCCATAAGGTGCTCTGCATCATACACTTGATGTTCTGGAGTTAAAAAGAAAGGATCTGAAATAACACCACTTTCAGAACGTTTTACTTTATCAACCTGCTCGGCTTGTTGTTCAATAGACATATTTTTATGAATAATCCCTAAACCGCCTTGACGAGCCATTGCAATAGCCATATCCGCTTCTGTTACTGTATCCATTCCTGCACTAATTAACGGGATGTTTAACTGTAAGCTTTCAGATAAAACTGTTTTAACACTTACTTCTCTTGGTAGTACATCTGACTTTGCTGGTACAAGTAATACGTCATCAAAAGTCAAACCTTCTTTAACAAATTTAGATTCCCACATAATTGTTCCCCCCATGATACCAGAAATTATTATTAGTAGCTTATCAATTGGTTAAAATACTGTCAAGGACGTATATATATGTTAGAATTTTTAGACAATAAAAGGAGCGTAATATATGCATCAAACACATTGTACTTGGCAGCAACTAAGTTTCTTCTTTTCATCTCAAAATGTACAACGTTATCTTGCCCGTTGTTATGAAAAATCCTCGATACAAAATGCCGAAAAAAAAAGTTTCGAAAATTGTTATCCTTTTATTTATTATTTAGAACACGGGAAAAATTATTACGAATTATATAAGGTAGCTCCCTTTTCGATTCAACCAATGTTATTGTTTTATGGAATGAGCCAACTTTTTAAAGCATGCTTATTAACTATTGATCCAAACTATCCTGAATCCACTACTGTTTTAGCTCATGGCGTTACGACTCGTAAGCGGAAAAAACAGGGATATCAATTTTTAGAAGATGAGGTAAAGGTACAAAAAAATGGACTATTTACTCATGTTGCAGAACAACTGTTTCACATGAAACACTTAGAATCAGAGAAGTTTAACATGTTGGATTTAATGGGGAATATTCCTGAATTACAAAGCTTATTTCGCTATAGTCAGCGAGGTTCCACTTTATATAAAATTAATTCAACAAATGCAAATGAACTTTCCTTTTCAGTCAATATACTAGATCGACTTCATATGACTTCAGAAAGATTTTCACGTTATATTGAATCAATTTGTAAGCACTTATCCGTGCAACATGTCCCCGGGAAAACGAGCGTATCCAATTTACTTTTTACGGCTCCTATCCAATCGTGGAATCCTATATATAGTACGCCTTTATATTACGAATATCTCGCTGATACTTATTACTTACCACTCACAACTGATCCTAGAAATCCTACACCCGTATTACCTGAACTTCTCGTTCATTATTTATTGCTCTACAATTTAAGTATGATTTCTAGATACGAAACAGATTGGTGGTATGATTTACTTGGAAGCTATGGCTCTGAAGATTACCCATTTATTTATCAATTTCTTACTATTTCTGCTCAAAAAATTCCTTACTATATTTCGAAATTTTTACTAGCAGAACCGAACCTATTTCATGGGAAATAAAAAAAACACAAGTCAAAAGACTTGTGTTTTTAGTTGCTTGGCGACGTCCTACTCTCACAGGGACAAGGTCCCAACT
>NZ_JAQFUY010000061.1:0-13315 GCF_027716745.1 Bacillus cereus group sp. Bc010
AGCTAGCTTTTTAGAAAGAATAACGTTTTTTGTCACTTGGGGGTAGTGAAAATTCTTAAGTTGATGGGCATGGGGTCGTTCCACTATTTTTAATTACAATCGAGAAGTTGTAACCACTTCCCCAATTTGAAGTGACTGAAAAGGTAGCATTGTTATTTCCACCAGGAGGTGTTGTGCTAGCATCGTCTGTTTTTACAATAATAGAAGTAGGCTGTGATTTATTCCCAGCAGCATCTTTTGCTATTATTGAAAATTTGTATTCTGTATTAGATTTTAAGTTTTTAATTGTAATACTATTTGTTGTTGTACTCCATTTCTCTTCCCCAGCAGTAATTTCATATTCCGTAACTCCTACGTTATCAGTAGATGCATTCCAGTTTAATTGAACTGAGTTTGAATTTTTATTTGTAACAACAATATTTTTTATGTTTGTTGGTGGCTCAGTATCTTTTTGAGTAATAGGTCCACCTAGTAATTCTTTTACTAACGTATCAAGTAATTTTGGTCCACTACAACTATATTTTGGACTTGTACGGCAATCTCCGCTAAGCTCCCAAAACATTGCGCCACTTAAACCTTTTGTTTTTATATAGTCTGTTTTATATTTCATAGATTCATTATCATCGTAGCTAATAAATGTACCTGTAGTCGCATTATATAAATAAGGTACTTTCGCTATATCGTTCCATCCGCGAACAAAACCATTTTTATTAACATAATTAGCCGCTAAATCACCATAATCGTATACACCTGTATCACCGGTAGAATAATCATCCCAAGTACCTTTAGAAGCGAGCTTTCCATCACTACCTGGTTTACAAGGTTGGTATTGTCCGTTATTTTCTTTTCCACAACTTTTCCATCCGCGTCCGTAAAATGGTACACCTAATACGAGTTTATCTGCTGGAACCCCTTCATTTGTATAAATGTCTATCGCACCATCTACGTAAAATTTCGTATCCGCTGCTGGGTCATTTGGATCTTTGTATAGAGCTGCATTATGGTTAGAAGTAGCTTCCCATCCACCGTGGAAATCATATGTCATAATATTAATCCAATCCAGTATTTGAGAGATTTTCTTTAGCTCTGTATGATCGGCATAACGTTGGCTTGCACCTGATGCGATTGTTAGTAAATATTGTTTGCCATCTTCTGCACCAGCTTTCGTTAATGCATTTCGAACTTCTTGAAGGAGTAGGGTGAAGTTTTGCTTATCTTCAGGACGATAACTACCACCAGGAATCGTTTCTACGCCCGGATATTCCCAATCTAAATCAACGCCGTCAAATCCATATTCGCGTAGGAAATCGACTGTAGATTCAGCGAATACTTTTCTTGTTTTTTCATCAGCGGCCATGTCAGAAAAGCGGTTAGACCAAGTCCAGCCACCAACAGAAATAATTGTTTTTAAGTGAGGATACTTAGCTTTTAATCGTTTCAGTTCGCCGAAATTTCCGCAGCGTGCGTATTTATCACAATCTTCCCAAGTTGTACCTGAGCCAGGATAAGATTTTGTGACATCGGCCCATGGTTCACCGAGTACGAGAGTACCATTAGGGACTTCTTTATTTTGCAGTGGTACACCAGATTCTTTACAGTTCCACGTTTGTTTATTTGGATTATCGGGGTGAGTAGAAGGGTTTCCATGTTTTCCATTCCAGCAAATATCAGCGAAAGCGTAGTTTAAATGAGTTAGCTTTGATGCATCAATGTCTGCAACTTGATAATTACGTCCGTAAATGCCCCACGAAGGCCCCACGAAGGAAAATACCCAACAACTTTTTGACCTTGCTTTGGTGACTCTGCTAATGCAAAATTTGGAGTAATAAAGTTTGTGAGAAAAAGAGGTAAGAAGAGTAGTAGGGATAGTAATAGCAGTGTGAATTTTTTTGATTTCATAGTCATTTCTCCTTTCAAAGTAAAAGATATATTTAAAGGCATGCGCCAATAAATCAAAATGAATCTAGACAAAAATGATCAGACATCACGAAGTCTATACAAGGAGCTGAAGCTGATTAAATCGTAGCAAATGTAAGATTTGGTGTAAACGCTTTATTGAATTCGAAAAGACTTTCTCAATATGAAACGGCTCTAATACAGATTACACATGAAAATAAAATATCGATTAGGGAAGAAAGGGCTTCTTGGAGTTAAATTTGAGAAAAAATTGTATGAGGTCAATTTGTAATAGCGTAGCAAGATAATGAAATTTCATGTAAAATAATAGTAAAAATATGTAAGGGGGGGAGTATTGTGGATGTGTTTTTGAATATTGCCGAAGAAAAAATTCGACAAGCAATACGGAATGGAGACCTTGATCATATTCCGGGAAAAGGAAAACCACTACAATTAGAAGACCTTTCAATGGTACCTCCAGAACTTAGAATGAGTTATAAAATTTTAAAAAACGCGGGCATGATTCCACCAGAAATGGAACTACAAAAAGATATATTAAAAATAGAAGACTTAATTGCGTGCTGTTATGATGAAGTAGAGAGAATAAAGTTACAAGAAGAGTTAACAGCAAAAACGCTTCGTTTTCAGCAGGTAATGGAAAAGAGAAAGATTAAAGATAGTTCAGCTTTTCGTATGTATCAAGATAAAGTATTTCGTAAATTACGCTAAGAGGGATAAGATGAATACATTTAAAACGATAGAAGAATTAGCGACATATATTGAAGAACAACAATTAGTACTTCTGTTTATTAAAACAGAAAATTGTGGTGTTTGTGATGTTATGTTAAGGAAAGTAAATTACGTATTAGAGAATTATGATTACGTAGAGAAAATAGAGATATTGCTACAAGACATGCAAGAAATTGCGGGGCGATATGCAGTATTTACAGGTCCAACAGTTTTATTATTTTATAATGGAAAAGAGATCCTTCGTGAATCGCGCTTCATTTCACTTGAAAATCTAGAAAGAACCATTCAATTATTCGAAGATTAAGGGAGGCTTTTATATGGAATTTATTATTGTCATACTATTATTTGTTGTAGTTGGAACGATCATAACAGCAGTTCGATCAAACAAAAAGAAGGTAAATCTTACAAAACAAAATAACATTCATAACTCATCTAACAACTCATCACCATTATTTTTCTTTGCGGGATCTGATAATGATAGCTCGCATGGAGGTTCACATGATTGTGGAGGATCTTTCGGTGGAGATAGCGGAGGCAGCTGTGATGGTGGCGGAGGTGGCGGTGATTGATGAGAATACGCCCTATAAGGGGCGTATTTCTTTTTAAACAAACGTTTGATTAGTTGGTTTATATATGCATAAAAACAGTTAAACAAATGTTTGTTTAACTGTTTTTAATATACTAAGGGGAATGGAAATGGAACCGAAAGTGAAAAATAAGGGGAAAGTAATGTTATTTTTATTAGCTGCGGGAGGCGTATTTCTTGTTAAATTAGGATGTGAACTACCCACCACTTAGTATCTCTTACGAGCTTACCCCAAAGTGGGGGCTTCTCGGTTTATCGCTACTTTTGATAGCTAACGAATTTGTCCCAGGACAGCCGAGCTAACTCCCTTGTTCCAAAGGTTATTTTGTTACTATTTATGCCAACGCTAGTAAGCGTATGGCTTCTTTTTTGATATTGATAGCTGCGTTATAATCACGGCCGATTGTGAGTCCACACGAACACGCATACATGCGTTCACATAATGGCATTTCTTTTTTATTTCTACAACGACTACACATCTTTGTAGAAGGAAACCATTTATCTATTTTTACAAGCTGTTTTCCTTGTTCTTGTAGCTTATATGCTAAAAATGTCGTGAACATCCTCCAACTGTTGTCCGCTACACTTTTACCAAAGCGAAGTGCTCGTGACATACCTTTCATATGTAAGTCTTCGATTGCTACAACGTCAAAACTCGTAGCTAATTCTTTAGACTTGTGATGAAGGAAATTTTTACGTTGATTGGCGACCTTTTCATGTAATTTCGCTACACGAATGCGTTGTTTATTCCAGCGCTCTGAACCTTTCATACGTCGTGCTAATACCCGTTGTGCTTTTGCTAATTTGTCTAACATCTGACGATAAAAGCGAGGATAATTGGCTTTCTCATCATCGCTACTCACGTACAATTCAGCCATTGCGAAGTCTAATCCAACTACATGTTCTACTTCTTTTGGAGTGATTTCTTTTTCATATTCGGTCAAAATAGACACGTAATACTTACCAGTTGGTGTCATCGAAATCGTACATGATTTGATGATATGATTTGGTGGGATCTCTCTATGTTGCTTCAGTTTCACCATTTTCAATTTTGGTAATTTGATATAACCATGAAATAACATAATATTTCCGTTTACTCGATTCGTTGTATAGGATTTTCTACTCTTTTTATTTTTGAATGTAGGAAACTCACTTTGACCACAAAAAAAATTCTTATACGCAGTTTGCAAGTTTAATTGAGCGTTGGCCAATGCCAATGAATCAACTTCTTTCAACCATTCATACTCTACTTTGTATTTCGCAGGAGTAGGGAATTTTTGTTTCTTTAGTTCTTCCTTGTTCTCTTTGTATGTTTCATATAGTTCTTTCCGCTCAGCCAGCATTTTATTATACACAAAGCGTACACATCCGAACGTTTTACGTATGAGATGCGCTTGTTCTTCTGTTGGATACAGACGAAATTTGTACGCCTTATTATGCTTTGCCATATCCATTCACCTCATTTTCCGCTTTATTTCCCATAAGCTATGACGGTGATCATACAATCTGAACACTACAAGATTATTATCTACTTTCATTATTATACCAAACTTTACTTTCTATAAGACTGATTATATCAGAGGTGAAATAAGTAGGAAAATCAAATGTTTGGCTACGCCGAACCGAAATGCATCTTCCACCTATCGCTAGACTATCGTCTTTCACATGCTAGGGGAAGGAGGCTTTTTTTGGATAATACATTAAATTAGGAACAATACACATGATTCGAACGTGGTTTGAGAGTACGTTTTCTTAAATAAGAAATATAGCCTCTTGTAATAGAGGTTTTTAATTTGTTATTATTAGACTGAACGGTCGGTTTAAAGAGGTGTGAATATGAGAAGAAGTGCAGAAGAGATAAAGAAAGAAATTGCATATAAAGCAGAAAGGTTGTTTTCACAGAAGGGCTATGCAGCTACATCTATGGAAGAGATTTGTGAAATTACAGAGCGGAGTAAAGGAAGCATTTATTATCACTTTAAAAGTAAAGAAGAATTATTTTTATTTGTAGTAAAGCAGCATACGTATGATTGGCTTGAAAAATGGAACGAAAAAGAGAAGTTGTATAGTACGAATACTGAAAAACTATATGGTCTCGCGGAATATCATGTCGAGGACATACAGCAACCAATTTCAAATGCAATAGAGGAATTCTCTATGAGCCAAGTTGTAAGTAAAGAGATTTTGGATGAACTATTAGCTTTAACTAGAGAATCGTATGTTATGTTTGAGAAACTAATTGAAGCAGGCATACAGTCTGGAGAGTTTCGTGAAGATAATACGCGCGATCTTATGTATATTGTGAATGGGTTATTATCAGGGCTTGGAGTACTTTACTACGAGTTAGATTATAAAGAGTTGAAACGTATTTATAAAAAGGCAATAGATGTATTGTTAAAAGGAATGGCAGCTGAATAATAAGTCAGTTGCTTTTCTATAAAATAAATTAGACCGAACGGTCGGTTTATGAAAGGGGAATGAAAATGAACGCTTTATTTAAAAACCGAGCATTTATGCTCGTTATGGCGTCTGATATTTTACAACAATTTGCAATTTGGATCAGAAATATGGCCCTTCTATATTTCATAATGGAGCGAACGAATAATGATCCGGTTTCTGTTTCGTTGTTATCAGTTATGGAATATGCACCTATTTTTATTTTCTCGTTTATCGGTGGTGCGCTAGCTGATCGCTGGAATCCGAAAAGAACAATGGTCGCTGGAGATGTATTAAGTGTCCTGTCTATTATAGGAATTGTCCTGTTGTTAAAACTGGATTATTGGCAGGCTATATTTTTTGCAACACTCATTTCTGCGATTGTAGGTCAGTTTTCTCAGCCATCATCTTCGCGTATATTTAAGCGCTATGTAAAAGAAGAACAGGTAGCAAATGCGATTGCATTTAACCAAACATTACAGTCATTATTTCTGATTTTTGGACCAGTGGTAGGATCGCTTGTGTATACACAACTTGGTTTAATTACGTCGCTATATAGTTTAATCATTTTATTTTTGTTATCTGCTATCGCCCTTTCATTCTTACCAAAATGGGTTGAAAAAGAGCAAGTGGCGAGAGAGTCATTAAAAAATGATATAAAAGAAGGGTGGAAATATGTTCTTCATACGAAAAATTTACGTATGATTACGATCACTTTCACCATTATAGGCTTAGCTGTTGGACTAACAACTCCATTAGAGGTATTCCTTGTAATAGAACGCCTTGGAATGGAAAAGGAAGCAGTTCAATATTTAGCTGCAGCTGATGGAATAGGTATGTTAATTGGTGGTATTGTTGCTGCGATTTTCACTTCAAAAGTGAACCCGAAAAAGATGTTCGTATTCGGTATGGGCATATTAGCGATATCGTTTTTAGTAGAAGGGCTATCTACATCATTTTGGATTACTAGTTTCATGAGATTTGGAACAGGTATTTGTTTAGCTTGTGTTAATATCGTTGTCGGTACGCTTATGATTCAACTTGTACCAGAAAATATGATTGGAAGAGTAAATGGAACAATTTTACCACTGTTTATGGGGGCAATGTTAATCGGAACTTCAATAGCTGGAGGATTAAAGGAGATGACCTCATTAGTTACTGTATTTTGTATAGCGATGGCACTTATTTTATTTGCGATAGGGCCAGTTCTACGCATGCAAATAAATAAAGGGGATGTCGCTAATAAAGAGGAACTAACAAATTCATTAGCCTCGAAATAACCATTGTAAGGGAGCTGAATAGCTCCCTTTTCTTGTGACAGTCTTTTGACAATGAAATGTACCGACTATATACTAATGTTGTAAAAACGATTTTACATGTTAGGAGAAAAGATGTGAAAAATCAAATTTATGAATTACGCACTGAGAATAATATTTCACAAGGTGCATTAGCTGATAAGTGTAAAGTTTCAAGACAGACGATAAATGCAATTGAGAATAATAAATATGATCCAAGCTTAGCATTAGCTTTTCGTTTAGCGGAAGTATTAGGAACAACTGTTGATAAACTATTTTTGTACAAGCAGTAGGGGGAGTAGTTGTTGGGGAAAGAGAAAATAAGCCTTTTCGTTACTGTATTAGTGGCTATAGGTACGTTAGTGTTTGCACTTTACTATTGGTTAACTGAACTTCAAGTAAACTGGTATGCACTATTTATTTGTAGCATCGCGTTACATTATCTATTTAAAAGTTTGGCATCACATAGCGTTGAAGGGGATACTGAGGAGAAAGAGGATTTAGAAAAACATGTATTAAAAACAAGTGCCAATGTTACATATTATGTACTCGTTGTATTAATTTTTGGCTTGTTTTTCGCATCGGTAGGGTTTAATAGATGGATTGATTTTCATAACATACCGCTTTTGTTTGCGTTATGTGCTGCGATAGTTGTAAAGCCAGCTGTTGAGTTTTTAATTGTAAGACGTTATAGATAAAAAAGATCCTCTTCTTGCATGAAGAGGATCTTCTTCTTATAGCATTTTAGTTTTTGGACTAGGTGGTGTAACGGATGTATTATTTTCAGGGACCTTAGTTAATAAAAATCCACCGATAATAAACAACACAATAATACTAAGGACACCGGCGTTTGTTTTTCCCGTTAATTGCGTTGTAACACCGACTAATACTGGACCCATAATCGCGGCAAACTTGCCAAATATATTATAAAATCCGAAGAATTCATTTGCCGATTCTTTAGGTACTAGTTTTGCAAAATAGGAACGACTAAGTGCTTGAATCCCGCCCTGAGAAGTGGCAACTAACATTGCTAAAATCCAGAAATCGAGTGTCGTTTTTAAGAAATAAGCATATGTGCAGATAATGATATAAATAATAATACCGACATATAGCATTTTTTTACCGGTAAATGTCTCCGATAGTTTTCCGTACAATAAAGCGAATGGACAAGCTACAATTTGTGTGACGAATAATATGATTAATAGATTTGTTGCACTAATACCGAGGTCTGTTCCGTAAGCGGTGGACATAGTAATAATTGTATCGACCCCATCAATATAGAAAAAGTAAGCAATTAAGAACATAAAGACCGTTTTATATTCTTTAATATTTTTAAAAGTATCAGCAAGGCGTTTGAAGCTCATTGTAATTGGTCTTGGGTGACGTTCAATATAGTGCGTTTGTTCTACGTTTTTTAGCATTGGAATTGTAAATAATCCCCACCAAAGAGCTGTGATTGCAAATGAAATTTGACTAGCAATGCCAACTGATAAAGGGATAGTTCCTTTTTGAGCAAGAATGATAAGAGTGATACAACCGATAAATGGAATAGTACTCCCAATATAGCCTAAAGCGAAACCTCTCGTAGAAATTCGATCCATTCTATCTTCAGAAGTGACATCTACTAAAAATGCATCATAAAAAATGTTTGCTCCAGCAAAACCGACTAATGCGAGCATATAGCATCCTAGTAATAAGTACCACTGAGATGTTGGAACGACTGCTAGCATACTTGTAAATACGATACCGAGTCCAAAGAAGAATGTGAAAAATCGTTTTTTAAATCCTTTATAATCAGCAACTGTGCCGAGAATAGGAGCAAGTATAGAAATTAAAAGTGTTGCGAACGAGTTTGCATATCCCCAATATGCTGTTGAAGTTGCACCAGATAACCCGGCTTCCTTTGCAGCTGCTTTAAAGTAAATTGGGAATAATGCGGTTGTAATGACGAGCGAATATACGGAGTTCGCCCAATCGTATAATATCCAGCTTTTTTCTTGTCTGGACATTTTTTTCATATAATGTTCCCCCTCAAATTTGTTCTACTAACAGTGTACAAAAATAAAAATTATAAAAAGAGAAACAATGATGAATTTTACATAACTTTTACATATATACACAGTTCTTTACAATTGGAGTAAATCCTCTACAATTGATCCGTCTGTTTCACCTAAGTGTAAACCGAGTAGTCTAGCGATAGTTGGGCCTTCATCAATAAGTCTCATATACGGTATGGTAATGCCGCTTTTTATTCCTTTCCCGGCAGCTATAAAAATTGTTTCATAGTTAGGTTTTGTTGGAGAGTATCCATGCGTACCAAATGTATATTTTTTACTAGGCGTAACATCTTTTTCAGTAATTTCTTTTATAAAATCTCCTGTATAGTTTTCAGTGAAATAATACCCTTCTCGTGCTTCCAACATAAATAAACAATTGCCATCTGCACCGCATTCCTTCGCATCCTCATCATGAAGTATAAATTCAATACCGTTTTGTTTATTTTGAAGCAGTTCTTCAAGGAGTAGTTGTACTTCTCGAATTGTATCGGTATCGTTTTTGTCTTTCACATATACATAGGCGGACCCATCGCAACTTTGGCAATAAGCATTCCAGTCTACTAATTTTCCTTTTGAATTTATAGAGATAAGCCCTTTTTGATGAAATAGTACATTTAATTGAATGGCTTTGCTTTCACTTAAAGCGCTATGATCACCAAGAGCGATAATGGTGCTCTCTTCGTATAGTCCACTGTCTTTTAAAGCTTGAATAATTTTCCCTAGTCGCTCATCATGTCTATGAATTGCGGCTATTGTTTCTTTTGATTCAAAGCCGTGATAGTGTCTTTGGGTGTCTAAATCGGTGAAATGTACAAACATGACATTAGGCTTTTTTGTCTGGATTGTATGCACAGCAGAAGCAAGTACGAAATCATCGAGTTCAGGTTGTGACAATCCATTTCGTATATGGCCGAAACGACGATTTAAATCTAATTGATATAGCGGGCTACCGCTAAATAATGAAACTAAAACTTGATTTTGCCACGGTCTATTTGGAAAGATTTCTGGTAAATTGTAATCAATATTTGCTCTGCCAGTAACAGGCCATAGAAGGGCAGCTGTCGTTAAATTTGCTTTATGTGCTTCATCATATAATGTTGTTCCTTGTATTGATTTTCGGTACCAATGCCAATCGGGTGATTCACGTCCAGGTTGAAGTAACGTATTGCTAACTACGCCATGTTTATTAGGGTAATTACCAGTTACGATTGTTGAGTGACTTGGATAGGTTACAGAAGGATAGATGGGCTCTACTTTTTCGACAACCGTACCCTTTTTGATTAGAGATTGGAAATGAGGTAATTTTTGTAGTATAGGAAAATCTAAAGCTGATAAACAGTCGAATGATAAAATGATGACACGATTCGTTAATGCTTTATCCATAAAGTAATCCTCCTAATTATATGAAACCTATTACTATATATTACTATTAATACCTAGTAATAAAAATATGTTTTTAAATAAAATTTATTATTTATTTTCAGAAAAATTAAACATATAATTAAGTATAAGGGAATGAATGAAAGGAGGGAATAATGTGGATTTGCTAGATGGATTTAGTATCTTTTACATCATTGGTGGAATCACAATTATTCTTGTATTTGCTATTTCGTATTTACTAAAGAAACGGTTTCCAGACAAGCAGTTTGATATTATATTTGCACTTAGTTTAATACTTCTTTGCTTAGCATCCTTTCCCGTTACAATGATGGTTATTGGTGGATGGGAAGGAATGGGATATGGATTTATTGGTTTCTTCGTCCTACTTGGTACACTTATCGGTATGATTGCACATCAACTTGTGAAAATTACGAGAAAAAGCTACGTATAAAACTGTAAAAAATGAAAAGAATATATAAAAAATAAGAAAATTCACTCTTGTTTTAGGGTGAAATTTATATTATGATATTCAACAAATTTACTTCGTTATAACGATGAAAAAGGACTAGTACATGTTCAACCTTTTTAGCAGAGAGAGAATCCGTCAGGCTGAAAGATTCTTAAAAAGGCGATATGGAACCTACCTTTGCGTTCTGCATATGCAGCGGGAATTTCCCGTTATCAAAAAGAGAGCATGCACAATTTTTGTGCATGAATCAGGGTGGTAACGCCGGCAAAGCTCGGTCCCTATTTAGGGGCGCGGGCTTTTTTGTATTTTCTAGAAGGAGGAAGACTGACTATGGCAAAAGAACAAGTACAAGCGATTACGAAGATGGAAGAGGACTTTGCACAGTGGTACACAGATATTGTAAAAAAAGCAGAACTTGTTGATTATTCAAGTGTAAAAGGATGTATGATTCTACGCCCGTACGGCTATGCCTTATGGGAAAATATGCAGAAAGTGATGGATGAGAAGTTAAAAGCAACTGGTCATGAAAATGTGTATATGCCAATGTTTATCCCAGAGAGCTTATTACAAAAAGAGAAGGATCATGTAGAAGGATTTGCTCCTGAAGTAGCATGGGTGACACATGGTGGGGATGAAAAGTTAGCAGAAAGACTTTGTATACGCCCTACATCCGAAACTTTATTCTGTGAGCATTTTTCAAAAATTGTGCAATCCTATAATGATTTGCCAAAGTTATATAATCAGTGGTGTTCAGTAGTTCGTTGGGAAAAGACAACGAGGCCATTTCTTCGTACAACGGAATTCTTATGGCAAGAGGGTCATACAATTCATGAAACAGCAGAAGAATCTCAAGCTGAAACATTAAATATTTTAAATCTATATGCTTCTTTCTGTGAAGACTACTTAGCAATACCAGTAATTAAAGGACAAAAAACAGAAAAAGAAAAATTTGCGGGCGCAAAGGCAACTTATACAATTGAAAGCTTAATGCATGATGGGAAAGCACTTCAAACGGGAACATCCCATAACTTTGGAACGAATTTCTCTGAAGCATTTGATATTAAATTTTTAGATCGTAACGGTAAGTGGCAATATGTACACCAAACATCTTGGGGCGTATCAACGAGAATGATAGGTGGACTGATTATGGTTCATAGTGATAATAATGGGCTTGTAATGCCTCCTAAAGTCGCACCAGTGCAAGTTGTTATTGTACCGATTGCTCAGCATAAAGAAGGCGTTTTAGCGAAAGCAATAGAGTTACAAGAACATATTCAAAAGGTTGCACGAGTAAAACTAGATGCTAGCAATAAAACACCTGGTTGGAAATTTAATGAGTATGAAATGAAGGGAATTCCAATTCGATTAGAAGTTGGTCCGAAAGATATCGAAAAGAATCAAGTTGTACTCGTAAGAAGAGATACGAAGGAAAAAGAGTTTATAGCAATGGATCAATTAGAAGAACGCATTCCAGCACTACTTGAGGAAATTCATAACTCTTTATTTAATAAAGCAAAAGTATTTCGTGATGAAAATACGTATAGTGTGACGAAGTTTGAAGAGATGAAAAAAGTAGCTGATGAAAAGCAAGGATTTATTAAGGCGATGTGGTGCGGGGAACTAGCTTGTGAAGAGAAATTAAAAGAAGAAGTCGGAGTATCTTCTCGCTGTATGCCTTTTGAGCAAGAGCATTTAGCTAACGAATGTATTTGTTGTGGTAAAGAAGCTAAGCAAATGGTGTATTGGGGAAAAGCGTATTAATGCTCTTTTGGATAGGAAGGATGAAAAGGACTTTGGACTGCATAATAAAATGCAATCCAAAGTCCTTTTTAGTTTTACAATTTGTTTCATGTATTTTTAAGATGGAAGGATATGTTTTTATTTTGCGTTTTTACGGCGAATGAATAGTAACATACCAATTAGGAATGTTGAAAGCCCCATTAAAATAGATGCAGGATAATGTGTGGCAGTATTCGGTAACTTATCGCCTTGTTTTTTCGCGTTATCTTTTACGTTACCCCCTTGAGAACTGCTATCGCCTTTACCACGGTTACCTCCATGAGAGTCATTTCCCCCTTGAGAACTGCTATCGCCTTTACCACGATTGCCGCCAGAGCCACTGCCATCAGAACCGTTGCCGCCAGAGCCACTGCCATCAGAACCGTTGCCGCCAGAGCCGCTGCCACCAGAACCGTTACCGTCAGAACCACTGCCGCCAGAACCGTTGCCGCCAGAGCCGCTGCCACCAGAACCGTTACCGTCAGAACCACTGCCGCCAGAGCCATTGCCGCCACTGCCATCAGAACCGTTGCCGCTAGAGCCATTGCCACCAGAGTCGCTGCCACCAGAACCGTTACCGTCAGAACCACTGCCGCCAGAGCCGTTGCCGCCAGAGCCGTTGCCGCCAGAGCCGTTGCCGCCAGAGCCGTTGCCGCCAGAGCCGTTG
>NZ_JAQFUY010000062.1:0-9689 GCF_027716745.1 Bacillus cereus group sp. Bc010
ACGTGTTTTTTAGTTTGTTTGAACGAAAGTTCATTTTGTTTTCGTTCTTAAGTTGATGGGCATGTGGCGGTACCCCTTATTGTGCTTGGCAGCGGATTGATTGGTGATAGAGTACCTCCCCTTTTAGCTAGTAGAATTAATAAAGGAATTGAATTTTATCACAGGCAGGCTGAAGTTACCTCCCCACCTATATTCATTTTTTCTGGTGGACAAGGGGCGGATGAGTTAGTATCTGAAGCACATGCAATGCAAGCCTATGCGGTAGAAAAAGGCATACCCATCGAACATACAAGAAAAGAAGACCAATCTGTAAATACATATCAAAATATGCTATTTTCAAAAAGGATTATGGATTCATTAAAAGGAGCAACATATAACAGTATTTTCACAACAAATAACTTCCATCTTTTCCGTGCTGGTCTCTTTGCAAAACAATCAGGGCTTAACAGCCAAGGCATTGGCTCAAAAACAGCTTTCTATTACTGGCCAAATGCGATGATTCGCGAATATATTGCTGTTGTTGTCATGTATCACAAGCGTCATAGTATTATAATTGGGGCTATTGTCGGATTAACTTTACTCTTAGCAACCTTTACTTATTATGTTTTATAGCAACTACTCAAAAAAGCGCAAGATGCAAATTCTTGCGCTTTTTTCTTTTTCTTCAAAACTAATAAAATAAAAATATTTACATCTGTAAAAGTAAGTAATAATAAATGAAAATTTACTAAGTATAAGTTAATATTAATAAATGATATGAGACTTTTCATACATTTATCAACTTTATTAAAGAGGGGAACTTAATGGCAAAAAATATATCAGATATTGCAAAATTAGCTGGTGTCGCAAAAAGTACCGTTTCTCGTTATTTGAATGGTGGATCTGTCAGTGAGAAAACAAAACAAAAAATAGAAGTAATTATTGAAAAAACAAATTTTTCTCCTAATACATTTGCACGTAGTTTAAAAGCAAAAACAACTAATTTGATTGGAGTTATCGTTCCTCGGTTAGATTCTTTTGCTACAACAAAAACTCTTATTGGAATCGACAATTCACTACGCGAACATGGTTATCAAATGTTAGTTGCAAATGCAAACCAAAGTTACGAAATAGAGATAGAAGCAATAGAAAACTTTGTAAAGCAAAAAGTAGCTGGAATTATTTTATTAACAACAAAATTAACAGAACAGCATAATAAAGTTTTGGATAAATTACAAATTCCCGTTCTATTTGTTGGCCAGCAATATGAAGGACAGTACTGTTTGATTCACAATGATTTTGAAGCATCATTTGAATTAGGAGCCTATATTTTATCACAAGGACATTTTCATATTGCTTATGTAGGCGTAACGGAAGAAGATGTTTCAGTTGGACTAAAGAGAAGACAAGGTTTTCAAAAAGCAGTTCAAATGTTTGCTCCATCAAGTAACGTCACTTACTATAAAACTACTTTTCATGTGAAAGATGCTATGAAACAAGTATCAGAAATTTTAAGCGGTAATCGTCCGACTGTTATTGTTTGTGCAACAGATAATATTGCAATTGGGGCAATTAAGGTAATTCATGAAAAACAGCTATCTGTACCAGTAGATATATCAGTTACTGGCTTTGGTGGATATGATATTTCTGAGATGATTCATCCTAGTTTAACAACTGTTTCTTTTGATTATCATTACACTGGAACTATTGCAGCAACTTCTATAATACAATTAGTGGAGAACAAGGAAATACCTAAAGTAATCACTTCAAAATATGAATTAAAAATTCGAGAAAGTATTGACAAAGTGTAAAAGCGCTTTATAATTCTCTATAGAACCGGTTCCAGTTATGCGAAGTAAAAACTAAGACAGGCTTTCTTTATTTATATTAAATACCTGTCTTCTATTTTAAACATTAAAGGAACCGGTTCCAAAATATTTAAGGAGGCTTTTTTGATGGATATGAAGGTTATTGCTAATAGTGTTTTACAGCATATTGGCGGAAAAGAAAATATTGTAAGTGCAACTCACTGTGCAACACGTCTCCGACTCGTTTTAAAGGACGATTCAAAAGTAATGCAAACGGAAATTGAAAATATAGAAGGGGTGAAAGGGGCATTCTCTACGGGTGAGCAATATCAAATTATTTTTGGAACTGGACTTGTGAACAAGGTATATGAGCCATTTGCAAATCTTATTGGCACATCCCAAATTGATTCGGAAGCACATACAACAGCCGTAAAGAAAAAAATGAATCCAATTGCTCGAATAGCAAAAGTTTTATCTAATATATTTGTACCTATTATCCCAGCAATTGTTGCAAGCGGTTTATTAATGGGTCTACTAGGAATTTTGAAAGCGTTTAAATTGGTACCGGCTAACCATGCTCTAATTCAATTATTTGATATATTTTCAAGTTCTACCTTCATAATTTTGCCAATCCTGCTTGGTGTGAGTGCAGCAAAAGAATTTGGGAGTAATATTTTTTTAGGAGCTGTAATTGGTGGAATCCTAACTCATCCTGCATTAACGAATCCTTGGACACTTGTAGATACCAAGCCAACAGTTTTACATTTTCTTGGTATGAATATTGATATGATTGGTTACCAAGGAACTGTTCTTCCAGTTTTATTATGTGTATACGTTATGAGTGTCATAGAGAAGCAATTACGAAAACATGTACCAAATTCTTTAGATTTATTAATTACTCCTTTTCTTACAGTTATGATTACAGGTTTTCTATCTCTAATCATTATTGGTCCTGCTGGTTATAAGATAGGTGATGGAATTACTTACATTTTAAATACTGTATATGAAGTTGCAGGACCAATTGCTGGTTTTATATTCGGTGGTTTATATTCTACTATTGTATTAACAGGATTACATCATAGTTTCCACGCAATCGAAGCCGGATTACTTGCAAATAAAGAAATTGGTGTGAACTTTTTACTCCCGATATGGTCGATGGCCAATGTTGCACAAGGTGGAGCAGCTCTAGCTGTTTACTTTAAAACAAAGAATGACAAAACAAAGAAAATTGCAATTCCATCTGCTTTATCAGCATTTTTAGGTGTTACAGAGCCGGCAATTTTTGGTGTGAATTTAAAATTAGGAAAACCATTTATTGCGGCGGGAATTGGTGGAGCTATTGGCGGAGCGTATGTTGTCTTTATGAATGTTGCAGCAAATGCTTACGGTTTAACAGGAATTCCAATGCTTACAATTGTAGCTCCATTAGGGATGATGAATGCAGTTCATTATATGATTGGTTTTGTAATTTCAGTCATTACAGCTTTTGTAGCAACAACTATTTTATATAAAGAAAAGAATTAATATCTAGAGGTGAATACCTGATGAGTAAATATAGAACAATACAGGATGCAAAAGAGGGTGAATTGAAATCACTAGAGAAAGTTGCAAACCAAGACTCTTGGAAGCCAATTTATCACATTCATCCACCCTACGGATTAATGAATGATCCAAACGGTATATCTTACTATAACAATGAGTATCATGTATTCTATCAATGGTATCCTTTTGCTCCGATCCATGGAATGAAACATTGGGGACATGTGAAATCAAAAAATCTCATTTACTGGGAGCGTATGCCTGTGGCTATTACGCCAACGGAAAGTTATGAATCACATGGTGCTTATTCTGGTGGGGCTTTTGTAAAAGATGATGTACTTCACTTATTTTATACTGGAAATGTAAAAAATGGTGATGGATCAAGTGATTCGAATCAATGCCTGGCTCTTATGAATAACAAATATGAAACCGAAAAAACAGCACATAATCCAATTATTCAAAGCGTTCCAACTGGATATACTAGGCATGTTCGCGATCCTAAAATTTGGGAGGATAATGGTCGCTATTATATGCTTCTTGGGGCACAACGGAGCAATAAAACAGGAACACTTCTCATTTATCACTCAAAAAATCTGCTTAGTTGGGAACTATATGGAGAACTACAAACTAATTTGAAAGAATTCGGTTTTATGTGGGAGTGTCCCGATTATTTCCGGTTAGACGGAAAAGATATTTTAGTTTTTTCCCCACAAGGGATTAAAGCTACAGAGGATAGCTATCAAAATATTTATAATGTGATTTATGCAGTTGGTACGCTAGACTTAGAAAATTTATATTTTCATATTGAGTCCTATTTTGAATTAGATAAAGGATTTGATTTTTACGCACCACAAACATTACAAGATTCCCATGGACGACGCATTATGCTTGCTTGGGCAGGATCCAGTGAAATAATATATCCTTCAGATGATTTCATGTGGGCACATTGCTTAACCATTCCGCGTGAGCTAACTCTTGAAGGAAATGTATTAAAACAACAACCTGTTTCTGAATTAAAGGAATTACGTACATCTTCAAAATCAATAACAGGTTTTGTAGAGAATGAAAAATGCATATTATTAGATTTTCCTAAAGAGAACTCTTACGAACTAGAAGTACAACTACAGGTGGAAAAGGCCAATGTATTCGGTATTTCATTATTCCATCATGATGAAGAATCATTTCCTATTACTTTTCATCGTGAAAAAGGCATTGTTTCTATTGATCGGGAAAGTCTTCAACATCGTTTTGGTGAAGACTACGGTTATAAGCGTTGTAAGCAAATTGAAATACAAGACACGATGAATATGCGGATTTTTGTCGATCAAAGTATTGTTGAAATTTTCTTATGTGATGGAGACACTGTCTTTACATCACGTGTGTTTCCTAGTAAAGATTTAGAACATGGTATTTTACTTTTCACAGATGAAAAGATGGAATTTCAGATCACATACTATACACTTGGGAGAGGTTTAGAATGAAGAAAGTATTTTGCATCGGGGAAGTGCTAATTGATTTTATTTGTTGCAACAACGCACCTTTAAATGAAGGTAAATATTTTGAAAAAAAAGCGGGCGGTGCTCCAGCAAATGTTGCGGTATCGATTACAAAATTAGGTGGTAAATCCTCTTTTATGGGACAAGTTGGTGATGATCCTTTTGGCAGATTTCTTGAAAAAACATTACAAGAAAATAATGTTGATACCTCTATGCTTATAAAAGAAGATCAAACAACTTTAGCATTCGTTTCCATCGACCAACACGGTGAACGTGATTTTACATTCATGCGTGGTGCTGATGTAAAATATCAGTTCCAGCAAATTGATTTTTCTAAGATGAAAACGAATGATATTATTCATTTTGGATCTGCAACAGCTTTATTACCTGGTAACTTAAAAGAAACATATTTTAAGTTATTTCAATACGCTAAAGAACAAAACCATTTCATTTCATTTGATCCAAACTATCGTGATACACTTATTACAGATAAAGAGCAATTTTCTAAGGATTGTTTATATTTCATTGCACAAGCTGATTTCGTAAAAGTAAGTGAAGAAGAAGCAATAATGCTTTCAAAAAAAACAAATATTAATAAAGCTGCACAATTTTTACTTGCAGCAGGCGCAAAGGTTGTTGCCATTACTCTTGGCAAACAAGGGACACTTCTTGCAACACATGAAGGGGAAGAAATTATTCCCTCTGTTCACGTAGAGCAAGTAGATTCAACAGGTGCAGGTGATGCTTTTGTAGGTGCTATGCTCTATCGATATGCGCAAGAAGAAAATATATTCGATGTAAGCCCCGAAAAAATTCGCATATTTGTTGAATTTGCAAACAAAGCAGGGGCAATTACGTGTATGAACTATGGAGCTATCCCATCGTTACCTACGCTTGGAGATATAATTAAAGATTAGTACTGTTATAACTTTAAAAGCAGAGCATTGGTGGATTTGAATTAAACTATTTTATTCATTTAAAGTTTTAGTAAACTTAAGTGAATAGAACTTAACAAATTTTAAAGAGCCTTAGCACAATAGTATGTAGCAAGGCTCTTTTATTTTAATAGCAACAGTAAATAATTAATTTACAGCTGAAGTCCCCCCATTATAATACCATGAAGTGAATTTTTTAAAGTTAGTGGATACTTAATTTTTCAAAAGAGAAAGAGGTTTAATCTTAAATAAATAAAGAACACCTTTTGAAATAAAATTACCAGTTATATACACTATAGAATCAATGATCCATAAAATATATACACATAATAAATAGTACATCGTCCCAGTTTTTTGTTTTCTCATTTATAAACCATCACCAACTGATATATTAGAATCCCTCTACACCAACAATCTAGGGTGATTATGGTTGATGGAAAATATATTGTTGTTTGACCAGGGGTATTGCTTAATCAAGAATTAGTGATTCCACAATTACTATAGATATCAGTGAAAATAAATGAATAACCTACAAGAAAAAGTATTGCTATTCTTTTAGTCAATATTTTCGATAAACAAAAATAGCATACATTAATTTATAAATCTATTATTAATATAAAATAAGTAAGCTACTTCTTGTCTAATCAATTTTCTTACCTTACAGAAGTGTAAGAATCCTTTACTTGACGCCCCTAAACGGATGTAACTATAATTGTTACATGAATTGGTATATGATTAGAGATGTTTTAGAATATGAAAAAGTTATTATATCCTGTGCATTTAGATTAGAATGAATATCAGCAAGCAAAACAGTACAAGAGGTGAATACTACAAAAGGAGGGCAACAGAAGATCATTCAGGTCATTTTTTATTGTCCAAAAAATATTGACCATTTACAGTTTTATTAACTCGTGAATCTCATATTTGATTAAGACATAACCCAAAAGTCTCTTTTCAGGAATGTCTTAAATCTGCTAAAAAACGGTGGGGATATCTTTAAGTATTCACGCAAATGCCTCTAATGACAATGTAACGGAAACAGAAACAAATCACTATAAATCTTCTGAATCTGAAAAAACAAATTCTCATTTTAAGGAAATCCGTATATTTGTAGAAGAAATCCAAAAATGGCAAACTTCTTATATATGTTAATTATGGATAAATTGAATAGGAATCCATAATTAAGTTAGATGAATTGATAATAGTTTGAGCAGTAAATTGCTTGAGTATAGATTTGTTATCTAAAATGGTTTTAAAAATTTTAGTTTGTATTCTAATGTTAACTTATAAAAGAAGTTAAATAAGTTAGCGTTTTATAATTAATATTATGAAATTACTTACTATTTATAGATAGTAAGTAAAAGACCACTTTATTTTGAAAAGAATATTTTTAAATGGTCATAATATGAATATCAATTAGAAATAACCTGGATTAAAAATGAAAAATTTAAGAATGTGAATAAATTGTCCAAACGTTCACATTTACAATTCAGCCTATTAATAATGGCTTTAGTATCATATATAAGCTTTTGCTTTATATTTTTATTTGTTTTTCCGAATCATTATTTTATATCAGATTTTCATATACGACTACCGTTCTTATTGATTGAAACTACTGTATTTATCTCATTACTTTACTCTATATCATCAAGTAAAATAAAATTAGGAGTATTTTGGGTTTGTGTTACTATTGCAATAGGTTGTTTCTGGATAGGAGATATAATAGCCACTTTTCAAGTACTTGATGTAGAATTACCAATACAAAATTTTAATATTTCTGATGTATTTTTGTTGTTATTCTTATTCTTCTTTCTTTTTGCGTTCTTTTATAAGATCATGTTGGAGTGTAACAAGTGGGAAAAAGCATATTTAATTTGTGATTTATGTGTTGTTGTTACTGCTATTTTCACCTTAGAATGGTACCTGTTTAATAAACCTTCTGCAAATATTTTATTCTTATCCATTGGAGATCTTCTTCTCTCATTTATTTTCCCGATTATAGATCTATTACTCCTTTTATTAGGAGTTAGTCTAATCTTTCGTCCAGCTATTTTTAATGCGAAAAGTAAATTATTCATATTTATCTTAGTTTTAACTGGACTAGCTATTACGTATTACTTGTATTTTTACTTACAAGATGATTTGTCAGATCGCTCAATTATACTATTAAGGTGTATGTATAGATTTTTTCTATTATTGATCGCTATTGCTGCTACTATCCCAAAGAATGCATCATCAAGTAGAAATTATTTTATTGTTAATCCGATATTTGGAAAGAAACTTCTTGTCATATTTCCCTATCTTGCAGTTGCAATTTTAATTGGTTTTACTTTAAAAGAGCAGACTTCTTCACCTACACTGATTACGGGAAATTGTATTGCCTTTGTATTTGTACTGATTCGTCATTCAATCGTACGAATGCAAAACAAAAATTTAACCGAAACCTTAAAAGGGGTTAATAACCAATTAGAACAAAAAGTATCTCAAAGAACAGTCGATTTAATAAGCAAATCTAATGATTTGGTAAAAAATCAAGAAAGGTTTAAGTCATTATATGAGTATCATCCAGATCCTATATTAACAATTGATTCAAATGGTACTGTATTAAATATAAATCAGTCTGGAAGTAGGTTATTAGGAAAAGACAGTGCTGCATTAATGGGGAAAGAATGCTTCTCTATTTTTTTAGATGAAGATAAACCTGAATTAGAAGCAGCCCTAAAGAAGGCAAAAATGTGTAGTTCGTCTTCTTTACAGCTTCGTGTGGAAAATACTAATGAGAAGGATATACATTTTTGGTATGTCACCATTGTTCCTATTATGATAGAAGGACAAACCTTTGGGAGTTATGTAATGGTAAAAGACATAACGAGGATGAAACAACAACAGGATGAGATAAATTATCTTGCATTCCATGATATGGTTACGGAGATTGGAAATCGTATATTCTTCCAACAAGAATTAGAAAAATCTATTGAGCATGCACAAAGAACACAGGGTAAGTTTGGAATATTGTATATAGATTTAAATCGTTTTAAGAACATTAATGATACACTCGGGCATTCAATTGGAGACAGGGTTTTAAAAGAAATTGCCAATCGTTTTAGGACAATATTGCCACCAGATATTTCTCTGTCGAGAATAGGTGGTGATGAGTTTGCGATCATAGCCCAAAACCATACAGAACAACAATTATTAGATTTGTGTGAAACATTATTTCGTATAACAGATGATCCACTTATAGTTCATCAACATAGTTTTTACTTATCTCTTAGCATAGGAGTAGCAGTATATCCATTTGGAGGAACAAATGCTACTACACTTTTACAACATGCTGATATCGCTATGTATAACGCAAAGGAAAAAGATAACAACGCTGTTTGTATGTATGACGAGACATTATCTCAAAAAATAACAAGACGAATACGATTAGAACAAGATTTACCGAATGCATTAGAAAATAAAGAGTTATTTTTATTGTATCAACCACAAGTTGACAGTAAAACTGGTAAGGTTATTGGTGCAGAAGCTTTAATTCGTTGGCAACATCCAGAGCTGGGTTTGATTTCACCGTTTGAGTTCATATCTATTGCTGAAGAAACGTCACAAATTATTCCAATTGGAAAATGGACACTACTGCAAGCGTGTCGGCAACTAAGAAAGTGGCATTCTGCAGGCTATACAAATTTAAAAATGGGGATAAATTTATCTGCTGTTGAGTTTAATCAGAAGGATTTTGTTCAAACAATCATGTCTACCGTCGAAAAAGTAGGGATACCTGCTTTTTCTATTGATCTAGAATTAACAGAGCGAATAGCAATAGTAGATGAAGAAGAAACCTTATCGAAGTTAAAAGGGGTACCGCCACATGCCCATCAACTTAAGAATTTTCACTACCCCCAAGTGACAAAAAACGTTATTCTTTCTAAAAA
>NZ_JAQFUY010000063.1:0-9552 GCF_027716745.1 Bacillus cereus group sp. Bc010
TCGAACTCCCCAACCCCTCAATCCTTGAGGGGCTCCCTCGCCGGTTGGCAGGAACAAACAATAGTTTGTTCAATGCCAAGAGGGTTCGGGTGTAATCCAGTTGGTCAAGTCAAATACTCCCTTCGCTTCGCTAGGTCCGTTTTGATTGACCAACACATGCAACCATCTTTTCTCTATAATTTGAGTTATTCGACAATTAGTATTTAAATTATAAAAATATGCAATATTGCATATTTTTTTCGGAAAGGAAAGTATTTACAAACACTATATCCAGGTATAACATTGCATCTTGTAAGAGAAACAATAATAGAGGAGGAAAACAAATGAAGAAAAAAGGACTTCATTTATTTTTAGTAGCTGGTCTTGCTTTAGTAGGAATGAGTGCTATCAGTAATAATTATGCTAGTGCAGATGGTCAATATTCTATTGATTATCATAATGAATATCGTTTTTGGAATCCTGATGATCGTACATATTCTGCTCAAAAATGGACTGATTCTTATTATTACATGGATTGTACAAGTATGAGTGGTATTGAGAACTTTACAGCATATGCTATGGCAAATGGATTCGATGTTGCTGATGGTCATTATTACACTATAAAAAAAGGTTCTAATCTTGGATTATATAATTTAGCAACAGAAAGACAGGGTAAGGGTACTTCGGCTTGGATTAATGCTCAAAAATATGGTAATGGTTCTGCCTATGGTTCTTGGCAACCTGATAGATAAAATGCCAAATAAAAAAGGTAGTCGATCGACTTACTCAATCACTACCTTTTTTTATTTGGCATTTTATTTATCTTATTAAAAATTTTATGGAGGCGTTTTATAAATGTTTACATATTGGTTTACACGTATAAATAATAAACACTTATATTTATCATTATTGATTGGTTTTAGTATTTGTTTCTTACAACTTGTTTTTTCTGTTATAAGTGCTTCTCATTCTTTACATACCGCTGATTCTTTTTTTTCTCCTTATACAAAATGGATAGGAATTGATTTGGTATCCAGTTTTAAAACTATGTATTATTTTTTATTACCAATTATAGCAACTATTGGCGTAGGTAATATTATACAACAAGATAAAAATAATGGATTTCTATATATTTCTTTATCTAAAACTACTAAACAAAAATATTTCACAACGTTTTTTTTAACATCCTTTTTAACAGGATTTATTGTTATTACATTACCTTTATTATTTGATTTTTTGGCTGCCTTTTTATTTTTACCAAATGTACCTGTTGATCCTATTATTAATTCAAACATTGGTTTAACAGAAACTTCTACTTTTTTCCCTGATTTATATTTTAATCATCCTTTTATACATGTTTTATTTTATATTGTTCTATCTGGTTTCTTTGGAGGAATTTTTTCATTACTATCTGTTAGTTGTTCTTTTTATTATAACAATCAATTTTCTGTATTAATTATTGGATTTATTATTCAAATTGTCTTAACCATAATGAATTTATTTATTTCTTTTCCAATATCTCCAATGTTCTTTTTACCAGAAATACAGACAATACAAAATGGTTCTTTATTATATATTACTATATTAGCTATTTCACTTTTAAGTATATCGACTATCTTATTTTATCAAGGAGTTAAAAAACGTGTTATTTTCTAAATCTATCTTACACCTTTATAAAAATATAAAAAGAAATATCTTTTTTATATTCTTATCCCTTATCTTATTTTGGATTTTAAGTTTATTTAATACTTATTCATTTGTTCGAGGAGCAAACTTTTCATTTGAATTATTAAATATATTTTTAAGTTTTAAAAGTGAAGGATTTATTTCCTTTACTTTTCTTCCCTTTTGTTTGATTCTTACAACAATATTAATACATCAACAGGATAATCCATTTTTAATAGTTAGATTTAAAACTATATATCATTACTTTACATTTAAAACTATACAAATCATGATGCTATCCGTTCTATATGTATTCACACTCACAATTATATATTTTATAAATGCGAGTGTATTCAAAATATATACCCATACATCTTTTGAACTAAATAATTATTCAGCATATCTATATATTTTTTATTACACAATAATACTAATTGTTAGTGTTTTTAATATATTACTTTTACAATCTATATTAAATATTGTACTCAAAAATAATTTATTAAGCTTTATATGTATAATAATGATGATTTTATTAGATCAATTTTTACATATAAAATTGAATATATCTTTTATTCTTTATCATGGTATTGTCATAAAAAAAATCGATGTTCTCACATTAAACACTATTATTAATCAATGTACATACAATTTAGGTATTCTATGTATAGTATTAGTAGGATTTCACCATGTATATAGTAAAAAAGAATTTCATTAATCAGGAGAAATTTGATGAACTCAAAATTTTTATTACTTATAAAACGTGATTTTTTATTATTCTGGAGTATATCAAAAATCAAATTTTTTAATGCTATATTCCTTATTATCTCCATTCTGGCAATTACTGTATATCTCATTAAAATTAATAGTTCAATAATAGGAATCCCTAATACTCACATTTATTTTACAGATATATACTTTTATTTGTTTTTTGGAGTTAAATATGAATTAGTAAAAACAAATCATTTTGATTTCCCTATCATGTGGTTGATTTTAGAAATAATTCCTTTTTATATCATAGGGGATTCTTTTAAAATAATAACAACAAAATATTCTTTATTCTTAATAGGACGATCAATTTCCTATCATAATATTTTTGTTATTCAATGTTTCTTATCATTTTGTGTCATTCTTATTTATCAAGTAATAATTATTTCTTTTATAATTGTTATTACTTATATATTTTTTAATCCTAATTTTTCAAATGGCGAGTTTATTAGAACTCTATATCATATACAAAATAGTTCTAATATTAACGTAACATTCTTTATTCTCATTCAAATATTATCTTTAACTTGTATGATATTATTGTATAACAATTTAGTAGAATTTATGAAAAGCATATATGCTGTAGTTATCATTTTTTCTATTACATTTATAACTATTTATATTCCTAACTATAAAATTTTATGGATAAACGGAACTATGTTTTCAAGAATAATTGAATTTAATATTTCTTTCACATATATTATTTCAATAGAACTAATATTATGCTTTCTATTTTATATTATAGGAACATTTCTTTATAAAAATAGAGAATATTAAACATAAAAGGAGTTTATATAAAATGGAACCTTATATTATTTTACAAAATGTACATAAAAAAATTAAAAATCAAACAGTTTTAAATGATGTCAATTTAAAATTATATAAAAATAAAATATATGGTTTTAAAGGTCCAAATGGTTCAGGAAAAACAATGATATTTAAAGCTATTCTAGGATTAATAAAAATTGATAGTGGGAATATCACAGTAAATAAACAAATCATACGTAAAGACATTTCATTCCCACAAAATACAGGCTTTATTATAGAATATCCTGGTTTTGTTTCATCCTATTCTGGATTTAAAAATCTAAAATTATTAGCTATGCTCAATAACAATATTAATGATGAAAAAATTAAACAAACATTAATACAAGTTGGTTTAGATCCACATGATACACGACCATTTAAAAAATATTCATTAGGTATGAAACAAAGACTTGGAATCGCACAAGCAATAATGGAAGACCCTGAATTATTAATTTTAGATGAACCAACTAATGCACTTGATGAAGACGGTATACAATTTATAATCGAATTACTTAAAACATTAAAAAACAAAACCATATTAGTTGCTAGTCATGATAAACATTTTTTAAGTCAATTAACAGAAGAAATCTTTACTATTAATAATGGAACTATTCTATTTTCAGAGGACAAACATATATGAAACACAAAAAAATTATACTTATCACTTCAGTAATCATAATATGTGCTTTATGTACGCTAAAATATAATTCAGTTAACAAAGATTATAAAAATTATGAAATTATATCAAAACCAATTATATTAAACCAAGAATTTATTACCAATGACTTCAAAATCACATATATGAATACTCAAAAAAATACTGTGAATATAAATAATGATAAATACATTGAATATCAAATTAATATTAAAATGAAAAATAACACAAAAAAAAATATGCAATACCCATCTAATAAATTTTATATATTAGCACCTAATTATAATTATAACCAAAGTCTATACTTATATAATAAAGATAAAAAACAAATTCCATTTCATTTACAACCTAATGAAGAAATAGAAGGTTTTTTAATATTTAAAATGCCTTATGATTGGAATATCACTGATGATACTCCAGTTAAGATTATATATTCAGAAAGTAATACTGATAAAAATCAAACGATACAACATATATTAGATTTTCAAAAATAATTATTCACTTGTATATCATATACAATCCTATTTATCATAACGTCCTATTATTAGTCGCAAGGACAACAGATTCCCCTTACTCCTATAAAAGATTTTCTATTCCTTATCTTTTTTTAATTTATTTCACATATTTTATAGCAAGGGAATGCTTGTAGACTGATCTATACTGCATTCCCTTATTGTATGTATGCTATATTTCTATTCTTCTTTTTCCGACATTAGAACCCTACATAAAATAACCGGCAAATTTACTTTTTAAACAAACCGAAAAAACCTTTCCGTTTTTGTTTCTGATTTTGTGCCTGCATATCTCTAATGTTTTCAAGTAATAACTGATCTCGTTTCTCTAGCTTCTTCTCTATAAAAACTTCTAATTCACTGTTTTTACCTTCTACTTCCGTTAACTTTTTCTCCGTATTCGCTAAATGCTCTTTTGTCGTAACCAATTCATTCGTAATTTCTTGCAATTTTTGAACAAGTGCTTGATTAAATTGATTTTGTAACTGTTGATTTTCCAATACTTCATTCAATTTCTTTTCTAATTCTGATTTTTCTTCTTTTGAAACAAACGAATCAAGTTCTCCGTTTCGCCATGACCGAACTTGATCGTAAGACCATTTTTGAGCCTGTATTTTTTCTTTTATTGCTTTTAACTCTTCTATATTTTCCTTCGAATATCTGCGATGCCCTCCCTGACTTCGCTCCGTTTGTATGTTAAATTCATTTGACCATACCTTTAACAAATCGGGTGTGATTCCTAAAAGATCCGCAACAATTTTCGGTGTGTGCATTTCCGATTTTAGTTCCAATTTTTATTCCTCCCCAAAAAACGGAATACGTTTTTTACTTAAAAACCACGATTAAATCAACATTCCAATCAAAATCGGAATGTACTTACAACCGATATGAAAACCGATTTTAAAAACGATTTAATTTCCGAAATACATTCCGATTTTACCACCGATATGTATTACTTCTCGATAATAACATCAAAATCTTTTTTCTATATACAAGATTTTATGCAAAAAAAGAATAGCGAGGATCCCCAAGATCCTCGCTATATCAACGATGTATAAAATCCTGTATACCAAATAAACAGACAAAAAAAGAAGAATACCCGTAAATACAAGGATTCTATGAAACTATTTGCTACCGATAATGAGACGTTATGTGAACTAGATTTGTATAAAGTATGCATTCACCCCTTTCGGATTTTCTTTAACTAAAAAGACATATTATGGAATAAAGAAGGAGATTGGATGTTTCATTTTGAAATAGTTATTTATTCCAGAAAAGAACAAAGTTCTTGTATAAAGATAAACATATTAAATTTATAGAAATGGGGAAAGTCAATTGAAACAAAGCACACAAAATATATATTCACCACCAAAACATATAGTTTCAGCAGCAACAATTGTAATCAATGAACAAAAAGAAATTCTATTAATCAAGGGACCTAGAAGAGGTTGGGAAATGCCCGGTGGACAAGTTGAAGAAGGAGAGTCTTTGAAAGATGCTGCAATAAGGGAAACTAAAGAAGAAACAGGTATTGATATTGAGATTTTAAAATTTTGTGGAGTATTCCAAAATGTGAACGATTCAATATGTAATACATTGTTTTTAGGTAAACCAGTTGGAGGCAAATTAACGACTACACCAGAAAGTTTAGAAGTAGGGTTCTATCCTATTGAACAAGCTTTAGAAATGGTAACTTTTATGAATTTCAGACAAAGAATTGAATACAGTTTGGATGAAAATACACAACCTTTTTATATAGAGTTTTAAGAAATAATCTTCCGTTATAAGGCACGATCACGGAAGATCCTTTTTCAGTACCGATAACGAATTTTACGTAAACTAGCTCTTCTTTTAGGGGCTAGTTTTTTGTTTTCATCTTGTCTTTTTATGTATTACAAATCGAGTGAAGCGACAACCGTTTTCGGGGTATGGCATGCCATACCCGTAGCTTGCCCCTTAACAGAGCGAGTAAACAAAGAGGGAAAGATTTTCCCTCTTTGTTTTGATCTTATCTTTAGATCTTCCATTGCTTTTTGTTTGGAGTGCTGGCTCGTCGTGTGGGGACGAAACCCCACGGTTTAAAACGTAGCGTTATGACGGGTAAGAGCAAGTCTAGGACGAATGATCTCGCGGTTCGGCTCGTATACTTGCTAATCCAAGCCGAGAACCATTGCATTGCTTTTTGTCCTTCGGCTTGGCGAGAAAAGCAAACGAGCCGAAAAAAGTTTTGCAAGGACAACATCAAAAAGAAAAGGCGGTAGCCTTTAGGTGAGGATCAACGAACCGACTTTTTGATGTTGAGGGTGGAGATTTTTGAATGATTTTCTCAAAAATACGACCCGTTCCTTGCGGAACTTTTAGCTATATATATAAGAGTGAGAAGAGCAAAGTAAAGAAAGTCAGTAATATCAAGGGTTTATAAGACATGAGGTGTTAATTTTTTTTAACACCTGTGTTAATTTTTTTTAACACCTAAAAAATAGAAAATCCTAAATAAAAAAAGATGTCAATATAAAAATTGACATCTAAAATAAATAAATTGGTAGTTTATGTTTTTTCTTATTACCTTCGATTTTGATATTACGTAATGCCTTTGAAAAAATTTGTTGAGTCGCTCTATCAATATCATCTTTAGGTGAATTACATAATATATTAGGATTAACAAACCAAGTTCTTGCTGAACAAGCCCTTCCATCTTCAGTTATTACACCTGTTTCTGCAACTCCTAAAACCCCTTTTTCAAGCAATTCATTCATCATTTTTGAAATAGAAGTCCTTGTTTTTCCTAATTTCTTGGCTAAATAACTAGGAGACGCTGTATTTGGTTTTATATCATCATTTTCATTTTTTTCAACAATAACATTCGATTTAAATTCTAGAAATCTTGAAATATCAAATAAAAATGCTTTTTCTGGTTGAGTTAAATAACCAATTTCACATAAATAATCAATATTCTCTGTAATCATTTGGACAAATCTCACCCGATCTGTAGGTTTTTTCTTTTTACCAATAAAATACTCTTCTCCACCAGACATTTTACTTAATACTTGCAGCATAATGACTCTTTCTTCTTCAGAAAGTCCACCACTACCTTCAAGTTTTTCATAAATGCTATTAATCTTACTATCTCTTTCTTTTGCCTTTTTTTCAGCTTGTCCGAAATCAATAATTTGCTTTGTCATATCTAGGTTAATTCCTCCTTAATTGAGGGAATCAACAAAAACACCTATTTTTTGCTATTTGATTATAAATCAAATTATGATAATCTATAATCAGATAAGTGAAGTTTAGGTATTTTCGTAGAATACCCTATGAAAAGAGTCATGTTACCGCATGGCTCTTTTTTTCATTCTATCACGTTTTCAATAACCTTAAAGATAAAAACAAAGTTTCCTTAATATTTTACCGCTCCATGTCCAATCCACGATGTCTATTCATTTCTTTTTTATGCTCACGTTCAAATTGATTGTCTATTCCCTTACTATCCAATTCATTTTTAATAATCCCTCTAAACGCCTTAAATTGCTCTTTAAAAACTTTTTTCGTTTGTACATACAAAACTCTTATATTTGTCTGCAGACCCTTTATATGAGCTTTTAATGAGCTAATTTCTCTATTTAATACACCAACTTCTTTTTGCAACTTACTTTTTTCTTGTTTCAACGTTCGATTTTCTTTCATCCAGCCCTCTGCATGCCCTCTTAAACTCTCATTTTCTTTCACAAAATCTGTTTCTCTCAAACGCTCATAATCTTTTTTGATAGTGACCGCTGCATTCACCTGTTTTGTAAATTCTTGATATTGTTCCGGTGATAATACATAATTTCTCGTCTGTTTCTTTGTAATTTCAGCTTTTCCAAACATTTTATCCTGTACTTCTACTACTACTTCTTTACGTAAAAATAGAATTTTAACAGGTTTATTTGGCACTTGATCTGTAGCACTATCTAATTCTTTTTGCATTTGTTCTACTCTTTTTTCTAACTCTATATGACGCTGGCCAATTAACTGCAGCTTTTCATTTTCACTCTCTACTTGTTGCTTTACTATCTCTAATTCTTTGTACGTATCAACGACATCACTTTCCAAACTCGTTTTCGTTACTTCTAATTCATTTGTTTTCTCTTCAACGTTTTTTAAATGATCGTCAATCGTTTGTAACTGTGTTTCTTTTTCTTCTACTTGGTTTTCAATAGTTGACTTTGCTTCTGCATACTCCTTGTATTGACGAACTTTCATGTACTTATATGAACCTACATTAGCACGTTCAAAATTCGGAATATATTCTTTAGCCAATTGCTCGATATAAGCCGTTTCTGTTTCTCTCCAATGCGCAATTAACTTTCTTCCCGTTCCTTCGACACCCTGTTGTTGCAAGGCTCTATCCATTCCGACACGCCTCGTTAATCCTCGACTACTCTCAAAATTCGGTACATAGTTAATATGTAAATGCGGATTCGCTTCATCATCATGTAAAACCATATTATAAACCGCTAGGTTTGGATTTCTCTCTTGAAAAGCTTCAGCATAGCGCTTCAGAGCTTCCTTTTTAGCTTCCCTATACTTTACGTCGTCTTTACCTTCCCCAATCGCTACAACGAGTTCTCGTTGCTCATGTGTCTTATCATCTTTATGTACTTTTTTATAGTAGTCATCAATTTTACGATCATTCCGTTTTTGTTTCTCGTTATACTTATCCACGGCTTCTTGAAAAACATCCTTGTATACACTTCGGATGTCCTTTTGAACAAAATAAATATTCTCCTCTGACCTGGCTGGATCAATACCAGGATTCCCATGAATATTTTCCCTGTTATTGTGGCTTAATGAACTTTGGTGAGATTGATTAAATGAGATAGAACCCAACATAAAGTGCCACCACTTTCCCTAGATTAATTGATACCATAAGTCTAGCAAAGCGACGAAATGGAGTCAATTAAAGTAACCCTATACGTATTTTGACGCTTTCGCATCAAAATCGATAGGGGTCTGCGACGCTTTTCGGCTTTGCCGAGCCACATTACACGTGGCAAAAACAAAACCTTGGGCGTTGCCCAAACCCACTGGGGAACTCTTCCCCAGACCCCATCATTCGAACTCCCCAACCCCTCAATCCTTGAGGGGCTCCCTCGCCGGTTGGCAGGAACAAACAATAGTTTGTTCAATGCC
>NZ_JAQFUY010000064.1:0-8937 GCF_027716745.1 Bacillus cereus group sp. Bc010
AAAATCGCTGATATAAATGGAGTTGCGCTGATATATTTGGGAAATCGCCGATATAATTTCAGTTGCGCTGATATATTTGAAAAATCGCTGATATAAATTGAATTACTTTTGTACTTTGTTAGAGTAGATGTTTAATGAGACGTTTTTCTAAAATTTGTAAAGATATCTTTACTTGTAGTTGGAAAATATTTATAATTAAAGTAAAGATATCTTTACTTTCGAAGGTGGAGCCTATGGGTGTAAAAAATAAAATTAAAGAATTAAGAAAGCAACATCATATAACGCAAGTTGAAATGGCAAAGGCGATGCAGGTGACACGGCAGACAATCGTGGCGATTGAAAACCATCATTACAACCCGAGTCTAGAGTTATCCTTAAAAATCGCCAAATATTTTGGAGTGAAGGTGGAAGAAATATTTACGCTGGAGTAAGGGGAGAGAAAAATGCAGGATGAGTTTGAGAGATTTCAGTCAGATAAAGCGTTTAAATATTTAGGGTTGTTTTTAGCGATTAGTTTAGCCATATGGAGTTTGTACAATTTAATTGTTTACGGAAGTGCTGGTATGCCGTTTGTGTTATTTGTACTAGGGCAGTTTGTTTATTTCTTTGTGAACTATTGGCCGAAATGGAGATATAGAAATAGTAAAGAGGCTGATCGTGTATGAGTAAGCAAGAGGTTATACGATTTATAGGAAGTTTGTTTTTAGCGGGTTTTATTTTAAATGTGAGTCTAATGATTTTAAGTATTTCGTGGAGAACTATTTTCATATCGAATGTAGCACTAGTCATTTTATATGGCATTGCGGAATATAGAGAACAGAAGCGTTTGAAAGAAGAGGGAATACCGTCGATTGATGAGCGAGTTGTGAACAAGATGAAGTCATATTTTGCGATTAGTATGACAAGCTTCGTTTTCTTATTCATTATGTATCTTTGTGTAAATAAGTATTTAGACAGGCCAGTAGTACATGTAAATGAGTTATTATATATTGCTATTTTTGGTCTATTAATAAGTATGGCATCGACGAGCGTGTTAGCAACAAGGAATAGATAGAAAAAGGGGAACTGGGATGGGATTACCGGTATTATGTGTCGCTACAGCTATTTTTGCTTTGTTTTGGGGAATGCAGAACTTCTCTCATAATCCAGTGCCGAGTATTTGTATTATGCTTGGTACTGTAGGTTTATCGTATTATTTATTAGTTTCAGCTCATTATCATAAAACAGCAACGAGCGTTGTTGTCGGAGCACTTATTTTATTTTGTGGTCGTGCTGTGCAAAAGGGGTTATTTCCGTAAAGGCTGTTTATACGAAGCGTATAAACAGCCTTTTGTATTTTTTTTACAAAACACTTGAAAGTTACGTAACGTCATCTTTTATAATGAAGGAGAAGAGGTGATGATAGTGATTTCAATTCAACAATTGACGAAAGAAACAGGGGTAACAGTACGCACATTACGTTATTATGATCAAATAGATTTATTAAAGCCGAGTGGTAAAACAGAGGGTGGACATCGGTTATATAGTGAAGCGGACGTTATTCGTTTGCAACAAATTTTATTTTTAAAGGAAATGGGATTTTCGTTAAAAGAAACTGCGAATATGTTAGTAAAAGGTGAGTTGGATTTAAAGAATTCTCTTGAAAAACAACTTCGATTTGTACAGGAAGAACAAAAGAAATTTAATCGAATGGAGCGTGTTTTACAAGCGGTTGTTTATTCGGTAGATGTAGAGGGAGAGCTCGATTGGAAAGTTATGTTTGAATTAATTCAGCTTTCGAAACAGTCTTCTCGTATACGTGAAATATTTCAAAATGAAGTGTTTTCAAAGGAAGAACAAAAATTGCTTCAGAATTTGCCGAATATGAGTGAAGAAGATCCGAATGTTTTAGAGTGGGTAGATTTATTAAAGCAATTTCGCACTTTTATGAAAGATGATAAAGAAGTAGCGAGTGATGAGGTACAAGGGGCAACGAAGAGATTAATGCAGAAGTGTTTAGAAATGGCTAATGGTGACGAAGCGTTTTTAGATAAGTTATGGGAAGTTAGAAAATCGAAAGAAGATTCCCAGAAAATGAGCATGTATCCAATCGAAGAAGAACTTTTATTATATATGGATGAAGCTTTTCGTATATATGATGAAAAGGAGAAGGATAAATGAGTATACTTGCAGAATATCGTTGGTATTTTTTAATTGGGGCAGAGATTGTATTTTGGTTATCAGCTATCGGTTTCTTTTTACTCCGTTACGGATTCCGTTTGAAAAAGGCGAGTTTTATTATGGGGATTGTACTACTCATAAATGAAGTGTTTATTTTAACTTTAGGAGTAGTGGATTACTATCAAACAGGAAAGTTCTCTAACTTTCAAATCATTACGGTGATTATTTTATTGTATGCAGTCTTTTACGGGAAAAAGGATTTGAAGAAGCTTGATATATTTGCGCAAAAGCTAGTTGCCAAATGGCGAAATGAGCCGGCGCCTATTATAGAAGAACAGGTAGAATTAACAGGTATGGCTTATGCGAAGCAGGAAATAAAAAATTGGGTATTGCACCTTAGTTTGTTTGTTGTTGTGCATATTTTCTTTTTCTTTCTGTACGGTCTTGCTCCGGTTGAACAATGGCGTAATTGGTTAGAAACGGGAATTGTTTTAAATAAAGCAGCGAGTCGGGTTAGCCAAGTTTGGGCGATTATACTTTTAGTGGATACAGCTATTTCATTTTCATATGTTCTTTTTCCGAAGAAGGAGAAAGGGAAAAAGAAGCTACTTTCTTAGGGGAAAGTAGCTTCTTGTTTTCATGCATTTTCTAAAGTCTTTGGAATAATTGTAAAGTCCTGCTCATCGATATCAATTGGGAATGAAATGATAGGAATGTCACAATCAATAATGCTTGGACATATCCCGATAGAGATAATGCAATCGAAGTGCTCCTTTTCTTCTGTTAATAAAGAAGTCACTTCTCTTAGTGTATGAATACTTGTAACTGAATAATGAGGTGATAAAGAAGTTAATTTCTTTTTCGTATATAAATCTAACCCACTACCTGTTGTACATAGAAGTAATAACTTTTTTGGTAAGGCCTTCTTTTTAGGTTCTGACACACTAAATAGATAGGTGGCAAGATAATTTAATATATGTTCAGAAACTGGTTCCTGCTTACTAGTAGTAAAATTGTGTACAATTTTACGAGTTATATCATAATAATAATAAATTTTAGACTTTAAATTTTGTAATTGCGGATGATAGATATGGATATTTAACTTTTGAAAAACGTAAAATCTAAAAATTAGCCATTTTAAATCTGCAATGATAGTTTCTTGCGGGCACGTAAAAATTAGATTTTGAGTAAGTTCCTCTAAAATCGTGGGAATAAGCATATCGAATTTCTTTGTATATAGTGGAAATTGATGTTCGAAATGTAGACCGCTTATTACACAACAATTTAAATAAAGGATTTCAGGAAATAAAAGTTTATTACCTGTTAAATTTTCTATTTGTTCAATAAGACTAGAAATAGAATCACTATATGGATTTTTTAATATAAAGGAGAGATCGGGCTCCAAGTTTTTGATAAATTGCTTATGACGATAACGAATAATACATGTAAGTAATAAACAATGAATACGTTTATAACCAATATCAGAAAGTGTACCAGTATTTCTTTCTATTTGTTGTATTGTATATTTGGTTATTGAAATGTCTTGTTCGTGAAATAAGAGTTGTAATCCATTACTATACTGTGTAGTTAAATGGGCATAGTGACAAATTAATTTTCTAATATGTAGCTCGTCACCTTCTAGACGGATAGGCTGTTTTGTTAAAGTAACATCGTGCTTAGTGAACTGAAGACGAAGAGCTTGTAATAAAGTTTGGCAATAACTTTGACTAACATTTAGTGTAGTAGCAATCTTTGCTACTGTTAATCCATTTGGATAGTTAAGTATAAGCTGTAAAATTTGAAAAAAATATAACTCTTGTTTGTTTTGTATACTTTGTTTTCCTTCTTTTAAGTTGAGTTGATTAATTTTAATTCCCTTTCCCCTTGAAGATAAAATGATGTTTTCTCCATATGTATTTTTTAAAAGGGTTAAGTAATTTGAAACGCTTCTTTTACTGCATTGTAATTCTTCGGATATTTTTTGAACAGTAGTCCAATCGTGTTGGGCTAATAAAAAACTTAATAATTGTTGAATTTGCTGTTGCTTCATTGTCATCGCTACACCTTATATATATATATTGGTAAATCAACTAAATTTTAGATTAATATGGATACTATTGTAAATAATTTTAACTGAGGCAATACTCTTCCGAATATTATGAATTTGCGTCATATAATGCAAAAACACAATAAAATTTAATGCGAAATGTTCGATACAATTCATGTGTTTGTATATATATGACAATTCAACTTACGGAGGGGTATAAGCAAAATGGGTAAGAAAAAAAATAGACACATGAAGAAGATTACATCGACAGTATGTACAATTGGGATTTTGAGTGCATCTGTCACACACGGATATGCTGCAGAGATAAATAATAAACAACAGCAGTATGATCGTTTGCAAGTTGCTGAAACAGATAAAGGTTCAAAAGATAATCTTAAAATTGATCTTAATACAACATTCCCAGATAGCGCGCTAAGAAATGCTGTGAAAACAAAGATGGGGACTACTAGCGATGAAGTAACGCTAGAACAATTAAGTAATGTACGTGACGTACTAGATTTAAGTGGTAAAGGTGTTAAAAACTTTGAAGGTTTACAATACTTAACAGGATTAAATGCTTTATATATAAAAAATTCTAATCTCACAGAAGTGCCTCAACAAGTATTAGAGCTAAAAGAATTGAAAATTTTAGATCTATCCCGCAATACGATTACAACAATTCCAGATAATATGTCCTTTGATAAATTAAGAGTATTAGATTTATCGTATAACAAAATAACAGCAGTACCAGATAGTGTATGGGAGTTACCTAAACTACAAGCGTTACTACTATCGAATAATAAAATTAAAAGCATTCCTGAAAAAAAATCTAAGTTTTTAGATCTTCGTATTTTCGACTTGGCTAATAATGAACTGGAAACATTGTCTGTAGGTTTATTACATGATTTAGCACGACTTGAAGTTTTAAATATTCAAGGTGGTAATAATAAAAAACTAGAATTAGCAGATGTGAAGTTGTTAAAAGGACTAGTTGGTTTAAAAGTATTAGAGCTAAATTCAGATGTAAGTCCTGAAGAGATTAACAAACAATTAAAAGTCGGTGTGTTAAAAGTAAAAGGGAATCAGGTTGGTTTAATTTCAGTCAATGGTGTGACTGTTTTAACGTTAAGTAAGAATGACCCTGTATTTAAACTGGATGGGGAACAAAATATGTATAAAGAGGCTGGAAAACCAGCAACTATCCCAACAGGTACAATTACAGCAACGAAGGGCTTATTAGAAAGTATTACTACGAAAAATATTTTAGGATTAGATTTATTATCTAAAGAAGTGAATGGACCATTAGTTGAAGGAAAGAATGGGACGATACATTATAACGGATTAAATACAAGGAATCCGGCTCCAGGTTCGTATACGGTAAATTACAATATCTTAGTGAAGAAAACTATTTTAGATAAAATTCCACTAGTAGGTGGGTTGTTAAGCTTCTTATTTGATAAAGGAAATATTGAAAAATTAGTTGATACAAGAAACGTCATTGTAGTTGATGTAACATCACCAACGATTGGTACAGATGAAATTGAAGTTGATGATCCATCTACATTAACAGATGAGAAGCTAAAAGAATTATTAAAGGTTAAAGACGATGTTTCGAAAAATGTTGCAATTCAATATGACAAAGATTTGAAAAACTTAGCATCTGCTGAAGAAGAAGTTACTTTTACAGTTCAAGATGAGTACGACAATATTAACGTGAAGACAGTAAAAGTAAAATCTGCTGCCAATAATCAAGCGCCAGCAATTGAAGCGAAAGATTCCATTTTAGCTAAAGTTGGAGACGAAGTAGATGTAATCAAATCAGCAGAAGCAAAAGCGATGGATAAAGAAGATGGAGATTTAACGAGCAAAATTCAAGTTGAAGGTACAGTAGATACACAAAAAGTTAGCACGCAAAAAGTTTCATTAAAGGTAACTGATAAACATAATGAGACAACGTCTAAAGATGTTGAAGTGCGTGTAATTCGTATTCAAGATAAAGTAACAGTAAATCAAAAAGATCTTGATAGTAATAACTTTGATCCTAAAAAACTTGTAGAAGGTTTAAATGATGAAGATAAGGTAACTACAAAAGTAAACAACGGTAAAATCGAAGTAACCGTAACAAATAAAAACGGTCATCAGGTAACCGGAGATATGACTCCTGAAATTAATGGAAAACCATCTATTGAAGCAAAAGATAAAGTATTTGTAGAAAAGGATAAAAAAGACTTCGATGTGAAAAAAGAAGCGAAAGTAAAAGTGATTGATAAAGAGGACGGAGATTTAACAGATAAGGCTGTAGTAGAAGGTACTCTAGAGCTAGATAAAACGGGTGAACAAAAGGTAAAAGTGACAATAACAGATAAAGATGGAGAAACAGCAGAAAAAGAAATTACAGTGAATGTGATCCGTATTCAAGATGAAATTGAAGTAAATAAAAAAGACATCGTTGATGGCAAAGTGAAAGATGAAGCAATTAATAAAGAAAAAGTGGTAGACGGTTTAGATAAAGATAGTAAAGAGGAAGTAAAAGTAGAAATCACAGTGGACGAAGAGAATGGCAAAGGTAAAGTGACTGTGAAAGATAAAGAAGACAATGTAGTAAGTGAAAAAGAAATCAAAGTGAAAGTAACTAATGAAAAACCAGAAATTAAAGTAGAAAAAGACGAATTGTTCGTAGAAAAGGACAAAAAAGACTTCGATGTGAAAAAAGAAGCAAAAGTAACAGTAATAGATAAAGAAGATGGAGATTTAACGGATCAGGCGGAAGTAAAAGATTTCGATATAAAAACAGTTGGAGAACAAAAAGCAAAAGTAACAGTAACCGATAAAGCTGGGGAAACAGTAGAGGCAGAAATTACTGTGAATGTCATTGAAATTCGAGATGAAATTGAGGTAAATAAAAAGGACATCGATAAAGGTAAAGTAAAAGATGAAGCAATTGATAAAGAAAAAGTGGTAGACGGTTTAAATAAAGATAGTAAAGAGAAAGTGAAAGTAGAAATCACAGTGGACGAAGAGAATGGCAAAGGTAAAGTGACTGTGAAAGATAAAGATGGAAATACAGTTAGTGAAAAAGAAGTCAAAGTCAAAACTGTAACAGAACTAGTAAAAATCAATGTAGCACCAATGATAGAAGCGAAGGGTAAGGTGTTAGCCTTTGTAGGAGATCAAGTCGATGCGAAGTATGTAATTGAGAAATCAGGAGCGAAAGCAACGGATAAAGAAGATGGAGATTTAACAGCGAAAATTGAAGTAGAAGGAAAAGTTGATACAAGCAAAGCTGGCGAATCGAAAGTAACGTTGAAAGTAACAGATAGCCAAGGCGCAACAGGAAATAAAGAAGTAACAGTGAAAGTAGTGAAAATCAACGACACGATTGAAGTGAAAGAAAAAGATATCGTCGATGGCAAAGTAACAAATGACAAGATTGATAAAGAGAAGATCGGTGAAGGTTTAGGTGAGAAAGAAAAAGTCGAAATTATCATTGATAAAGATGGCAAAGGAAAAGTTGTCGTAACAGATGAAGAAGGAAACAAAGTAGAAAAAGAAGTAACGGTAAAAGTGAAAGATGATAACAAAGTCATCAATGAAAAGCCTGTAATTAAAGTTGAGAAAGAAGAAGTGTTTGTAGAAAAAGATAAGAAAAACTTCGACTTGAAAAAAGAAGCAAAAGTAACGATAACGGATAAAGAAGACGGAGATTTAACAGATCAAGCGGAAGTAAAAGATTTCGATATAAAAACAGTCGGGGAACAAAAAGCGAAAGTAACAGTAACCGATAAAGCTGGAGAAACAGTAGAGGCAAAAGTGACTGTAAATGTAATCGAAATTCAAGATGAAATCGAAGTAAATAAAGAAGATATCGTAGAAGGTAAAGTAAAAGAAGACAAAATCGATAAAGAAAAAGTGGTAGGCGGATTAAATAAAGAAAGTAAAGAAAAGGTAAAAGTAGAAATCACAGTGGACGAAGAGAACGAAAAAGGCAAAGTAACTGTGAAAGATAAAGATGGAAATGTAATTAGTGAGAAAGAAGTAACAGTAACGGTTAAAGATGACCAAGGCGGCAAGGATGATCAGAACGGCAAAGATGATCAAGATAACAAAGCAATCAATGAAAAACCAGTTATCAAAGTGGACAAAGACGAAATCTTCGTAGAAAAAGGTAAGAAAGACTTTGATGTGAAGAAAGAAGCGAAGGTATCCGTAATAGATAAAGAAGACGGTGATTTAACAGATAAAGCTGTAGTAGAAGGTTTAGATACAAGTAAAATTGGCGAACAAAAAGTGAAAGTAAAAGTAATGGATAAAGATGCGGGTACAAGTGAGAAAGAAATTACAGTGAATGTCATCGATGTGAAAGATAACATTGAAATAAATAAAGAAGATATCGTCGATGGTAAAGTAAAAGAAGATAAGATTGATAAAACAAAAGTGATTGAAGGTTTAAAAGAAGAAGACAAAGAGAAAGTGAAAGTAGAAATCACAGTGGACGGAGAGAACGGCAAAGGTAAAGTAACTGTGAGAGATAAAGATGGAAATGTAATTATTGAAAAAGAAGTAACAGTGAAAGTGAAAGACGACCAAGGCGGTAAGGACGACCAAGGCGGTAAGGACGACCAAGGCGGTAAGGATGACCAAGGCGGCAAGGATGACCAAGGCGGTAAGGACGACCAAGGCGGTAAGGATGACCAAGGCGGCAAGGATGACCAAGGCGGTAAGGACGACCA
>NZ_JAQFUY010000065.1:0-8355 GCF_027716745.1 Bacillus cereus group sp. Bc010
GAACACGGAAGTTAAGCTCTCTAGCGCCGATGGTAGTTGGGACCTTGTCCCTGTGAGAGTAGGACGTCGCCAAGCAAGCTTAAGACGAGTCAGAATGACTCGTCTTTTTTGTATGCTTTCATACCTCTACTAATTGCTTGTTTAACTCCTTCTAAATAGGCAAAGCCATGCCTTTTATCTGGTTCTAAGTAAGTACCTTCTGCCCATTCATTCCACGCATTAATAAATAAAAACTCGCTGTTGTAAAGAGAATAGGTGCGCTGGATTTGCTTACTTAAATATATCGTGAACTTCTCAGGAGTAGAGCCTACGAAAATGCTGCTATTTAAATCTTTGCGGCGTGCTGTGTTATCCCAGTCAACAAAGGCACCGGGAAATGTTTTTTTCTCTGAAGGAGATCGTTTTAATATATACATCCACACTTTATCATAATCCCAAGCGTTTATTTGTTTACCAGATTCATATATTATCTTATTTATGTCGGAAGAACTATCATGAGCAATTGTATAAAAAGGCTCGAATTGAATGCTAGCATCAAATCCATTTATATTAGGAAGTGGAAAGCTGTTTAATGTTTCTGTGAAGTATATACCTTTCAAACCATTTTCTTGTGCGAGTGTATTCCAGTAGTTAAGCATTTGCTCACAATTAGGTATATGCCCAGGACGATAAATAATGAATAGTGGTTTATCATTTATACGGATATACCTCTCATCTTGGAAAGCTTGTAATAAATAATCAAAGTGTTCTTTCCAATCTGATAATTCTCCGTAATTTTGAGGCATTAATATGTGACTATCAAGACCATCCCAAGTTTTTGTCCATGGTTCATTTGCCCAAGATAGGCAAAATGGAAAATCTGGTTCGCCCATCTGAAGTACCTCATTAAATGGTCTCTCCAATAGCCTCTTCCCTTTAAACCAGTAATGGTAATAACAAAAACCATATATGCCGTGTGCTTTAGCAATTTCTGCTTGCCACTTTCTTACGGATGGGGTGGTTAAGTCGTAATAAAAATCTTGATAAGGTTCTCTAGGTTGATAATGTCCCGAAAATAAAGGTCGTGCACTTTTAGTATTTGTCCATTCAGTAAAACCTTTTCCCCACCATCGGTCATTTTCTTTTATTTGATGAAACTGTGGTAAGTAAAAAGCAATTATTTTCAAGATATATCCCCCTTATGTGCTTCGTAGTTCAAGTGGTGGGAAGTTATTTTTGATTTTTCGAATCTAGTTAAAGCATGAGAACCGTTATTTACTTACTCTGTTTATGCCTCATAATGAATTTTTTTGTATAGTTTGCTTGATATGGAAATCTTTAATGTTTTAATATATACGGCTGAGAAATAAAATAATCTTCATTATACAATGAGCGAAAGAGTTAATCTTTTTGGAGAACAAATAGAGCTTGGGTAATCGGTTTGCATCATCAAAAAAGTCCCGCAGCTTTAAATACTTCTCATAGTGATTTTTAATATAAGTTCTAGGTATAACAGTTTCTCCGTAGAAGCTACTATTTCTAACGTCTCCAGCTCCCGTAGGGCTGTGGACAAAATTGCCGCTTTCATAATCCGAGATGGCACGATTTATATCTGGAAAAGCTTGAGATAAAGTTTTATGCCATCCTGTCTGAATTAATTCAGGGTGTTCCTTAAATTGTTGACAAAAATCGAGAAAATAGCGCGCTTGTGTTGTGGGGGAGCTATTTTATATCTGCCTCTTCCTAAAGTTTCGTTACAAAGGTTAATCATTACAGGGTCTACATCAATACCAAGCAAATTTTTATGGCGAACATCTTTAAAAAAGAAGCGTATGATTCTTCCCCAGCCACAACCAAAGTCTAAAATTTTCCGTTCTTTATTCAAGGGAACGCCTAAATTATGGGCGTATGTTTTTACAAGTCTATAAAACAAATATGCTTCATAAAGAGCATGTTCATAGGAAGCACCTACAAACTGTTGTTGAATTTCTTCAGGGGGGAACATAGGTACTGGGACACCATTTATCTTTGTTTGTGAGCAACTTTGTACAAATAGATGAAGAAGATCAACATCAGAAAGCGGGCTAACAAGGTTATCAAAATCACTTCCTAACTTAAAGTCATCCATTTGTTAACCTCCAAATTATATAGTGCCTAAAAATTATTTTCTTGTTTTCTACTAATAAAAACGTGTAAAAATTCAGCATCTAAGCCCAGTGATTTATCCTTTTGTAAATAAACTAGGGTATACATATTTGCATGTGTATAAATATATTCAATCATATCTTGGCCCCAATCAAATGTTACTAAAGACCCATTCTCATCAATAGGATTTCCGTGATAAATTGGCTCTTCAATATACTCAATTCCATCCTCATTGATTCTTGCCCTTTGCAAAGTTTTTGGAAGAGTGTGGTACCAAGGGACAGTAAACACATGAGCACCGCCAGGCTTTAATACACGCTCTATTTCTTTAAAGGCTTTGTTTGGTTCCATTACATGTTCAAAGACATCTTGAGTAATGAACAAATCAAAAGATTCATCTTGGAAAGTCATGTTTTCTAAGTTCTCGCATCTAATCCCTTGAAAGTATTGGCCGAGAGGATAGTTTTTAAAGTATTGAGAGTATGTATAGTTTTTGCAGTTTTTTATTAGTAGTTGAGTTGTAATCCCTCCAGGAGAGGATTCGTGAATATGATAGGAATCCCATTTTGGAAAAAATGTATTTAAAACATGAATTAAAGCTCTCTGCCTTGGTATAGAGTGGCATGTAGAACATAAGTAGTGATCTCTAAGCCAATCGTTATGCTCTATAAATGTAGCTTCCTTCTCACAAATAACGCAGTATCCGTTATTATGTTTCAAATTACCTTCCACATGACATCACTCCTGTGTAAAAATGCATATGGCACATGCGTCAGTAATCAGTGAATTCAAAGAGGGTAGGTGAAATTTAGGGAATCTATAACAGTAAAATTGATAGAAGGGAATAATTAGCGGTGGAGAACCCCACTCTAATTAAAGTTTCACTTTATGCTATGCGATACATTCACTTTTATTCATTGAAGAATGTATCGATTTAAAATATCCCTTTCGTGTACGGATACATTTCAAAGTCTTGTGCATATATTTCTGTAACTAACGCCATTGTTTCTTCATCATAAAAACTTTCATATGTCGGAAAGCGAGGGAAGGCGACATCTGTAATGCTGAGCTCTGCATAGCTTCCTGTATACATCATTTTATGAACACGATGATGATCTGAATTTGTAAGTAGCGCTAAATTAGACTTAACTAAATCGTACGTATGTTCTATTTTGGTGATTTGTGTATTAAAATCTTCTAAAGGAATATAGTGTTGGATGAAATTTTCTTCACCCGGAACGTATTGCTGACTAAAATGTATGTCCATTGTTAGGGAATTGGGACCTAATGCTCGAACGTAATATAAAAATTGTTTAAATGATATTCCTCGGTTACTATATTTGTCATTATATAAATACTGGCGGATACTTTCCCATTGAGGAATTGCATATGGATTGTCAGCAAGTAATAAAAATGAGCTGACGGCCCTTGTATAGGGATTTCGTACAAGTTTACAAACAGCTTTTTCTGCTGTTAGAAGCCCATTTTGTAACTCTGGTATGTAGTGGGTGTTGTTTTTATACACCCAGAATTCATAGTAATGAATAAAGTCATGGTATTTCTTTGCTTCATTAAACAATCCGATTTGAAAAAAGAACCAATTAGCTAAAGTAGTGCATCCGCTTCTATGGCTCCAGAATAGTATAAGTGGAAAGTCTTTATGGAAATGTGGGATTCGATCTTTATGTAGAATTACATGATTTAAAAGCTCTTGATTTACATTCTTCATACATGTAGTGCTCCTTTTTGAAAGTTTTATTTATGGAGAAGGGGAAAGCTTTTACTAATCCAATATATTCATAGGAATGAGTAAATATTATGAGTGTTTTTTCGGGCGGCTTAAATAAGGTAGTGATTCTAAAGGGGAAATAAAAAATAAAGATAATGAAAATTTATAAGGGGCATACAATTATAAGAGACTCAATAATAGAATTGACTAAGTTCATTTATTTGTATTTCTAGGTGTGATAAGCAAAAATCTTATTACTAGAGAGGATATTATGCGGAAGAATAATTATTTAATAGTAGGTGGAAATAGTTTCATTGGTATTAACCTCGCATTAGGTTTATTGAAAAAAGGCCAAAATGTAAAAGTATTTTCCAGACATATAAATAATTTTCCTCAAAATATTATAAGTGAGGTTGAATTTATTAAAGGTGATTTAGCAAATGTTGAAGATATATATAAAGCTTTAGTGAATGTGGATATAATTATTTATTTAGCTGCAACGTCTAATGTAACAACTTCAATTGAAGATGTTTTCGGAGATATAAATAGTAGCCTTTTTTTTCTTAATTTCATGGAAAGTGCTAAAAATTTCCCTATTAAAAAAATCGTATTAGCGTCTTCTGGAGGCACAGTTTATGGTGAACCGGAATATCTGCCTATTGATGAGGAACATCCATTAAAACCACTTTCTCCTTATGGAATAACAAAGGTGTCGCTTGAAAATTATTTGTACTTTTATAAGAAAAAATATGGAATGGACTATGTTGTATGTAGATATTCTAATCCGTATGGAAAATATCAAAACCCGTTAAAGAAAGTTGGAGCAATAAATTGTTTTTTGTATCAGCATCTCAGTAATGAAAAGATTAATATATATGGGAATCCACAAGAGATTATTCGAGATTATATTTATATCGATGATTTAGTGGAAGTTACTATACAACTATCGCAATTAAATCACTTGAAATTTTGTGTGTATAATATAGGTAGCGGAAAGGGTCTCTCTTTAAAACGAATTATAGTAGAATTGGAGAAATTAACGGAAAGAAAAGTGGAATTTATCTGCTATAAACAAAAGCAAGAAAACGTTCAAAAAATCATTTTAAATATAGATAGAGTAAGACGAGAATGTAATTGGGAACCGAAAGTGGATTTCAAAAGTGGAATTAGATTAAATAAGCTATGGATTGAAGAGTTCTTATATAGTAAAAAATAATAAGCCATGCCCTACTTCTGTATAAGTAGAGCGTGGTTTATTATTTTATTTCTTTTTTTATTACCCAAAGATCTTGATGTTCCCACCAAAAACCTTCAGTGTATTTTTGATAATAGGATTATAAGGTAATAATTTAATTTTGTCACATACGTAAGAGGGGCTAACAATCGTTTGCCCGTATTGATGAACATCTAAATCGAGTTGTTCGCTAGAGGGAAGAAACCAATACCCCTGTTCATTTAAAGCGGGAAAACCGAAGTGCTTTTTACTTTGATATCCATGAGTTGTGAAAATGAATAATCCGTCAGGGGAAACAGCGTTATACAATGTTTGAAGCCAACGAAACCAAGTTGTATCAGGCATATGAGAAAAAAAGGATAGACAAAAAACGATATCATACGTAGACGAGGCTAATTTTACTTGTTCTGGTTCAGGGTGAGATAATAGAGATGAAGTATGTAATGTGTTTTCAATAAAAGTAATAGCCTCTTCGTGTATATCGCAAGTAGTTATACTTAAGTTCGTTTGCTGATTTAATAAATGACGTGTTACGCAGCCATATCCGGATGCGAATTCTAATAATTGAATTGGAGTGTCTACAGGAGGATAAAAGGAAGTAATTAAATCTAAGAGTGTTTCTGCTGATTTTCTTCCATCTTTAAAATAATAATCTATTGCTTCTTTTTTAGATGGAAAGACTGGATTTGTGACAAGGAATTGAAAGATATGATCTTCTGGGTGGATATTTGCACTTACATTGTATTTTTGTGCAATTTGAGAAATCAAATGTTTATTTGCCTCTATAAATTCTTTCAAAGAGTAACACCCCTTAAATAATAGTAATGTCTTACAAGAGATACTGATGATAAAGAAAATATATAATTAAACCTTCAAATATGCTTCAAGGTACTTTCTATATGCATACATTTTCTTTTTTGAAATGTCGTCGATAGTAAAGGTGTCTTTAATGAAATTCTGCATTTGTACAACTTCACTGTAGTGGGAATATGAATCTTCTGTTCTTGTTACGCTATTTGTATGTCGTCTATGATAGTTTAGAGGTTTTGGATTAAAATAAATGTTCCCCTCTTTAAGGAGAGAAACATAGAAAAACCAATCGCCAGCTATTTTAAACTTTTCCAATTGTTTTGCTATTGTTTTTATATCTATGTTTTTAAAAACTACACTTGAGACATTAGGTATGGTGTTTTTGATAAGTAACGTATCTTGTATTTCATCTATCCCTTTTCGGACATAAGAACTCTGCCATTTTTCCTTATCAATATCATTTGTGTAATCCAAATAATGATTGGCCAAGATATTTCCTTGTTCATCTATTTGTTTTGATTGTGTGTAGCTTAAGGCAACATCACTATCTATATGAAACCCTTGTATTACTTCTTCTAAAAATGTCTGATCACATAAGTCATCGGCCTCAGCAATCCAAATATAATCACCGGTTGCTGCAGAGACACCTTTTATCCATTGTTTAAATACAGAACCAGAATTTTTATCATTAATAATCTGCTGAACTTTCAGGTGGTGTTTATTTTCATTTGAGAGCAGCTTTTCAAATATAGATACGCTATTGTCAGTAGAGGCATCGTCTAGGAAAATTAGTTCGTAAATGGGATAGGTTTGATTTAATATTGATTTAACTCGTTCCGGTAAGTATTTTTCGTAATTATAGTTCGGTACAATGACGCTTATTTTTTTATAATTATGCTCAAGCAAGTTTAATAATTGATAAACGTAATCAAGAAAGTTGAAATCTCTTTCAATAAGTTCTTGGCCAAAGGTCCCTTTTTGTAATCGTAAATCTTCATTCCCGATAAGTTCGTATATTCTTTCCAGCATCATAGGTAAGTTTAAATAGTCTACTAATGCGCCGGTTTGTTCCGTAACAACATCTTCAAAACCTCCAGCGTTTTTGAACCCTATAACAGGGACTTTTGTATCTAATGCTTCTAAAACTACGTTTGGGAAAGGATCTTCTCTTGAAGTTAATAAATATAAATCAGCACCGGCGTTATATAAACCGATATCTGGAGTTGGGTCCATTAATGTGAAATGTGCTGTATACCTTGGGGAGATTGTATTAAAAAAATGAACATCTGTTTTCCCAACCCAGATAAAATGAATATTCGTATGCACCTTTCTTACTGAGTAAGCAATAAGTGAGAATAAATCTATTCCTTTTCGATGATCAGCGAAACCTACCCCCAAAATGATTTTGCTATCGAGAGGCAGGTTGTGTTTTTTTCGTAATTCGTTTCTCGCTTTTGCAATATTGTTCTTATAAGGGTTGTGGTTAAACAAACCTTGAGGGAGGATGTGGCATTTTTGATGATCTAATTGGGTGATTGTACGGAATTTCTCATACACGTATTGTGAAGGGAAGACAATTTTGTGGGCAGATTGGGCAATGTTTCTTGCTTTTCCCTCAGCAGAGTACTGTTGTATTAAATGCGGCAATTCATGTATTAATGAAATAACTTTAATATTATGTTTAGCTAGTAATGCAACTATATCACCACTTATGACGGTACTACATATGGCGATGGTATAGTCTTTTAATAATAACTTCTTTATTAATAATTCGACTTTTTCTTCCGTTGGGTAGTTTTCCTCTAGGCAATAAACAGGACCATACTTTTGAAAATCTTGGATTAAAATGCCCGTTCCAATAGAAATAATTGCGACGGAGTAATGAAAGTTTTCTTTAAGGGCTTTAATAGTATGTAAAGAAAGCAGCTGTGCTCCGTGGAAATGGGCATCATGGGATACATAAATGATTTTCTTATTAGCATGCATTTCATAACGCCTCCTAATGTAATTAGATTTTAGTAAATGTAGGATGTATTTATAATTCCTAGAGAGAAGTGGTAGGAGATAATTGTGAATGTAACCGAAATAAAAAAGCTACTTTTAATATATATTTGTGTGGCTTGATATTCATTCTTTAGAAAGTAGAAACTGTCGATTATAAAAATGACTACACTAGTTTATTAATCTTTAGGGAAGGAGTATAAAAAACTTTATAATTTATAAAATAAAAAGGATAAAAAGTATTGACGATTAGAGTACAGGAGTGTAATATAGAACAAGTCGCCGATGACATTAACGTCGAAAGCGACAAACGAAATGAAAAACTTAGTTGACATTGAAAGATGAAAATGTTAACATAAGGAAGTCGCAAATGAGCGACTAAGTAGTTCTTTGAAAACTGAACGAAACAAACAACGTGAAACGTCAATTTTTATTTTAGATGCTAGACAAACTAACT
>NZ_JAQFUY010000066.1:0-6802 GCF_027716745.1 Bacillus cereus group sp. Bc010
CCAACCCCTCAATCCTTGAGGGGCTCCCTCGCCGGTTGGCAGGAACAAACAATAGTTTGTTCAATGCCAAGAGGGTTTAGGTGGAGTCCAGTTGGTCAAGTCAAATACTCCCTTTGCTTCGCTAGGTCCGTTTTGATTGACCAACACACGCAAAGATCTCTATTGACTGTTTTCACTTCGCTCTTGTTGTTTCACCGCATACTCATATAATCGTTCATTAAACTCTTTATCTATTTTTAAAAATTGATTCTCTACGTTATAACGTTCTTCTACTTCTTTCATCAACAACACATCCGGTTCTGGCATTACATATTCATCATTTACTACAATCGGTCTAGCTGGTTGCGTCTTTACTTGTAACGAAGTCAACTTACAAAACTGTGGTACTGAAAGTTCCCTCATCTTTGCCAATATTTCTAACTTCTTATACTGTTCTTCATTCACTGTAAACTTGATCTGAATTGTTTTCTCTTTGTCCATTTTAGTACCTCCAATATGTACCTTTTAGTACATATAATTGTACCATTAAGTACCATAAAACCCAAGTATTGCAGAAGTAGAAATTTAAGTTTTTACTTCTGCAATACTACCTAACTTTTCACCTCTTTTTTTCTATAAAATCAACATTACCCAAACTTGTTATATACCTCTCAAACACTCCAGATTTATCTATAACCTACCTGGATTTTATTATCCATATAAAAAACACCAAAGAACAAAAAGGCCTCCCAGACAAGCTGAGAGACACTTTAAATGTATATCTTGTTATTTCCATTCTTACTTCATCAGAAATCACACTAAGAGTATGCAAGATTCTATGCAAAAAAAGAATAGCGAAGATCCTTGGAATCCCCGCTATATCAACCATGTATAAAATCATGCATATCAATTTTTTATAGAAAAAAGAAAAACCTCATAAAAACAAGGATTCTATGAAAAACCTTGCTACCGATAATTGTGCGTTATGTATACTAGATTTGTATAACATATTCATGTGTTTTTAATAAGTCATCTTGAATCTAAGTACATTCCCTTAACAAGTGCATAGAATAATTTTGTAAAAACGCGAAAGGATTGGGAAAAATGCACTATAATCCTTATATATACCCATATCAATATCTTTATTATGTTAATGTACCAATACCAATACCAATGTATAACTATGGAAGACAGTCTGTTTACCGGACTTTTCCTAATGAGATAGAGCATGCAAATAGATTTGATTCTTTTTGCTCTTCTAACAATGACAGAAGAATTTCATTAACAGATTATGGACCAAAACCATTTGTCGTTAATATCAATGAAGCAACGAAGCAAAACAATACCTATCGTACTGCTTTATGGACAGGAACACATTTACAAGTTACTTTAATGAGTCTCAATGTTGGCGAAGATATCGGTTTGGAAGTACATTCTAACGTTGATCAATTCTTACGTATTGAACAAGGCCAGGGGATTATTCAAATGGGCAAGAATAAAGATAATTTAAACTTTAAAAGAAATGTCTATGATGATTATGCCATAATGATACCCGCTGGAACATGGCATAATCTAACCAATACAGGTAATATTCCTCTAAAACTTTACTCGATATATGCTCCTCCTAACCATCCATTTGGTACTGTACATGTAACAAAAGCCGATGCCATGGTAAATGAATAAAACTATTAAAAATAATAAAAAGGATCTTAGATTGAAGATCCTTTTTTTATGCCAATAATGATGCGTTATGTTAACTGTACTTGTATACAATATACAAAACAAAAATACTTTTTTAGATGCAAACACATATAAGATATCTAAAGTTATAGATGAACAAAATGTACTATTGAAGAATATATAAAATATATATCAAATATAGTACAAGCCTATTCATTACATCCTTAGTAAAAATAAAATTTTATAGCTTTTGGAGGAAAACATATACCCAAAAAAGTTCTCTTGTTTACAGATATGGGAATTGATGATGTGTTTGCTATTCTGTACACCTTTTTTCGTAATGATATCCAACTTGTGGGGATTGTAGCTGATTATGGAAATGTATCGAGAGAGAATGCTATAAAAAATATTAATTATTTGAAGTCACTAGTGTTGCATAAATATTGTCGCAATTTTCAGTCTGATTTTCCTCCTTGTTTAGAGCCAAAAAGGTAAATACCTATTCAAAGGTGGCTCCATCCATTTGGGTTTTTTTTACAATTAGACTTGTGCGACAACAACAATTTGTGTCAAAGGTGAAAAAAGCTGTCAGAACAAACATATTGACGATAAAGTCTTATACCAAGCTTTTATTAACACGTTTAATGCCATCATAGAGAACAAAGATTATTTTTTAGAAAAATGGCAGCAGAACATAGATAGTGATGATTATTTACAAAAATATAGAGTAAGACAGTTTATTGAGCTCATTGAAAAAACAGAGCCAATAACAGAGTTTGATTTGGAGTTATATTTTACATTGATTAGAAAGTTGACTGTATTTGTAGGGGAAAGAATTGTTGTGAGTTTGTTAGATGAAACGGAAATAGAATGTGAGATTGAGTAGATTATTATTGGTCTTGAAGGGTTTGTATTCTGCTATTTGGGTTAATTCTATGGAAGTTGTATTAAAAGAAACACTCTAAAAATTGGTACAGATACGAATGCATTTGTACAGAACGTAAAATAAAGGATTTATGAATAAACGTATACAAAATTGGAATAATATCTTTGAAAATAACCAAGGAGGTTGAATATGTCATTAGTACCTTATGATCCATTTAGACAATTATCAAATATGAGAAGAGAATTCGATCGTTTCTTTTCGGAATTACCAATTTCGTTTGACAATGAACATGGTATAGGTGGGATTCGAGTAGATGTTCATGAAACTGAGAATGAGGTTGTGGCAACATGTGATTTACCTGGTCTTGAAAAGAAAGAAGATGTAGATATTGATATTCAAAATAACAGATTAAGCATTAGTGGTTCTATCAAGCGTACCAATGAAATAAAAGAAGAAAATATGTTAAAAAAGGAACGCTATACAGGTCGTTTTCAACGTATGATAACACTTCCAAGCCCCGTTTCACATGATGGGGTTAAAGCTACGTACAAAAATGGAATACTTGAAATAACAATGCCAAAAGTAGCGAAGGACGTAAAAAAGAAGATAGATGTAAGTTTCCAGTAACATGAGTAAATTGCTACTGGTCATGAAAGATTTCGGGTATGACTACATGCAGGAATTAGCTAAAGAAAGTCCTGATTTGGTGGATTTGATAATTTTAACTATTCATTCACCTGAACAACAAAAGAAAAAGGTCATTTCTGAGTTAACAGATAATATTAAGAAAAGCTTTTTATAAATCTGATAAGGATCATAGGCTTTATATAAGCTAATAAATAATCATTATAGTACCTAAATTGTAATTAATTCATCGAAAGAGAAAGACAGGTTAAATAACTTGTCTTTTTTGTTTTGCAATTAACAAAAGATTATTTGGTCAATCTTTGTAACAACATGTTTACTATAACCAACATAAATAATTATGAATAACTATACCATGGAAAAGACTGTAGCATATCCTAAATAAAGATAAAAATACATATTTAAAAAAGAATTATGTAAAATAGCCGTCCAAATGGATGGCTATTTTTTTATTAGTTTGGTTTTGATCTTAATCTTATCTTTTGGTATTCTCTTTGCTTTTTGGCTAGAGTGCTGGCTCGTCGTGTGGGGGCGAAACCCCACGTATTCCGTATCAATTATCGAGTAAGAACTATTTTAGAACGAATGATCTAAGCGGTTCGGCTCGTATACTTGCTTGTCCAAGTCGAGAACCATTGCTTTGCTTTTTGTCTGTCGGCTTGGCGAGAAAAGCACACGAGCCGAAAAAACTTCTACAAGGATGGAGCAAAGCGAAGAAGGTGGAGATTTTTTGAGTGTTTTTCTCAAAAAATACTACCTGTTCCTTGTAAAAGTTTTAGCTCTTAAGGAAAAAGAGAAAAAAAGACCAACTTTTAGTTGGTCTTTTTTTAAAATATCAAAGGGGCTATTTAGCCCCTTTGATATTAGAAGAGAGGAAATGTCAGTAAAAAAGTGGGATAAACCCAGTCATATCAATGGATTTGGCGTTTTTTCTTGTGTTCATATTTGATAGCAATTGTGTTCATTTTTGAAGATGTCTGTATTCTTTTAATGAATACAATTGTATTTTTAATATGATTGTGTTAGTGTTCTTTTAAAGAGATATTTAGTGTTCAAGTTTGAATACATACACATTAAATAAATAGGGGGATATTTCATGGGAAAACATGACGAAAATTTAGAATATCATGCAGAAACTCAAACCTTAGTCGGTCAAAAGAAACGAGAATTAGTAGATACTGAAACTGGAGAAGTTATTCATGTAGACCAAATAACCAAAAGAGTTTATGGAACCAAAAATTTTTGGAAAATGTACTTAATGGATTTCTTAACAGTTCTAGGGATCATAGACAACAAACAACTAGATGTCTTTATATACATAGCCGAAAATACAAACCAATCTAACAATCTTTTTATAGGCACATATAGGAGTATCTCAAAAGATGTTGGTGTCGGTGTAAGCACAGTTACACGTATTATGAAAAAACTACAAGAAAGCAATTTTATCAAGAAAAAACAAAATGGCGTTTATATCGTAAATCCTAACATCATGATGAAGGGGAATGATACAAAACGACAAATACTATTGAGTTATTATGAAGAAGATAAGCCTTTAAATTCTATCGACATATTAAGAGGAAAACAAAAAGCTCTTCCAGAACAAGAAACAACAAAAAACGAATCAAAAAAATTAGGATTGGAGACGAAAAATAATGATTGAGGGCGTTGAATTAAATATTTATTTAGATGACGATACAGTATCATTTAGTCTATCCCCTGTACAAACAGAAGTTATATTTAAAGCATTGGGACTACAATTTGATGAAAATACACAAACATTAAGTTCATTTAGTGATAACAGCTTACAAAAACATGTTCTTCCTAAAATTAATTTTGTACCTAAATAAAAAGCATTACATCAATTGATGTAATGCTTTTTATTTATCTTCATATTCATGAAGTTCAATCACATTTTCTGAATCGCCAATAATACGAGCATACTCCAAACCACCATCTACGCCCACTGATCCACATAAACAATACTTAAAATCATAAGTGAACTTAGATTCAATTACATCCCCACATTTTCGGCATTGAATTGCATTTCTCTTTAGTTTTTTCATTGATAATCCCCCTATCAAAGTTCTCGTTCATTTCCACGTTCTTTTCTTTGTTGCGTTTGTTGAGTTGCAAGAAACTTTGACGCTGCTTCATATCCTTTTTTCTCATTTTCATTCAATGCTTTTTCCGAATATCTAAGAGAACTAAATCTATTTATGGATGCATTTACTTTTCTCTTACAAAAACCAATTATTTCATGAAATTTTGACACTTCTTTTGGAATAAACTTCTCATAAAATTTATTCATTTCATCAAACAATTTTCCTAGACGTTCATATTTGCCCTTATATGGCTTTAACCTTTCATTTTCTTTTTCCAAACGCTTCACCGTTGTATGTAAATCTGTATTACTCGCTTGTAACGCTTCATTCTTACGATGTAACGTCGTATTTTCGCGTTTAAAGGCTTCTGATGCTTTTGCCTTAGTTTTGAGTTCCTCAAAGTCTTCTACGCTCATTTCAACCGTTTTAGAGCGTAAAATACCACCTTTATGTTTCACTTCGATCTTATCGACTTTATTTGTTGATTTCACTGCATTTTGTAATTGATTCAAACGAGATTCTAATTGTTCCATCTGTTTATTGACTACTTCTTTTTTCTGTAGACATTGTCCGATCTCTTTTTCTAAAGCATTTATCTCTTCCTTTGCCGTCATTGCCTTGAATTTCCGCATTTCTACATGTTTTTTGTCACTTGATACACCACGTTCCAAATAAAAACCCTTTTCTACCATGTGAGCATGAAAATCGTCTTGGAGCGAAACCAATTCTTTTCGGTTGAAAATCTGTTTCGCTGATAGTTTATTTTCTTCTGTTACCGGAACCATCCCAACGTGCATATGCGGTGTTTTTTCGTCCAAATGAACCGCTGCATGTACAATATTTTGTTCTCCATATCTATCTTTTAAGAAGCTATACGCTTCTTTGAAAAACACCTTTTGTTGAGCTGGATCAACCATATCCAACACATCGAAAAATTCTCTATCACTTGTTACCACAAACTCACACATTACAACCGCATCTTTTCGAATCGCCCGATTGGTCTCTACATTCTGCTCAATTTTGTCTTTTACTGTTTTCAAATAATCAATATGGCCATCATTATGTAAATCATAATTAAGATGTGTTCGCTCCGATTCAATATCATGATTTGTATGGCTCTCTTTTTCTCTCTGATTATGAATCTGAATTCCCTTCACATCTCGCATTTTAAATTTCTGCATTCGGCAAATTGCATAACTCATTTTTTCGCCTCTTTTCCATAGGTTCTACGTCCTTGTCAGTCCCTAGAACCATATAAAGTATATATACTTCTCTACTGTTTTTCGGTGGACTTCCATGTAAAGTATAGCACACTATACTTTACTATCGTAAAGGTGTGCCCTGCGGGGCTGTTCGGCAAGCCGAACAAAACCTTGGACTTTGTCCAAACCTACAAGGGAGAACCTCCCCCTTGACCCCTTCAATCGAACTCCCCAACCCCTCAATCCTTGAGGGGCTCCCTCGCCGGTTGGCAGGAACAAACAATAGTTTGTTCAATGCCAAGAGGGTT
>NZ_JAQFUY010000067.1:0-6700 GCF_027716745.1 Bacillus cereus group sp. Bc010
GACAACTTCATGACAGCAGAAAAAGCTTTAGAATACGGTTTAATCGATAAGATCTTTACAAATCGTTAATAACTAAATTACTGAGGCAACCCTATAGCGCCTTGTCTAAATACCTATACAGCGTGGTCTTACTGATACCAGTCGCCACTGTAATTTGCTTAATTGTATAGTCTTTACTCTTATACATCTTAACAGCCATTTCCACTTTATCTTCTTTCTTAGTAGGTCTCCCACCTTTCTTTCCTCTTGATCTTGCTGCTTGAAGACCAGACTTTGTTCGTTCACTAATAATATCTCTTTCTAGTTCAGCGATGCTTGCCATTGTACGAAAGAAAAACTTTCCCATTGCGGTTGAAGTGTCAATACTGTCAGTAATTGATACAAAATGTACACCCATATCGTTAAATAATTCGCTCAGTTCTATCAAATGTTTTGTGGAACGTGAAATACGGTCAAGTTTATATACAACAATTTTATCGCCACTTCGTAAAATTTTTAAAAGGTCTTCTAATTGAGGCCTATCTCTTCGTGTGCCAGTTAATTTTTCTTTATAAATCTTCTCAACCCCGAATTGTGTTAATGCATCAACTTGCATATCTAGGTTTTGTTCCTCCGTACTCACTCGCGCGTAACCAAAAATCATAATTAATCACCTACTAAAAACTATTTATATGAATATATTAGCACCAAAAACGGTGTTTGTTATTAAAAATGTTACTTTGATTTTGGGAATGAGTTTTGGTACCAAAGATCAGGGTAAATAGAGTGTGTTTTGCTCCAATAAGGACCAGCCCCATAAATGTCCGTTTATGGGGCTAATTTTATTAAACTAACCAGCCGCAGTATGACTGAAGAGAGCTCTTTTATTTTTGTTCCGCAATAGGGCCAGATTGTTGAATAAGGATTGTAGTTAATTATGGTTTTACATACAATTATTGAACTATTGGAAGATAAGTTTAATATCAACCTCGGTGAGCTTTTCATAAGTAAATGAGGTTCTTCACAAGTAATTCGTGAACTAATCAACTGCCCCAGTTCGTTTTATTTCTACCTTAATATTTGGTTTTAAATTTAATGTGGAATACTTTCCTCTCAAATCTTTTTCATTTAAATTGGAATATTTTCTTATACTTTTTATTTTTCTTCCAATGCCAATTGGATCAGTATTTAATTTTCTAAACTTCTCAAGAATATCCCCGAATTCTTTGTTTAGTTCTTCTTCAATTATTAGCTCCATTTTTTTTATTGATTCCTTATTTTTAAGAGTAACAGAAGGCTGTAATTCTATAGTTGAAACTAAAATAGATGCATTTAAATTAACCGACTCTTCCTGAGATAATTCAACATTTCCGCGGTACTTTATTGGGTGAATTGTAATATTAAATTTATCTCCTTTTTGCTTTTCGACTAGTTTTATTCCCTTTTCTTCTAATACCTCTGCAGGAATATTTAAAGTTATATCCCCCAAAAAAGCATTATGATCGGTGAATAATTTTATATACAGGGTTTTTTTCATGGAAATAGAACCAACCATTTTATCATCCCTAAATAATGCAACCCCATTTAAATAGGGTGCTACACCATTCTCATTCGATAGAATAGGTAAGGTAGGATCGATACCAATTTCATATAGTGTGGAAATAAAATCATGCAAGTTGGAGTTTATTAACATTTCCTTCTTTTCGTGCTTATCTAATAATTGATAAATATATGACCCTATTTCAAGGTATTCTTCATAGTTTTTATTATTAATTGTACTCTCAGCATTGTTTGTAATTGCCAAAAAAATTAAAGATCCGATGCTACTATCTCGTTGCATTGTATCTAGAAAAGATGAAATCCCTATCATTTCTGTCATATATTTATCAAATAAAATTGTCCTTAATTGACCAGAAGTAAGGTCGTGGCTTGTCTGTTGTTCTAAATTTTGTCTTATTTGTTTGCTTGTAGTTCCGACGGCAGAAAGGGTTACACTCGTCTTTTCTTCTTTACGGTCGAATTGTAACAAGCTAATAGTGCCTTTGTATGTATTCTCATCAAGTAAGTCAAAACCAATAATAGTTGAAATTCCTTGCCTTTCTAATATTTTTTCAGGTAGCATACATGCCGTACAGAGAAAGAAACAAAGTAGTAGAATAAGCCATATTTTCATTTTTTCAACTCCGTTTTGAACGTGAAAAGATTTTAGATTTAATGATTGAAATGAAATATAAGAATATTGGATAGATAAACCATAGGTAAAAGCCTACTTGACCAACTTTATCAATCAAAAGGTTATTGTCGACTCTTTTTGTGATAAAAAAACTCGTGATAAAAATGATTATTGAGATTACCCATATTCCATGTTTTAGTTTTAAATGAAATATTTGTTTAACTCCTTTGGAAGAAATGAATAGGATTATACATAAATTTGGAAAAATAACTAATATCCATAATGAAACTGCTATAGATTCAAAGCGCTCAATAAATGGAAAATGGACAGCGCTTATCATACTGACAATAGGCCAGATATGTTTTTCTAATTCTTTAGGGCTAAAAAATAATATGGAAATAACAGTTGCAATTAAAACAAGAAGTGTGGTAAACCAGATTGCTAATTGACTGAATAGAAGTAGTTTTTTTTTCTCCTTTATAAAAGGAAAAATAAAAAATAAAGTCTCAAAACCCAACATTGTATAACTGCTTTTAAAAACTCCTTTCATCATTTCTGACGGAGTTGTCGACATGATGGGTAAAATTCTAGTTAAGTTTATGGAATCAAGTGGTTGATACATCACAAATAGCAGCCATATAGTCATTAAAAAGGATAAGAAGCATATCCCTGCAACTACTCTGAATCCACCTGATACTGCATAAATTGTTATTAATAATAGCGCTAAGGTGCCTACCCATTCATAAACTCCTTCATATCCCCATGTTAGGGACAATTCAACATAACTGATGATGATAGAGTAATGTACAGCAATAAAGTAAATGACAATTAAGGTATTGATGATACTTCCTATAAAGCGACCAAATAAATTTTCGTGTATTTCATAAAGATTACAGTTTCCATGTTTTTTAAGTATGCTAATAATAATCCAAGTGATAATACTAATGAATAGACCGGATAGTAAAACTGAGATCCAAGCATCTTTCTTAGATTCAAGATAAATAATTTTCGGGACTCCAAGTATGCCCATACCAATTTGCGAAGTGTGTATGATAAAGAAAGCCATATAGGCATTTACAAAACTAATATTTGATTTCATTATCCACCTCAAAATTCATCTAAATCTTTTTCTGTTTTTTTAAATCTCCACCTTGTGCGGAATGAATCTTTTGGGCGATTGACAACAGGACGTCTCATATAAAAATGGTGGGGTAGACGTATTAAGAAGTATTTTATATCCTTAATCCTAAAAGGGTATAGAGGTGCAAGATAAGGTTTGTTTAATGATGTCAATTTTAACAAGTGGACCATCATTACACAGACACCGATAATAATCCCATTTAATCCCCCAACACCTGCTAGAATAATGAAAGGAAATCTAGCAATTCTTATAGCAGTGCCCATTTCATAAATAGGAGCCGTAAATGCCCCTAATGCACTAAATGCCACAATAATAATTAAAATGTTGCTAGTTAAACCTGCCTCAACAGTTGCTTGGCCAATAACAATACCTCCAACAATCCCCATTGTTTGCCCTACTTTTGACGGAAGGCGTGCCCCAGCCTCTCTAAGTAATTCAATTAATAATTCGAGTAAAAGTGCTTCTAGCAAAGGTGGAAAAGGAACTTGTGAACGTGATTGCCCAATTATAAGTAACAATTTAGATGGAATTAGTTCAGAGTGAAATGTCATGGTTGCAACATAAAATGCTGTAAGAAATAGTGACCCTGCCATAGCAAATAATCGTATAAATCTTATAAAAGTACTTAAGGACCATCTCAAATATATGTCTTCTGTTGATTCAAAAAACGAAAAAAAATTAGCAGGTCCAATAATAGCAATTGGACTTTCATCTATAAGAACACCAATCCGTCCGTTTAAAATAGAGTAGAGGAATCTATCGGGCAACTCTGTTAATATAAACTGTGGAAAAAATGAGTAATGATTATCTTCAAGACATTGTGCCAATACTGAACTGTCACTTATATTATCAGTTTTTATATTTTCAAACTTCTCCTTAAGTGTTTTAAGTGTGTCATCATCCGCTATATCTTTAAGATATATAATTCTTACTTGCTTCTTAACACGTTCTCCTATTTTTAATTCATCTGTACACAAATTAGAATCATTTAGATTTCGTCTTATAATTTTAATGTTAGAAGATAATGATTCTGTAAACGATATTTTAGGACCGTATACCAATGATTCTGTTTCTGCTTTCTCAATAGATCTTTCAATAGGGTTGGCGCAATTTACCATAAATGCTTTACTTTCGTCTGATAAGTAAATATAAGCGAATCCATTTAAGAGGGAAGAGATAATCTCTTGTTCCTTAAGGTTTTTCTTTACTTCGTTCATTGGTATGTTTTTCAATAAATAAGAGTAAGTTATGTATTCTATCGGAAGTTGTTGAATGTATTTAATTACATACTCATTTAGAAACTCTTGTTTAATTAAATTTTTCATGAAAATAACTTCGAGACAATCTCCACCAACTTCAAGTGTTCTACACATTAAGTCTGGTGATTCGTTGAGGATGTATTTAATTTTTTCATAATTAGGGCAGTTATTTTTATTTAGATGGAGTGTCATTTGAATCATATCCTTCAATAGTTTTTTTTTAGTATTTGAAGTAGGAATCATTTTATACTTGTTTTAATAAAGAAGTAAGGATTGAGAGTAATTTTAGGACCTATGGTTCTGAAACGAATATGGAACAAGGAATTTTAGATGGTAACCAACAACATGTTGTAGAAATCAATTGGCCAGAACTAGCTGGTATATATGAGGTTGAATTTAATGAAATGTGGGGCAGTTCTACATTATCTTTTGATAAAGTAAATTCTAACATCAGTACTCGTAAAATCGATAATACAACACATGTTATTGATATTAACGGTAAAACACCGGAGGCGCGTTCGAAGTGTTTGTAAAACAGCAATCTCATAATTGATTCGGTTAACCCTCTCCATTCCCTTACTATCCGTCTCAATAATGATATCCTTCCATTTGGGCTGGATCACTCCTTCAATAGGAACTTCGTCATTAGCTGCAAAAAAACGTTGACCACTATCACCATATTCTCGAATTAGTTGAAGAGCTTCAATGACAGGTTGATGAGATTGATTATTAGATCTGAACGTAAGATTTTTTAAGATATTACAGAAAGCAATCCGATAATGCCCCCGATAGGAAGAATGCATCTTTATATAGATTTTTTCTTTGTATTCTCGGTGATTTCTTGTCATGTCTTTAATAATATCCCGAATTGTTGAAGCGCCTACAATCGGATATAGAGTATCTTGAATAATTCCATCTGGATGATTAACCGTCGCTTTTAATAAGTTGATAATATGTTTATTTTTCCCTTGAACCCTTTCCAACTCTTCTACTGCTTCTTTACGGGTAGTATTCTTGGCCTTATTTCCGAACTTGAGAGTGATTTCATCCAACAGATCAGCTAAATAGTCGATAACTTCAGCATGACGATGCCAAAATAAGATGGCAAGTAAGGTGTAGCGAATGGGTGCTGGATGTGCTCGCAATTCCGTTACAGTCTCAGTAGCTGCACGAAGTCGATATTTCTTTAGTAATTTTGGAGTCATATGATGAAACAAACCATTAGGAATTTGGAGATGTCGTATAGCTAACAGTTTTTTAACCTCCATCTCCATCGCATTTACACTTGGTTTACGAGGAGAAGATAATAGTTGACGAAAAGTTAAAATGTCGGTTTCCTCTCCATCAGAATCCTCATCAGCATGGGACTCAAGTAAAGCATCTAACCGAGTGCACGTCTTAGCAGATAATTGCTGATATGTCATTTTATATAAGCTCTTTTCAAAAGTATCAATGGCAGAGTCAATCATACGCTTTAAGCTCCCAATAGAAGGAGGTTCAACTTTCCATTTACGAAAGAGACTGTATGCTTGGTTTTTTAAATAGTCTGTATCATGTGTAGACTGAACTTGTTCTTCTAACCATTGTCCCAAACGATCATTATCTGTACGTGTAAGCTCCTGAAATCCAAAAAAATCCCTTATATTTTTTCGATGTCGGGTATAAGTCTTTTCTTTTCCACCCCAACTATATTCATCAAATTGATCATGCGAAACATCAAGCTGTTTCGCTATGTACTCGATCACTACTTTTGGGATGTCTTGCTTTTGGCTAGGGAATCTAGCTTTCTGTTGGAAATACTTTAGTAACACGGCAAAGCCCAAACGGTTCGTTTCTGTTTTATTCCCCATAGATAGATGTAGTTCATTTGGCATTAACATAAAGTTTGCTAAAAGCTCTTCTTCATTCCAATTTTTCTTCACTGGTTCTCCCTCTGATCTACATGTTTTTTTAATAGTATAATTTCAAACATAGAGACCATCAAGATAACTAAGAAAAGCAGCAAAGCTAAACCATTTTCCTTTTATTGTAATATATCTGACGGACTAGAGCAGTAACCCTGTGATTAAGCCTGAAAGAATATAGAATGACATTTAAGCACCTACATCAATTGGCTTTGGAAAATGGTGATGCCATTCATCTACTACA
>NZ_JAQFUY010000068.1:0-6347 GCF_027716745.1 Bacillus cereus group sp. Bc010
AAGTACATTACGTGTTTTTTAGTTTGTTTGAACGAAAGTTCATTTTGTTTTCGTTCTTAAGTTGATGGGCATGGGGTCACCATACCCAAAAAAGAAAATTGTACATTTAGACAAAATTTAGACACATTTAAACTGATTCCTGTACGTTAAGGAACCGATTACTTAGTTTACTACTTTTTTTAAAGAATCAAATAGTGAAAATTTCGTGGAAATTTGCTTAACGTAAGTTTTATATCAACTATTACGTTGGAGTACAGCCAAGGTACGTGTATTATCTACTATGAAAATCAGGAATATTTAAAGTATTCTAAGAAGAAGAATTGAGTGATAAGCTACGTTAACTACTTGATATCTTAACTAAGTAAATTATGTATTTAATGTATTCAAGGTAGTGCAATGAGAAGGTATCGAATAACCTTGCTTGGATAAACCGTGTCTCTTAAGAGCTCCTTAAGGCGCGTCCGTTACCTTGAGGGCAACGAACGGTTGTAGACTTCGATGTTGCAAGGATCGTTGTCAAACAAATTGTTTACATGTATTCAATGTAAAACTCTTATTAAATTAAGGTTTTTACTCCTAAGTATAGATAACATGTATATCTCGTCTGTATCCCTTTTTGACTTGCTCTTGATTGACCAAATAAGTCAAAATACCTTTCTAAATTTCCCTCTGATATTCCCCTATTTTATCTTATTCAAACTTGCATTCCAATAACCCATTTCTCATACGCCTGTTTCTAAAATAATAATTTAAATTGGGACCTCTGAGAGATCCCAATTAATTAAAAAGTAATGTCTCCTCTTGTTACATCATTTACAATTTTTATACTAATCCCTCTAACATCTCGAAGACTTCTAAATTATTTTTTTGGTAGTTCAGGGAATAAATAATGTAATATACAGATGGTCAAACGTCTGGATTTGCCTTTATACGGATATATATGCATATACATCGATGGATTAAAGTTTGCCTCAATAATTCCATAAGCATTTTTATTAGCTGCAGGAACTTCTGTATTTTCAATAATCAAATCAATACCACTAATATTTGCTCCAAGTGCCGACACAGCATCTACGGCAATTTTCTTATAATCATCGGGAATTTGATCTGTCATATCAATTGAGTCTCCACCTGTACTGACATTAGAATTTTCTCGCAGAAAAACAATTTCATCACTTGTTGGAATAGAATCTTTTCGATACCCTTGAGCTTTAAGCATTAGGACCTCTAATTCACCTAATTGTATATTTTCTAAAGGTGTTCTATGGTCCATTCCTCTTAATGAATTCAGGTTCTTTTGAGCGACTAACTCTTCAATCGTATGTGAACCGTCTCCTATAACATTGGCTGGAATTCGTAATAAAACGGCAGAAACTTTGCCATCTAGCACAAAAAATCGATATTCTGTTCCATTAATAAATTCTTCTATTAATACTGATGAGTCCTCTTTAAATGCTATTGTGAGTGCTTTTTGATAGTCTTCGTAACTTGCTCCGTTTTCTTTAAAGATAGATATTCCTAAACCATAATTTGTTGTTTTTGGTTTAACGACAAAAGGCTTTCCTGCAAATATATCATAGGAACGTAAGGCTTTTTCTATATCACTAAATTCCTCACCTATTGGTACACGAAATCCATGCTGTTGAAGAATTTTCTTTGTTACTGTTTTATTTTCCATAATTAATGGTGATATATAACTATCTTTACTTGTCATATTCCCATTTTTCACATATTCAACATGATTTCCTAACTGTAGTTTTAAAAATTGATCTTGTCGATCTAAAACGTCTACTTGTAATCCTTGTTGAATAGCATCAAACATTAAAATTTGTGTAGACAACTCCATGTCAGTAAATCCTGATAGTTGATATGGTTTATCCCATGCTTTTTTATAATTTTCTTTAGCAATACGGGAAGCTACCTGACTTTGACTACTTTTTATAATCTCTTTATAAAGTCTTCCAGCTAAAGTCTTACTTGGATCTGTTAGCATTTCTCTCAAGTTAACAAATAAGGTATTCGAAACAGTTATGTCTAACAGCCCTGTTAAATGTTCCATCTCATCAATAATACGCTCAGCATCTGTTTTAAATTGCGTATGTTCTAACGGATGTTCAAGAGCCACTAAATTATTTTGAAAATCACCGATTTTTACCCATTCATCATTATTATCGTCTTGATCAATCCAGAGTAAATAGATGAGGAAAAGATGTAGAAATTCTGCTTGTTCATGGCTAATTCCATATGTTTCAAAAGGATTTAAATCTAGGTTTCTTAATTCAATATAACGAATCCCATGATTTTTTAAATCTGAAACTTGAGGACCGCCCCTTAAACGGACAGATGCATAAAATTCTTTTTCTTCTAATAAAACCCCTTTACTTACCAGCGAAGAAAGATCAGATATATAGTTCTGTAAACTACTATAGGATACTTGAACATCATTTTCATTACTATAACCATATTTACTATTTCTAATGCTTCTTACGGCGTCATTTAAAGGATTTATTTCAAAGAAATTCTTTTCACTACTAGGAGAAGCACCGAAGAAATAAGTTATTAACCATCGATAGTGTAAATAATTCCTTGTGACTTTCAGATAAATTTCTGTTTTAAATTGATGATAATCTTTTATTTCTGATTGTAATTCAAATAATGCCTGAATCAAATTATCGCTAAATTCAAAATTGTAATGAATACCACTAATCATTTGTTTTCGTCGACCATAAGAATTAGATAAATATCGACGATATAAAACATTTTCATGATTATTAAGTTTCGCAATAACAATATCTTCTTCTTTTTCGGGCAACTGTGGTGGCATGCTTAATGGCCAAAGCATTTCGTTATTTCCCATAGAACGATAGGCAACATCATGGATAGCTGCTAAATAATTAAATAAATCTCCTAGTGTCTCAGTAACTGGTGTGATTAATTCCATTTGTGTTTCAGAGAAATCTCGCTGAATATAAGGATGTTCATCTCTTACTGAAATACTTTTGGGATGTTCCGTTTTAGCTAAACTTCCTGATAGGTCAACTCGTTGACTTTCTTTTTCAACTCCAAAACGTGCTTTTAATAAATATGGTTTAATACGGTCATTGTTTAACATTTTTTTCATTTCCATACAAACTGTACCTCCCATCAACTCAAATATTTGATATAGAAATAGCTAAAATTATAACCATTATTTTTTTGAATTTAGCATTTGGATATTAATGGCCAAAGCATTTTATTCTTATCCACGGAAAGAGAAGGGATTTCACGAATAGCTGCTAAGTAATTAATCATGTCTTCTAATGTTTTAGTATTAGGCTGAATATATGATCTTGTATCTCTTATCGAAAACGGTTTAGACGTTTCAGTTGAACTTTCAAATAAGTCAACTTGTCGATTTTCCTTTTCAATCTCATAACGAGATTTTAATAAGGATGGTTTAACACGGTAATTAAATAACATTTTTTTAATCCACATGAACTCTTCCTCCCAATTTATTTGTTTTTACAAACTATATAATATGACAAAATATAACAATCAAAAGCACCCACATCTCTACATGCGGATACTTTTGTTACTATATTTTGCTGTAAACTTAAATACTTCATATGCCATTGGAAGTGGGTATTGTTGTAAATAAGAATCATCTTAAATACTTCATATGGAAAGAGAAATGCTCATTTAAGAAAGTGGAAATAAAGAAGTAGCTATGATCATAGCCCTCCATTTTTTTATAAGTTACCATTTGACTATTTTTTTGAGCGTTCTCTAAGAAAATATGTTCTTCCAATTGTTTCGGATAAAACTCGTCTTGACTACCTTGCATAATAAGAATTGGTGGAATAGTAGCTTCTTTAATTAATTCTGAAGCATCCCATTCTTTCCAAGAATCTTTGTCTTCACCTAAATAAGAGGTGAAAGCATTTATTCCCCATGGTACTTGACTAGGAGTTAAGATTGGAGAAAAAGCAGAAACCGCTTTGAATCTCTTAGCATTTTTCAAACCGATCACTAAAGCCCCATGTCCTCCCATTGAATGCCCCATTATGCTTTCTTCACCTGAAAAATTAGGTACTATAGTCGAAGCAATGGATGTTAATTCATCTACGATATACGAATACATTTTATAATGCTGTGCCCAAGGATCCTGGGTAGCATTTAAATAAAAACCTGCCCCTTGTCCAAGATCCCATGCTGCAACATCAGAAACGTATTCTCCACGTGGTGAAGTATCTGGCATAATCACTGCAACTTGATGTTTTTCAGCCAAACGTTGAAATCCACTTTTTTGACTAAAATTATCATCTGTACAAGTTAAACCAGATAACCACCATATAAGTGGAATTTTTTTCTTTTCTTTATTTGATGGTAAGTAGATACTAAATTTCATATCACATTGCAAGACTTCGGAATAATGGCTATACTTACGTTGCTCTCCTTCGAAAGAACGATGTTGTTCAATACATTTAAGACTCATTATCTCACTCTCCGTAAGTTAAAATCGTACGAATGGATTCACCTTTGTGTAATAAGTCAAATGCCGCATTGATGTCTTTAAATTCTAAATGATGAGTAATAAATGAATCTAAATCAATATCACCATGCATATAATCTTCGACCATTTCTGGAAGTTCAGATCTTCCTTTAACTCCACCAAAGGCTGATCCACGCCATACTCGGCCCGTTACTAATTGGAATGGACGAGTATGGATTTCTTTACCAGCACCAGCTACTCCGATAATAATACTTTCGCCCCAACCTTTATGACATGCTTCAAGAGCGGATTTCATTACTTCAACATTACCAATACATTCGAAGCTATAATCCACGCCACCATCTGTCATTTCGACTATAACTTCTTGAATTGGGCGATCATAATCTGCAGGATTCACAAAATCAGTCGCTCCCATTTTTTTAGCGAGTTCCCATTTTTGGGGATTCAGGTCAACTGCAATAATTCGGCTTGCTTTTGCTTGAACCAATCCTTGAATAGCTGCTAATCCAATCGCTCCTAAACCAAATACAGCTGTTACAGCTCCTTCTTCAACTTTTGCAGTGTTGTGTACAGCACCAATACCTGTAGTCACACCACATCCTAATAAAGCAACTTTATCTAACGGAGCGTTTTCATCGATTTTCGCTAAGTTAATCTCATTAACAACTGTATATTCACTGAATGTACTAGTTCCCATGTAATGATAAAGGGGCTCTCCATTATAAGAGAAGCGAGTTGTTCCATCAGGCATTAAACCTTTACCTTGTGTTTCTCGTACAGCACTACATAGGTTTGTTTTACCAGAACGACAGAATTTACATTCTCCACATTCAGGTGTATATAGTGGAATAACATGATCCCCAGGTTTTACTGAAGTAACTTCATCACCTACTGAAACGACAACACCAGCACCTTCATGGCCTAATACAGCAGGAAATACTCCTTCTGGGTCGTCACCTGATAATGTAAAAGCATCTGTATGACAGACAGAAGTATATAGTATTTTTACTAATACCTCTTTTGCTTTTGGCTCTTCTACATCGATTTCTACGATTTGAAGTGGCTCCCCTGGCTTAAATGCAACAGCAGCTCTACTTTTCAATTGAATCCCTACTTTCTTTTTTTATTGTTTACACCACTAAGATTACACTTTATAATTTTAATTACAATACTGACAAATTTGTCACTATAAACATTTTTTTCGCGAGAGGAAGGTCAAAAATTATGGTTATTCATTATAAGGACAAGGAATTTTTCACTGGAAAAGATTTAGCTTTATCTGTGATAGGAGGGCGTTGGAAAATAGCAATTATATGGTGTTTGTTACAACGTTCGCCATTAAGATTAAGTGAAATACAAAAAAAGCTGCCTGAAGTTAATCAACGTATGTTGATTAGACAATTAAGAGAATTAGAAGACGATAAAATAATTACTCGATGTGTATACCCCGTAGTGCCTCCTAAGGTTGAGTATGAACTTAGTGAAATTGGTCATCAACTAGAGAATGTTGTAACAGCCATCTGTGATTGGGGAGATGACTTTAGTGATTTTGTAGAAAAAGATTCGGACGAACTTAGTTGAAGAAACAAGTAAATATCGATTCATTAAAAATAGTGCGTAATTGTATGACTTAATCCATAAATTTGCATACAAAAAACCGATAACTTTGCATCGAATGCTGTAAAGTCATACGTAACGACTAGTTAAGATAATTAACGAAAATATACGCTAAGTAAATTTCGACATAAAATGAGCCGAATTTCCTACTCTAAGGGGTCCCGCCACATGCCCATCAACTTAAGAACGAAAACAAAATGAACTTTCGTTCAAACAAACTAAAAAACACGTAATGTAC
>NZ_JAQFUY010000069.1:0-6300 GCF_027716745.1 Bacillus cereus group sp. Bc010
ACGTGGGAAAATCGGCTTTTTACCTTCCAAAAAATGTCTTAGCGTGGGTTTTATGTCATTTGGTTGGCGGGACCCCTATGAGGTATTAGAGAAAAATGGATTAAATTATAAAATTCATAAATACTATTTATATTCGAATTATGAAGGGGCTGTTCAATATTACTATATAAGAACTACTGATAATACAATTATTGATTTGTGTCTCTCGGATTTTCCAGAAATCTTCGCTGTCCACGAAGGATTTAGCGATAAACAAATTAGGAAAATTTACAACTGGAACTTATAAGCTCTATAAATAACAAATTTAATTATTGGAGGAATGGAACATGAAAATTGGTGTATCTGAGTGGAAAGCATTGAAAAGAGAGACAAAGTTAAAGCTATTGCGCTATGCGATGTTAGAAAGTAAGCATAAGTATGCAAAATAAAAGCTCTTCATTTGCAAAAGCAAACAAAGAGCAAAAGTCTGAGTGACCGTAGATGAAAGAAATTGACTGATTTCTTTCCTATTTATTTTAACATATATAAAGATATCAAGAAAAGGGGCATGTAGAATGGATGAAGGTCGTATTTCCTTTCAGCAAGGGTTTAAAGAATTTCTTATTATGATGGTCTGTTTTTGGTTCATTATGTTTCTCATGTATGGTGAAAGTCTGTTACAATAGAATGGAGTCGAAAGTCTAAATACCCTTAGGTAGCTCTCATAGGTGTAAGATCTATGGGGGCTTTTTTAATAAGTGATATATAAAATTTCACGTACCGTAATGTTTAATAAAAAATAAAACACAAAAGTAATAGTCTACATTTATTTTCGTGCTTAATAGGGGTAGTACCAGCGAAGCTGTCACCACCCGCAATAAGGAAATGTCAAGATTACTATAAGTTGTTAAAGTTTAATACTTTCAATACGAATACCCCCGTCCTGGTTTGGATGGGGGTAACATAATAACTTTTTTAGTAAGTATGCCTTAGCAACAACTAATCTTATTTCTCTTCAAGTAACGCACCCAATTCATTGAAGAAAGTATAAAGAATTTAAAGAATAACACCTGAAAAATCCCCTTTTAAGACCGCTGTTTCATTCTGATTTTTACATAAAAAGGATGCAATAATAGCTGTTCTACTTTTTTCTTGCCTTTCGTATTTTTCAATTTTAACTTCACAAATGATTGTATCTCCCGTAAAGACAGGTCTTAAAAACTCTAGATTCATAGTACGAGCCAGTACATTGTTATCTCCACCCACTTTTGTTGGAAGAGTTGCTGTTAATAACCCGTGAATGATAAGTCTTCCCTGTTCATCTGGTGTTATAGGGGTACGGCAACGATTCCTTCTTTTTGGAGCCACTCGCAAACGTAAAGCAAGAGGGGAAGTTATATAAATTGTCCCCGCTCTTGCTTAGATTAACCAGTTCCTTCAATTGGAATCGGTGATACAGGTATATCAAATTCAATATTTGGAGGGCGCCGATTAGAATCTAGTCGGTATTTCCCAAAGCGGTTTACATGAAATGTTAAATACGGACTCAGATCAGACAATACTTCCGCATCAATTTTATTTCCCTCTTGTATATATTCATGAAGAATCCGTGTAAGGTGAAATACATTGTAAAAAATTAAGCAATTAGCGATTAGATGATTGTATTTAATGATTTTTCTTTGACGCTCTCGATTATTTTCTGCAATGATTCCTTCACCACCAAAGAATAGCCATTTTGAAAACCCATTAAAAGATTCACTTTTATTTGTGGCTGCTTGAATTGTACTTCTCAATTTTTCATCTGATAGATACTTTAACAAAAATAAAGTGCGAATGGCACTACCTAACTCTCGAAAAGCTTGATATAACTTGTTCTTTTTACTATATGTATTTAACTTATTTAAAATCGTGGAAGGATGAATTCGTCCCATTTTAATCGACATTACTACACGTAACATATCTTTATAATGATTTCCAATCAAATTCCAATCAATTGAGTGTGAGAACAATCCATCAATATGTTGATAGGTAGACTCTTTACTTGGTCGCAAGAACTTTAAATCTTTCCAATTACGAATACGTGGCATAAGTTGAATCCCCAGTAAATAAGCTAACCCAAAAACAGGTGCATTTTGTCCTTGGGTATCAGCATGGAGAGTATCAGGTTGAATATCAGATTTATTTTTCATGAGAAGATCCAAAATATAAACACCTTCCCAGACACCACAAGGAATGAAGTGGCTAAATAAAGCGATATAAGTGTCGGAGACATGGTAATAACCAATTCCACCATATCCTCCATATCGAATATGATTTTCTGATAATAAATTTTTTTCATATAAATCCCACATTGTGCCATCAGCCGAAGCACTAGTTCCATTTCCCCAATATTTAGGTAATTTAAATCGATTATAGGCATTAATAATCCACTCAATGGCTTTTTGAATGTTTTCTTCTGTAATAGGGGTACAGACCCATTGCTATCAAGCTAAGCCCGTGTAACGTCAATGATAAGCAAGATTGTTTCTTTTTTTGGAAAGTCTATACGTAGATGCTTTAAAGATTTGCATACAAAATAAACCCTAACGGGTTTCCTTTTTTGAATTAAGCTGCTTGGTTATCAGACATGGTACAATTATAAACGACACCTAATATATCAAAGACTGTTTTCTTCTCATACCTATGGGATTTTCGCCCGTTTTGCTGTAGAAGATTGAACAGACGAAGTAACACCTTTGATAGCTCTTGGGTGTTTTTTTGTATAGTTTGGAATAGAAGAAGAAAATAGTCTTTAATCATATATATGGCTTTATACTCACTAAGCTCTCGTTTTTTCTTCATGAGGAGCAATTGGCGCATTTGAAACATGATAGAAGAACAGAGTAGAATGGCAATCAATTGACCATATAAATGGCACTCCAATCGTTCTGATTTTATCTTCTTACAATGATGGATTTGAAAGAATGACTTCCACGTTTTAAATAAAATTTCGATTTGCCAACGCAAAGAATACCAGTCATGTACCTGTCCCATCGGAACAATATCTGTAGGGGTGTTTGTCATATATACATTGATACCACTGAGTCGTTTGCTACGAGGAGAATACTTCATTCCTTTCTTTTTTTCTCGTATAGCTTGATCACGTAATCGTTTTTGTTGTTGTTCATCTGTAAGTCGATGAACGATTACACGGGTTGGTACTTTATCAGTCATACCTACATAGGCATCGGATATTTCATATGTTTGTCCTGGTTGGAGAGAGCTCATTAATACCTCCATATCTAGCTGTATATACTCTGTACCTTTCTTTATTCTTCCATCCTGAAAATAATCAGGTTTGCAATTTTTTTGATAAATACGTGTATTAGATTTAATACGAGAGATATAGTAAGCCTTTTTATCTTGTATATGTTGAAGATCTTTTAAATGAAAATACCCTAAATCACGGATACATAAATCATTTGGTTCCACAGTTGGAACACACAGAGAACCATAGGTTCGATCATGCTGTTTACCGGGACCTGTATGAATATGTAGGAACTTTCCACTTAATAAATCATACTCAAGCTGAATCTTTACTCCCGCTGTATGGCTGCATCCTCCTGCACCTGGATAAACCGATGAAAATACATCCGGGAGTTGAAATGCAGTTGAATCTAAAATACGAATACGCTTGAAAACAGAAGTATATGGAGAAGAAAGTGGCATAGATGAGGTTAATTTATGGTTTAGTAGTTCAGCTAATACATGTTGTAAAAGTTGAACGGCCGCTTTATTAAATCGTTGATTCAGTCCCTCGGGACTGATGAGTACTTCTGTTGATGCTTCTAAACAGCTAGATAACTGAGTTAAAGAAGTTGTAGCGACATTTTGGCTCATCCATACGCATAAAGCGACTAAATCTTTTGCTTGGTATTTACTGGTCCGTTGTACGAAACCGACATCTCTAGCAAAATCTAGTAAGATATTTGAAGATAAAAATCTTTGAATCTCCTGAGCAAATAGTTGTAATTCATCAGATACAGAAATAGACATACAAAAACGCCATCCTTTCCTATGATTCTATAGAAAGAATAGCGTATTTTTAAATTTCAGGGAAATTTTTTTGCTAATTTAATATCGATGCAGCAGCCTCGTATAGAAGGACACTTTAAATGTTATTCTTATTTTTTAGTAACATATTTAATTCTTTAGCATCTTTTTTTGTATTTGAAAATGATATTAACCAAGAAAATGCATATATCAAAACTATACTTTCAAGAAAATCAGCAGTTGGGAATATTTCTATCCAATGGTTATATGTAGATATAAGAAAGACAACTATAATCATCATGAAAAAATGGATTACCAAGGCGAACAAATAGCTGATTCTTTCAATATCAAAAATGAATGTAAAAATGCCTGCACAAGCTGAGATTATAAGAACACTTATTATCTCAGCTTGTGTAATAGATATATTATTGTTTCTTGATAGCAAAACTATCATGTATATAAATGAACCAGTTCCTAAACCTGTACACAGTCGATTTTTTAGTTTCAATAAAGTCTTTCCCTTCTTTTTATGATTTTAAGATAAGTTTATTTAATTTTGATTGTATATTATATAAAATGTGTAGAATATTCCTCCAAAAAATAAGCCTACAGATAGTCCACTTATGGCAGAATAAATTATATTAAACGAAATATTACCATAAAATGATGGATAAATTCCTAAAGTTACATTTAAGACATATTTTACAAAGAAATTAATCAATATAATTATTAATGGAAGGTAACATTTCTTCCTGAAAGTAACCGTCTCTTGCTTGAAAAAAATTTGATATTTTGCATATAACAAATATCCAATCAAAATGCCTGGAAGAATGAAAATCGTATAGCTTATTAAACAATATCCTAAGTAAGAAAATTTAGTGATAATTTTATCTAACCCCCATATCATAAAAATCATGGGAACAAGGAACATTTTAGATAAATTAATTGGTCTTTCTTGAGAAATAGCAATACCCCTTTTTATTAAAATGAATAATAATATCCATACCCATAATGGAGTTCTTATAAATACTTCTTTAATCATAGTATACATTGTATATCCTCCTTTGTTTTTATTAATATTTACATCAAAGGAGATATAAAGAAATACTTTTAAACATAAGTGGTAAAAATCAATACATAAGTGGTTATTGGGAATGTTTTTTTAGCTGTTTTTTTAATGAAGAAACATATTTTCTTGACACAATTACTTTTTCTCTGTTTGAAAGCAGTGCTTCCAAATTTCCGTTTGCTTTAGCGGAGAATTTGTTTAAAAAATGAATATTGATAATTATAGTTTTTGAAATTCTAATGAAGTTATCTGGAAGTTCAGATTGTAATTTATATAAAGGACTTTTTATCTCAAATATATTTTCTTTTGTATAAACAAAAATTTTCCTTTCAAGATATTCCAAATAAATAACAGTTGAGCAAGAAATTTTTTCTTGTTCACCTTTGTGAGTAGAATTAACTATTAAATAGTTATCAGAACTATTCTCTAGTGTTGATACCATATCTAGAATAAAAGATGTTACTTTGTGAATGTAGAAGGTACAAGATTCTTCTTTAAGCTTTTCAATAATTTTAATGTTTGCTTTCATTTTCTACCATATTTCCCTTTCTTTAAAATAGATTTTAATGTTTGTTTGAAACAAAGTTTAATCTAAGTCAAAATAGTATTTTATATGAATATTATTAAAAAATCTATTAACATATTTCTTCGCATATTTTTTATAAACATCGTAACATTATTTTTACCCCTCTATAATTGCCATCAATTTGAGAAATTTATTCTTCTCAAAAATGAAAATCACCCTAAGAACCTATGGACAACTATGAAAGGATGAAATTTTCGTTTTGGGGATATTTCAGAAATTTAGCTTGATAGCGATGGGGTACAGACCGCAAAACGGAAAAAAACCACGTTAAGCAAATTTCAACATAAAAACGAGTACTTTTAACAGCGTTAAGGAAAACTTTAGTTACCAAAAACCATAATTTTTGTAATTTATTCAATCTTGGTTAAGGTTCTTGATAGCAAAGAGGTAGTCTTTTACCAAAAGTAATTACCAAAATGATTGCCATAAACCTTTTCCAAAAGTATACGTTACACTTTTCAGCATAGATGTTTCTTTCTCCCCTTGTATTGTCCTTAAATCAGGGGAACATTAACCGAAAAATTCTTAACGTGGTTTTTTTCCGAAATGCTGGCGGTACCCCATGCCCATCAACTTAAGAATTTTCACTACCCCCAAGTGACAAAAAACGTTATTCTTTCTAAAAAGCTAGCTA
>NZ_JAQFUY010000070.1:0-6077 GCF_027716745.1 Bacillus cereus group sp. Bc010
GCTAGCTTTTTAGAAAGAATAACGTTTTTTGTCACTTGGGGGTAGTGAAAATTCTTAAGTTGATGGGCATGGGGTCACCATATCAAAAAAATAAAATTGTACGTTTGGACACAATTTGGTCACATTTAAGCCGGTTCCCTGTACGTTAAGGAATCGGCTATTATCATCCTATTACTTTTTAACCCGTAATATTTAGAAGATAGGCCCGACATGGTCAAAAAAGAAATATGTTTCTTTGATTTGGTAACAATATGAGCTGGAAATGGATCTTATTTATTTGGTAAGATGGGCTAGGTAGTTGAACAAACAGCAATTTGGCAAATTAAATACTAACTGTGATGGAAGTCTAATGTATTATTTATCCCTTTTGGGGGATTTGTACGGTAAGTATTATTTTTTTGGGAGAGTGAACTGATGAAAGCAGAAAAAATATTAATTGTAGAAGATGAGCCAACTATTTCAGATTTAATAAACCTAAATTTGAAAATGGTAAATTATGAAACTATCCAAGTTTACAATGGAAGACACGCTTTAGAATTAATAGAAACGGAACAATTTGATTTAATACTTTTAGACGTTATGCTTCCAGAAATAGACGGGTTTAGCATAATAGATAAAATAAAGCATAAGGACATACCTGTAATTTTTTTATCAGCTAAATCATCCATTACGGATAAGGTTAAGGGTCTTAAAATGGGAGCAGATGATTATATAGGAAAACCTTTTGAATCTATAGAACTTTTGGCAAGAGTTGAAACAGTTTTAAGACGTTACAGTAAAAAAAATAACGCCATAAGTTTCGGGAATTTAGAAATATATATAGAAGAAATGCTTGTGAAAAAAGATGGCAATAGTATCGATTTAACTCTAAAAGAATTTGAGCTTTTATGTCTTTTAATACAAAATAAAGGAATGGCTTTATCTAGGGAAAAAATTTTAGAAAAAATTTGGGGATATGATTACCTAGGAGAAACTAGAACTGTGGATATGCATATTCAAAGGATTAGAAAAAAACTTGATTTAGACGAGAAAATTAGAACGGTTCATAAGGTCGGGTACAGATGGGAGACTTAAATGAAATTTTGGCATAAAATATCCATATATTCATCATTGTTATTTTTGGTAATATTTAACTTTGGTGCTGTTTGTTTAATACAAAATAGTCATAACTTAAACTTAAAAAGAGAGATTGATAGATCATTAGATGAACATAGAAATATTTCGACAGGAATTAGTTATTATAATATGATTTCAAATAATTACTTATATATTGAGTCTAAAAATATAGTTAAGGCTGATTATAAAGAAGTTATAAAAAAATATTTAGAAAAATTGAATTCAAAGAATAATTATTTAGAGATAGTAGACAAAAATAATCATGTAGTTTTTAGTAACCTAGATTTTAAGGTTTCACGAGATAGAGAAGAGTTAAAAAATGCATCTCACGATAAAAGAAAATACATTATAAGAGATGTAGAAAATAAAACATTATTATTTGTAACTAGTTTAATAAATATAAATGGAGAAGATTTGAAGTTTTCATATGTTCGTGATGTAACATATATTTATGAAGATAAAAAAGAACAATATAATTTTTATATTCGATTATCAATAAGTATAACTATAATTTTAGCTATTGGCATGTATATGTTAAGTAGGTATATTACAAAGCCCATAGAGAAGCTAATAAATATAACCCAAATAGTATCAAAGGGTAATTATTCAAAAAGAGTAGAGATTGATTCTAAAGATGAAATAGGTATTTTAGCAGAAAATTTTAATGAAATGGCAGCTGCTGTTGAACAAAAAATCAGTGAACTAGAAATGAAAGCTGCAGAAAAACAAAGGTTCATAGATAATTTAACTCATGAATTTAAAACACCCTTAACTTCCATAATTGGATATGCAGATTTTCTTCGCTTAACTGCATATAATGAACAGATATTTATAAAAGGGCTAAACCATATATTTAAAGAAGGAAAAAGATTAGAGGAATTATCCCGGAAAATGATGGATTTAATGTTGCTTGAAAGAGAAAAATTTAAAATGAGAAAAGAAAATATAGGAGATATATTATTTGATATAAAAGATATATTAAAGCCTAAATTAAAGAGTAAAAGTATCCACTTAATGATTAGCGGTGAAGATTATGAGGTAGTTGTCGAAAGCGATTTAATTAGAAATTTCATTTGTAATTTTATTGATAATTCTATTAAGGCTTCAAAAGAAGGTAGCAATATATATTTACATGTATATAAAAATAAAGAAAATAAAACTGTGCTTGAAATAAAAGATGAAGGTATAGGAATTTCAGAAGAAGATTTACCTAAAGTGTTTGAAGCCTTTTATATGGCTGATAAATCAAGGACTAGGGCTAATAATGGAGTTGGATTAGGACTTACAATATGTTCTGAAATAGCAAAAATCCATGAAATTGAATTAGAAATGGAAAGCCAACTAAATAAGGGGACAATTATAAGAATAACATTTACCTTGAATTCGTAATGAAAGTTCCTGGCATTTTGTTTGCTGCCTTATGATTTTACAACTATGTTACAATTCGTAGATTGTTTCTATAAGGGTATGATGTATTATTCTAACTGTAGCAAACAAATTAAAGGAGGGAAGATTTTATGAAGAAAAAAGGAATCACTGCATTAGGTTTAATTGGAGCATTAAGTATTAGTGGTGGTGCTTTAACTTTTGCACAAGTATCAAAAAATACAGTATCAAAGAACGAAGTAATGACGGAGTCAAGTACTGCACAAGTAAGTAATAAAGATGAAACCTATAAAAAAGTAGTACTAGATGCTTTTAAAAAGTATTTTAATGTAGATGTAATGCAAAATAGTAAAGGGTTAAAATTTAAAACAATAGATGGTTATGGGATGCTTTCTGTAATGTGGGACGATAAAGATAATATTATGGTATATGATGCTATAATAGATAAAAAAACTAATAAGATAATACGCTTATCATGTTTTCCAGAGGTTCCTAAAAATGAAGATTATCAAAATCTTTCTTATGATACAGCGAAAGATATAGCAGATAAATTTGTTAAAGATAATAATTTATTCGATAATACAAATTATGAGTTTTTAGAGAAGGAAAGCATTAAGACAAATTCAACGTTGGATAAAAAATCTCCAGTATATGTTTTCTATTATAAATGTAATGGAGAAGAATGGTCATTAACTGTAAATAAAGATCTCAAGAAAGTAGAACAATTTCAGATCTTCCCCGAAGAACAGATCGGAGTGGGATTGGGCTAAAAGTAGATTTTCATTATGTTTTAAAGAGGATGGAAGGTATTGTAATAATTTCAATTTGGATAACGCACAGTTCAATATTCCCCAAGTTGGAGTATTGTGACAGTCCAAAACCTTCAAGGCTTGACGGGCACCACCATGTGTAAAAATGCGCTTAGCCTGTGAAATTCTATGTTCCCTACTAGAACTGCGGGTCACGGGACTTACTTTTTGGGTAGAATAAACTCTATCCTAAACCGACCTATTAATGATCACATACCCGACGGCCGTCCGTTATGTGGGAGATATGCCATAACTTTTTGTAAACATCTGCATAAGTTACTTTCAGTTGTTCTCTAGTTGCTTGTTTTCTTCCTCCAATTTTTTGTTCTTCCTTTTAAGAGGTTGTCATAGGAGTTAAAGTGGATTTATTATCTTGGATAGCTGTTGGGTTCATCATAATCAGATTTATTATTCATGCTTTTATAACAAGAAATGTGAAAAGTAAGATTCCTCAAAGTTCAGCTATCCAATCCATAGTTTGGAGGATAGTGAGAACCACAGTTTTTTGGATGGTGAGTATCTTCCTTATTGTATAGTGGTTACTTCCTAGATTTTTGTGAAGAACTGTACTTAAACAAACGGGCACGATTGTGGAGCAACATAAGTAGGAAATGATCAAAATTTTTTATAAAAGAATGAGTCAATAAAAAATAATAAGAGCGTGTTTTAATAAATCTATTTTTTACAAAAACGCTTTTTTCTATATTTGTTTATCAAGATTATCAGTAGCAATTTGATCAAACATTATTTTAAAGCAACACGTAGCTTCTTGTTTTAGTTTTGTAAGTGACTCAAAAAAGAAGGAATCGTTGCCGTACCTCCTTAACGTAGGAAAATAGGCTTTTTATCTCCCGAAAAATGTCTTATCGTGAATTTCATGTCATTTGGTTGGCGGGACCCCATGTATGGTTGAAAAAATAGAGGTGAGTGCTATGAAAAAGTTATATAGCGGAAATGGAATGTTAATAGTTATAACGATTATTCTATTAATTACATGTATTATCTTTGTGTGTAATCCACTTATTTTCTCAAATTCTATAAAAAGCTTTTAAAAGAATTAAGATATATAAACCCAGCCTAAGAGTAAAGTGTTTGGGATTAGTTCAATCAATAAAGGTAATGGGTATATGCTAGGAAGCTACAAGACAATCGGAGGTTACTTTACGCTTCCTAGCAAAGGTGCTCTTTCTATTCCTAAAACCGGTCCTTGGAGCCCCAATAGCTCATTAATTAAATTCTATCTATATATTAATAACGTGACAGACTAAAGCAGCAACCCTGTGGTTACCCCATATAAATGAAAAAACTCTTAAAATATTTGATATCTTTAAAAATGAGCAAACTCACTTTATACTTCTTTTTCAAATAACTAAATTTATAATGGAAAAATAAATTATAAGAAAGGACTGAAATTACCCGGATTTATGAAAAAAATAGTTATTATTTCAGCCGCTACGATTGGAATCGGTATCACATCCTTCGCTTATTTCGGTTCGAGATCTCCACTACACAATGAAGCAAAAGTTGTTAAAACACAAAAACATGATGAACATCCAAAAGAAGAGATTCCTGCCTTTCCAAAAGCAGCAGATACAGCCAAAAAAACAGATGAAAACTTTCTTCTTGTTACAAATCCAGATTCACCCCTTGTATTAGTAAATAAACATCGTAAATTACCAGATGGCTATATACCAAAAGATTTAACTAAACCAAACGTTCCATTTACATCTCCAAAAGATAAAGAAAAAACATTACTTCGTAAAGATGCTGCCACTGCTCTTGAAAAAATGTTCCAATCTGCAAAAGAGCAAGGTCTAGAGCTTACAGCTGTATCAGGTTATCGTTCATATAAACGACAACAATCCTTACGTAATACGTATATCAAACGTCAAGGAAAAGCCAAGGCTGATTCAGTTAGTGCAGTTCCTGGAACGAGTGAACATCAAACAGGACTTACAATGGATATTAGTTCAGAATCTGCAGAATATAAATTAGAACCTATCTTTGGAGAAACAGAAGAAGGAAAGTGGGTAGCAACACACGCCCATGAATTTGGCTTCGTTATTCGTTATTTAGAGGATAAGACAGATAAAACAGAATATGCATATGAACCATGGCATCTTCGCTACGTTGGCAATCCATATGCTACATACTTATATCAACATCACCTAACATTAGAAGAAGCAATGGGTGAAAAAAATAAGTGAACCATAAAATATATCCTATAAAATAGACACTTAAAAAAGTCTATTCTATAGGGTATTTCTTGTATAAGTGGTCCCGCCCCATCACTATTAACTTAAGGTATATTTTTATACAAAATGCGGTCTTTCCATATAGTTTTTTATTATCTTTTATAGATTTTATAAAAGTAGGCATATCAAATAAACCCTGACAGTTTTCAATTTTTTACTATGCTACCTGATGAGTAGAAGTGGTATACTCATAAACAACACCCAAAATATCAAAGACTGTTTTTTTCTCATATCGATGAGATTTTCGTCCGTTGTGCTGTAGGAGGTTAAACAGACGAAGGAGAACCTTTGATAATTCTTGGGTGTTTTTGTGTAATGCTTGGTAAAAAAGTAAAAAATAACCCTTAATTATGTACATCGCTTTATATTCACTTAGCTCTTTCTGTTTCTTACGTAACAGGAATTCTCGCATTTTAAACATAGTAGGGGTAATACCACATGCCCATCAACTTAAGAATTTTCACTACCCCCAAGTGACAAAAAACGTTATTCTTTCTAAAAAGCTAGCTAG
>NZ_JAQFUY010000071.1:0-5917 GCF_027716745.1 Bacillus cereus group sp. Bc010
TCCAGATAAAACAGTATTGAGTCCATCATACCAGATGGACTCTTTTTTTACTGTCTACCTAAAGGGGATAATACCAGAGATAAAGGGGAAGCGAATTTTTATTATGATTGCAGTGTTGTTTATTGCGATTTATATCGTTTTACGAAAAAGAAAGTATGAGTACTTTTACGATGGTATTAGTGAGTATGAAAATCGTTATAGAGGGAACGTTCCTTTTTTATTGCTTATTGTAGGTTTGTTTCAACATTGTAGGCAGAATGAGATGAGTTTTTCTCATATGCTTCAGTACGTGAAAGAGAAGTTAGTGGAGTAGGTGAGGATATGGCGTGGATGATTAGTGAGTTTGCAAGTGTTGGGGATGTTACGGTGCGGACGCTTCGTTATTATGACAAGATTAATTTATTAAAGCCAAGCAATTATACTGAGGGAGGTCATCGGTTATATACAAAAGATGATTTGTATGTGCTACAGCAAATTCAATCATTTAAGCATCTCGGTTTTTCGCTTGGAGAAATTCAAAATATTATATTGCAGCGTGATATAGAGACGGAAGAATTTTTAAGACAAATGCATTTTCAAAGGGAATTGCTTTTGGCAGAGCAAGAAAGAATTGCGAAGGTGCTTTCGCATATAGATGAGATGACGAAGAAGTTTCAAAAGGAAGAACGAGTGGATGTTGCTTTGTTTTCTTCGTTTCTACAAACTTTTATATGGGAGAAAGAAAATAAAGAATGGCTAGAGGAACACTTTTCAAAGGAGAGTGTTCAAGCGTTTTATAAAAATAAGGAACTGAAAGAAGAGTTTGATCGGCGTTTTATGGATGTGATAGGAAAGTTGAAAAAGCATAAGGAAGAAGAGAAGGATCCGGGTCATGATGAAGTTCAAGTTACTTTGAAGGAATTTTTCAATTTAATAGAAGAGGTAACGAACTATTTTGATACACCTCAAAGTGATATAGAGGATATAATCCAAAAATCCAACCTCCCATTATCCGAATTCCCAGCTCTCTTCACAACCGAAGAAGAAAACTATATAAAAGAAGCAATGCAGCAGTTTAACAACTAGTTAAACTGCTTTTCCATTATAATAGAAGAAAAACCAAACGGAGGAAAACCACATGCCAACTTACAACAAACTAATCCGAAACAAAATCCCACAAATAATAAAAACCAACGGAAAAACACCCACAACAAGAATCCTATCCGAAGACGAATACATAAAAGAAATCTGCAAAAAAACGGAAGAAGAACTAACCGAATACCTAGAAGCAACAGCAAAAGAACATAAACTCGAAGAACTATCCGACCTACTAGAACTAATAAATGCCCTAGCCGAACACGAAGGCACAACGCTAGAAGAAATCAACGACATCCGTAAAAAGAAAGCAAAAGAAAGAGGCGACTTCTCAGATCGAGTCTTCCTAATCGAAGTAACCGATAATAGCCCCCCCTAAGCCCCTTACAAGCCCCTACCAAGTAATAAATCACTAAGAAAAAACATAACAAAATAAAAACACCAACAAACACCGTAGTAGGAGTCGAAAAAATTTTTGAAATAACACGCCAAAAACCCGGCCCTCCTTCCTATATATAGTACAAAGAGGAAATTTTCATTTTTGAATGAAGACGGGAGGAATTAGGATGGCGGTGTATCGTACTGTGCAGGTGAATTTTTGGCAGGATGATTTTGTTTTGGATTTGACGCCGGAGGAGCGGTATTTTTACGTTTACTTATTAACTTGTTCGAAGACGACGCAGTGTGGGATTTTTCCTTTTCCGAAGCGGTTAGCGGAGATGGAGACGGGTTATAATCGGGAGACTGTTGATAAGCTTGTGCAGCGCTTCATTGATTATGGGAAGATTCTTTATGATGCGGAGACGCGGGAGTTGTTCGTTTTGAATTGGCTTCGTTATAATCCTGTGACGAATACGAATGTGGAGAAGTGTGTGCTTCGTGAGCTTAAGGGTGTGAAGAATAAGGAGTTTGTACATATGTTTCTTCAGAAGTGCGTGGAGGAGGAGCTGAATGTTCCGATGCTTTTAGCGCATTTCGGTATGCCGAGTGATTTAGCTGTGGATGATGTTGAGCCAGTTTGTGAGGAGGCCGAGGAAGAAGAGGTTATAGAGGAAGAAACGGGAAGTCGTGTGTTTTCCTTTTATGAGCAGCATTTCGGTAGTTTGTCCCCTCATACTGTAGAGGAACTGAGTGCGTGGATGGAAGATTTGTCAGAGGAGCTTGTGCTGAAGGCCCTTCAAATTGCGTTTGAGAATAATAAGCGGACGGTTGCTTATGTGAAGGGGATTTTGCGGGGGTGGCACGGGAAAGGGTTTACGAAAGTGTGTGAGGTTGAGGCGGATACGGCGAGCTTTAGGAAGAAGGATTCGTCTGTTAGTACGGGGGAGACGGAGGAGTTTTTGGCGAGGTGTGAGGAGTGGGAGAAGAATGCGCCGTCTGAGGAAGAGTTGCAGCGCTTTTTAGCGGAGCGCGGGTGGCGTCCATGAGTATTCAAAATGTGGAGGCGGAAAAGACGGTATTAGGTTCTCTATTACTTGATGGAGAGCTTATTAAGGAGTGCCGTTTGACGGAGCAGTATTTTTCGATGCCGGTGCATAAGTCTATATTTCAGTTAATGCGAAAGATGGAAGAAGAGGGGCAACCGATTGACCTTGTGACTTTTACTTCTAGGGTGGATCCGAATTTTTTGAAGGGGATCGGGGGAATGGAGTATTTTATAGGGTTAATGGATGGTGTGCCTACTACTAGCAACTTCTCGTATTATGAGGGGCTTGTTCGAGGTGCCTGGAAAATGTATCAGGCGGGTGTTCTTGGGCACAAGATGGGAGAGCGTCTTATTGCGGAGAAGAGTGAGAAGATTATTGGTGAGACGATTACGGCACTTTGTGAGTTAGAGGAAAAGGACTGTGTATGTGAGTTTGATTTGAAGGATGCGTTAGTTGATTTATATGAAGAGCTGCATCAAGATGCGAAAGAGATTACGGGTATTGAGACTGGTTATACATCGCTAAATAAAATGACGTGCGGATTGCAGGAGGGTGATTTTGTCGTTCTTGGTGCACGGCCTTCTATGGGGAAGACTGCGTTTGCGTTAAATGTTGGGCTGCATGCAGCGAAGTCTGGAGCGGCAGTTGGATTGTTTTCGTTAGAGATGAGTAGTAAGCAATTGTTAAAAAGGATGGCTTCTTGCGTAGGTGAAGTGTCAGGAGGCAGACTGAAAAATCCGAAGCACCGTTTTGCAATGGAAGACTGGGAAAGGGTGAGTAAGGCGTTTGCGGAGATTGGTGAGTTGCCACTTGAGATTTACGACAACGCAGGGGTTATGGTGCAAGATATTTGGATGCAAACGCGTAAGTTAAAGAGGAAGCATGGGGATAAAAAGATTTTAATTATTGTAGATTACTTGCAGCTTATTACGGGCGATCCGAAGCATAAGGGCAATCGATTTCAAGAGATTAGTGAGATTTCTCGTAAGCTTAAGTTATTAGCGCGGGAATTAAATGTTTGTGTAGTAGCATTATCTCAATTATCTCGTTCTGTAGAGTCGCGTCAAGATAAGCGCCCTCTTTTATCTGACTTAAGAGAGACAGGCCAAATTGAGCAAGATGCGGATGTCATTATGCTTATGTATCGCGAAGATTATTACGATAAGGAAACGATGCAGAAAGAGATGACAGAGATTCATGTGGCGAAGCATCGGAATGGGCCTGTGGGGAGTTTTAAGTTGAGATTTTTGAAGGAGTTTGGGCGGTTTGTGGAGGGGAAATAGTGAAAAGACTTGAGTATTACTTTGCATATAAAATAAAGCATAAGTTTTCCATTGTATTCACTTATGCTTTATTTTTTGAATATGTTTCTTATTTCTCCATAAAGAAAGCTCTTCTCTCTGCAGTAATCCATTGCTCCAAGTCATCTTGGCTACGTCGGACAAGTCGATTTACTAAAACATCATGCCATACATAATCCTCTAATAAGTATATATGAACGGGGTCATCTGTATAAAAAGCAATATTACGCTCTTCAAGTGATGGGCCATAAATCATTTCTTTAGAATCTATTGATAAAATAAACCAATGTTCTGTAGAGAGGGTTTCTGTATAAGGTGTGATACGATGAGCTTCTAGATTTTTAATGGGATTTTCAACATGTAAGGTAATACCTTGTACTGAAACTTTATCAGCTACCTCAGCTAGATCCTCTTTTAACGCTTCATACATCTCATCCCACATCGAAATGACAATACGTTTTTCGGCTTTTTTTATTAATGTTTGACAATAGCTAATGATTGTTTGATTGTCTTTTAAAGTAATGACTCGATTATCCGTTTTTTCTTCGGAAGTTTCTAGTTTCTTTAATGAATCACTTATTCCTTCGTAAGTAGACTGCCATTCTGATTGCGCCTTCTGTAAAAAAATTTCAACAGGTAGAGGTGAATAGCGGGTGGTGTCATTTATTTCTTCTTTCATGACAATTCCTTTTTCTACAAGGTTACCTAAAATCTCATAAATTCGCGCTCTTGGGACACCCGAATCTTTACTCACTTGATAGGCTGTGACAGGCCCTTGTTTCACAAGAGATACATAAGATTTAGCTTCATATTCATTAAAACCAATTTTTTTAAGCTGTTGCACTATGTAGTCCACTTTTTTTCCTCCGATGTTTGCTTTTATCCCGCTTTAACGGGCAGTAAGACCCCCACCTCAAAATTCAGCGGAAGCAAAGAAGTTAGGTGGGGATTAACTGTCCGTAAAAGCCCGATTGGTTCAACTAATAATCAGTGGGGATGAACAAACCCCCCCACTGATTAAAGTTTCACTTTATATTTCAACGTTACAATAACTCTTTACATTTAGCAAATTGGTAGTTACTATTACAATAGTGACTAAAGGGGAGGCTACTAATATGGATTTTTATTTAGACCCATCAGTATTAATTATTTTGATTGTTTTTGGGTTTGTAGCTGCATTTATTGATTCAGTTGTAGGTGGTGGTGGATTGATCGCCTTACCAGCTTTATTATTTACAGGATTGAATCCAGCAAGTGCAGTAGCCACGAATAAATTAGCATCAACAATGGGAAGTGCCACTAGTAATATTGTGTTTTATCGTTCTGGTAATCTTGATTTGAAATCGGCGTTTAAATTATTTCCAATCACTTTCATAGGCTCCATAGTAGGGGCATGGACCGTTCATTTAATGAATCCAGAAGTATTGAAGCCATTGATGTTGATCATGCTTGGTGTGGTCGCTATTTATACGATATTCAAAAAGGATTGGGGAAGTATTTCCACTCATAAAAAATTGTCTGGTCGACACGTCATTATTTTTACCTTTTTTATTTTTGCTATTGGTTTTTATGATGGATTTCTAGGTCCTGGAACAGGTTCATTTTTAATGTTTTCTCTTTTATTTATTGGGTATGATTTTTTAAAAGCAGCAGGTACAGCGAAGTTTCTTAATTTAGGAAGTAACGTTGGTGCATTGTTCATGTTTATGTATGTAGGGCAAGTAAACTATGCGTATGGATTCATAATGGGAATTGCTCAAATTGCTGGAGGAATCGCCGGCTCCAAGTTTGCTATAAAAAAAGGAAGCGGGTATGTTCGTGCTCTTTTCATTACAGTAACTTGTTTGTTGTTAGCGAAAAATTTGTATGACTATATTCAGTAAGTAATTAAAGGACGTAGAAAAGTTCAAATATGTAGATTACATAAAATATAAGAAGATATTAGGAGGGAATTCCTTTTAACATTTTTCGTTTGAACGTTGTAGCCATCATATAGCTATAACGTTTCATGTTTTTAAAACAAGAAATATTTTATTGAAAACTGCTGTAACCCCTGGTACATATAGGTTGTTGTAAGTTTTAAAGTGAAAGTTGTAGCCATCATATAGCTATAAC
>NZ_JAQFUY010000072.1:0-5858 GCF_027716745.1 Bacillus cereus group sp. Bc010
GTGGTACTCCGTATCCAACCTCACTTTCATCCCATGCCTAAAGGCGATGGGCTTTCCCGTTCGGAAAGGGCTGTAATTTCAACATCTTTCCTGTCCCTTCCTTTTGAAAGAATTATTTTATTACGTTGTTTCTGTTCTTATCATTACTCTCCTCTACCTTCTGCTTTCCATTATATATGTATGATATCCTTCACAATAATAAAAAATAATGATGTTTTACCTTATTTACATAATATGATTACCGTATCCTTGAATTTATACCTACATATGAGTATTCCACGTCCTCAATATCCGTTATATATAACAAAAACTCCCCTTAAATTGAAAATGATTAAGGGGAGTTTTATATACGCTGAAATTATAGTTCCGATTTCACCCGAACAGAAACATTATTTTTAATTATATTTTTTACATCTTTAAAGCTAACAAAATTGTTACTTTTCTCATCCCAAAGACGGAAACGTAGTGATTGTAAGCTTGTAGCAAGTGTAATTGTTGGTACATTTTTTAACGGAAGCGTATTATTGTGTGCCTCTTCTAGCTTATAATTAGGTACTCTTGGGCTTAAATGGTGAACATGATGGAATCCAATATTACCAGTTAAGAATTGCAAGATTTTTGGAAGTTTATAAAATGAACTTCCTTCTACTGCCGCTTTTACATATTCCCAATCTTTATCCTCTTCAAAATAAGAATCCTCAAAAGTGTGCTGTACGTAAAACAGCCAAATCCCTACTGAACCTGCTATTAAGAATATCGTACCGTGTACGAACAGAAACGATTGCCACCCTATTGCCCAGCAAAGTATTGCTACTACAGCAACGATAATAATATTCGTCAAATACGTATTCATACGTTCTTTCTGTCTTGCACCTTTTCGGTTAAATCTATTTTTAAGCAAGAAAACATAAATCGGACCTAATCCAAACATAACGAATGGATTGCGATATAAACGATATGCTAAACGAAGTCTAAATGGTGCAGCTACATATTCATCGACTGTAAGCGTCCAAATATCTCCTGTACCTCGCTTATCTAAATTACCACTTGTAGCATGATGAATCGCATGCTCATGCCCCCATTGATCAAATGGGAATAACGTTAACACACCCATACATGTCCCTACTATTCTATTAGCAGTTCGACTTTTAAAGAATGAATAATGGGTACAATCATGAAAAATTATGAAAATTCGCGTCATAAAACCAGCAGCTAACAAAGATGGAACTAATGCTAACAGATAAGAAACAGACAAACTTTTATAAGCGAGGTACCATAAAATAACAAATGGCACGACTGTGTTAATAAGCTGCCACACACTTTTTTTAATCGTTGATTTTTCATACGGAGCAACTTGTTTTTTTAAATTTTTAGTATTTTCTAATGTCATTTTTCTAATTCCTTTCCTTTTTGTTGCTAATTCACATTATAGCATACTATTAGCATCAGGTGTTAAAAGTAGATGTAATAAAGTGAAACTTTAATCAGTGGGGGGGGGGCATCCCCCACTGATTATTAGTTGAACCAATCGGGCTTTTACGGGCAGTTGATCCCCCACCTAACTTCTTTGCTTCCGCTGAATTTTGAGGTGGGGGGCTTACTGCCCGTTAATGCGGGATAAATATTATATACTATAAAAATCTCTTTTTTCTTACTCAATACTTACAAATTACTTACTCCCCAAATAGCGCTATAATTGGACAAATGGAGCATTTCATTTATAAAATGAACTTCTACAAACTTTTTCACAAGCAGAAAAGAGCTGCCATAAGTCAGTTTCACCGGCTTATGGCAGCTCCTCTTCATTTCCTTTTATTTTATCGATGGATCCAAACTGCACCTGCAGACTTGTCTTCAGCTTGACCTACTACTTCAAACTTCAATCCTAGTTTAGGTAACTTACGTCCCGCATCTGGAATAACGCTGTTGATGTATTGCTTAGAATCATCAAATTTTGCAACTCCTGGTAATCCTTTATAGTCAAAGATACCGCGAGTTGGTGAATTTACTTTCCATGCTGGCGTTTGATCAAATGAGAATGCCGCATCGGCAATTTGATAACGTGTACTGCTCTTCACAGTAGGTTGTCCGTTTAATGTTCCTACGATTGCCTCTGGATGAGAATCTACTACTCCAAGGAACCCTTCACCTGGATGAACGCCTACCCAGTTATCTGTAAAGCTTTGATCCGCATACCATACAACCATTCCTGTATTAAATACTGGACCACGTGCATATTGTAATGCAGTATCAGACCCAGCGTAATTACGCCACTCGATATAGTAGTTATGTTTTTTCTGTTCAAATCCGTTAGACACAGTAAATCCTTTTAATGTCATTGCTGGCTGGCCTTCTGCGTCATCAGAAAAAACAACTTTTCCATCTACAGTTAATGCTGCATTGTCTAACGCAAATCCTTTATATGCTACTGCAATATCTGTTACATACTCAAATTGCAGTTTTACTTTCTTTCCTTTGAATTGATTTAAATCATATGATTTATCAACCCACTTACCATCCGTTGTATCTATACCACCTTTTACATCTTTTTCACCCATTCGATCAATGCGTGTCTTCGTTCCATCTTCTGCAATCGCATATACGTCAAGGAAATCATACTTCGCTTCCAGTTCATAAAATGCCTTATAATCAAACTTAGCATCCGTTGCAGTCGTTAAGTCAAATACTGGTGTCTCAAGTGTTGTATGAATGTCATTTCCTTTCGTGCTGTAATAAAACTTCTTACCAAATGCTGACTCAATATTTTTTATATCTTTGTCTGGCAAGTTAACACGAATGATTCCTGGTCGTTTTGATTTTGTCACACTTTGATCTAAATATGTTGCAGTACCGATTCCCGTACGAAGTTTATCATAATCTACCTCAACAATATTCGCCCAGTTCCCCTTCATATTTTTTTGGAAAAACTCTTTATTTTGCGGTGAGAAACTTGTTGGCTCTGTACCTGCAATTTTTCCTGCCCAGCTACCGCCGCTCATTATAGACCATGATTCAACTGGTTCACCTTGTCCTGAATACTTTGTATCATATTCATCTGGTAAGCCTAAATCATGACCATACTCATGTGCAAACACACCAACCGCTCCGTCTTCAGGCTCGATTGTATAATCGTATGCAGCCATCTTTCCGCCCCAGTTCGAAACAGAAGATTTTGTACCATCAATCGCATATGGCTTCGACCCTAGTTTTGAACGATGAGACCAAATTGCATCATCTTTCAATTTACCACCGCCAGCTTCTTGACCCACGCCTGCATGTACTACCATTAAATGATCAATAATTCCATCTGGCTCATTTTTATTTCCATCACCATCTTGATCGTATTGATCAAATTGGTCATAATCTGCTAAATTGATACCTTTTGCTACCGCTGCTTTTAATGCTTCTTTCACAAGATCTTTTGGTCCTAAAGGTCCCTTGTTATCATGGCCAGTTCCCGCATCAGCACCGTAATCTGACGCTTTTCCTGGAACAGTAAGCCATTCCGTTACAGTTCCATCAACTGTGTAGCTTCCGCCAGATTGTTCTTCATAATATTGTTTAAATGTATTAATCTTCGATCCATCAAATAACGTAAATGGCTCATCACCAAATAGCATTTTTTGATAATGTTCACGATTAAAGTCCTTAGAATACATATAACCCGGTTCTTGATCAATATTATTATGCTTAAAATCGCTAAATTCTACGAGTAATACAAGTACTTTATCTTTTCGAACAGCCCCATTGTACTCAGCTTGCTTCGCTGGTGTAGTCGGTACTTTTCCATTTAATTTTCCTGGGTTCAATCCTAGACCTTGCCCAGCTACTGATCCTACTTCGGGTTGCTGCGCCTGTTCATTTTCCTTCATTTTTGCATCTTTTACTTTTTTCATAAAATCTGAAGCTTCTTGCGTAAGATTATCTCCTGTCAAGATTTCTTTTCCAGGGTTTTCCCCTTTCTTTTTCTCAACATATTTTTCGACAGCCTTTGATGTCTCAACTTGTGATGCAGATTGATCGATTACTCCCCGTTGCTTCAGCGCTTCTGCCAAGCGTTCCTCTGGTATTAAATGTTCATCAATTGGTAGAGATGGTGGCGTATCAGCATACGCTGCATGACTTCCAAAAGCAAACGTACTACTTAGCACTGCTGCTGTTGTTAATACCGCTAAAGGTTTTAATTTCTTTTTCTTTTTCAATGTATTTCCTCCCCAGTGTCTGCAAATTATCGATTTTTGCCGATAGCAATATAATATTCGTTATAATACGAATATTCAATCTTTTTAAAGTACTAAAATGTTGAGAAATATTTTTTCTAGGATGAAAAACATAAATAGGTGAATTTACAGGAAGTTCACTCTAGAATTTGTGGTTCTCTTTCCTCTTTTTTCAAGTGAAATCTCATCTACACAAAAATGCCAATTCCTAAGTAGTAGCTAAGGAATTGGCGTTTTTTTAACGAGAATGCTTTATGAATAAACGACTTGCTTCTTCTGGTACATAGAATTTACCATTGCTTTCTACAACAACACTTCCTAATTCATAATCTTTATTCTTAATACGAATTATATTTTTGTTAACAAATAATTGAGCTGTTACATTATTACGTTTTACTATGAGCACAGGATTTACTGCATCAGTATTATCTACTGTTACAGTTGCACCATTCTGCTTAAAGGCTAATTCACTCTCTACAAATAATTTGTTTGTTACTTCTTCTAAATTAAAGCCCATCGCTTTCGCCATTGTCTTTGCAACGTCCGTGTTTTGAATCAAACCAACTGGCTTTTGAGGACCGTATGAATATAAAAATACATCCTCACCAGTATGCCCTCCTGTTGTGAAGCCTATGTTCGCACGGTTAGCCAATAATGTAGTGAAAATTGGACCTACATCTATTTTCTTTTTAACCACTTTTAACCTTTCTTTTTCATCATAAGTTAAATTGTCCAACCCGTATAATTTAGCTACCTCTTCTACATTGGATATATCAGATTTCAAATTATTGATAGTCCCTTCAAGTGTCATTTTCGCTTTTTTCAACGGATCAATATATGTAGAGACCGGCGTAGTATTATAACCTTTTGTCGTATTCATATTGCCAATAGAAATACCGCTGTTACCATGGTCCGCTACGGCTATTAGCATCGTATTACCATCTTTTTTTGCAAATCTTAATGCTTCTGCAACTGCATTATCAAATGCCAATACATCACTAATCATCCCAATTGGATCATTCACATGTGCAGCCCAATCTGGCTTACTTCCTTCCACAAATAAAAAGAACCCATCTTTATCTTTTGATAACGTTTGAATTGCTTTTTCCGTCATTTGCGAAAGTGTTGGTTGCTCCGGATTTGTTGCTTCACGATCCATATCAAACGCTAAGGCATTATGTGAGAAAGAGCCCCAAATTTTATTAGATTTAGAGTTCAATAATTCATTTTTCGTTTCAACAAAGTCGTATTCTTTGTTTTGAATCACCTTTACTAAATCTTCACCATCTTTTCTTTTTATAGGTAGCAGTGCCGCTTTTCCCCCGCCTAATACGACATCTATATTTTGATACACTTGTTGCTCCGCAATTACGTCAAAATGCTTGCGGTTTACATGGTGAGCAGAGAATCCAGCGGGAGTAGCATGCTGAATTTCAGCTGTAGCAACAATTCCAGTTGCGCGACCAGTACGTTTCGCACCTTCTAAAACATTGGCAACTGGACGTAACTTATCCTCTTCTTTTATTGATTTTAAGCCAGGTGAACTCACAATAGTAGGTAATACCCCATGCCCATCAACTTAAGAATTTTCACTACCCCCAAGTGACAAAAAACGTTATTCTTTCTAAAAAGCTAGCT
>NZ_JAQFUY010000073.1:0-5677 GCF_027716745.1 Bacillus cereus group sp. Bc010
AGGGGTCCCGCCAACCAAATGACATAAAACCCACGCTAAGACATTTTTTGGAAGGTAAAAAGCCGATTTTCCCACGTTAAGGAATTTCGGCTTTTGTGTTTTATTTTCGGAGTGGTCGTAATGTTTCTAATGTAGTTGATTGCTTAAATTTGAATTTATATTCACCAAGGAAGTTGATATGTTCCCAGCCAAGCGGTGAAATATGATGTAGCAATTCTTCATGCAAGACACCGTTCTCTTTTTTATATTCTATTGCCTTGGTTAAATATACCGTATTCCATATACTAATGGCATTAATAATAATATTTAATGCACTAGCTCTTTGAAGTTGATCCTGAAGCGCACGTTCACGCAATTCGCCACGTTTTCCGAAAAAAATAGATCTAGCCAAAGAATTCATAGCTTCACCTTTATTTAATCCACGATGAATTTTTCTTCTTAATGTTTCACTTGAGATATAATCTAAAATGAAAATTGTTTTTTCAATTCTTCCCATCTCACGAAGTGCTGTAGCCAAGCTATTTTGCCGAGCGTAAGAACCAAGCTTTCCCATAATAAGAGAAGCAGATACAGTACCCTTCCGAATAGAATGAGCTAATCGTAATACATCATCGTAATTTTTTTGAATAACATTTATATTGATTTGACCGCGCAATAATTTTTCTATTTGTGGAAAATCACTAGATTTTCCTATCGTGTAAAGCTTTGAGTCAGCTAGATCTCGTAAACGCGGTGCAAAACGAAAACCAAGTAAATGGGCTAAACCAAAAACTTGATCAGTATAACCGGCTGTATCTGTATAATGTTCTTCAATCGCTAAATCTGTCTCATGATGAAGGAGTCCATCAATGACATGTACAGCATCTCTAGCGTTTGTATTAATAACCTTTGTATAAAAACTTGAAAATTGGTCACTGACAAAACGATAAATTGTAGCACCTTTTCCAGTACCATAATGAGGATTAGCATCTGCATGAAGTGCAGAAACACCAATTTGCACACGCATGCCGTCTGATGAAGATGTTGTTCCATCTCCCCAATAGGAGGAAAGAGATAATTTATGATGGAAATTAACGAGTACAGATTGTGCTTTACTCATTGCATCCTCATATAACCTCCATTGTGTTGCATTTGCCATTTGTCTATAGGAAATATCAGGTGTAGCTTCACCCATTTTTGTCATACCTATGTTTGTTCCCAATGCCATAAGCGCAGCCATTAGAATAGTGGTTTCTTCTTCATTTGGAATACGATTGGTTGAAGCATGAACAAACTGTTCATGGAAACCGGTCCAATGAGCTACTTCCATTAATAAGTCAGTGAGCTTCACACGTGGAAGTAAGTCATAAAGAGATGAGCTAAATTCTTTTGCTTCTTGTGGTGTATCTTTTTCCAAACGGCTTAAATGCAGTCTACCATTCTCTAAACTTACCCCATTTAATTCGCCTATATGATTTGACACCCATTTTAAGCGTTTTAATAATGAAGATGTTCGTTCTTCTAAATATTCATGAGCAGATAGACTAACAGCTAACTCGGATGTTCCAGGCTGAATCTCGTTCCACTCTTCTTTTGAAATAAGGTACTCATCAAAATCCTTATGTTGTCTACTACCACTAATAGATATATTGCCTGACCGAATAGAATTTCGTAGTTCAGTTAAAACAGCCATTTCATAATAATGCCTGTTAATGGTTCCATCTTCATCATATACGTGCTTTTGCCATCTATTTGATACAAAATCAAGAGGGGCACCTTCCGGTACTTTCCGTTTACCTGTTTCGTTCATTTCTCTAACCGTGTGAATTGCACGAATTAAGGGCTCTGCTGATTTCGTAGAATGAAACTCAAATGATTTTAACAAGAGGGGTGTATACTTTCTCAATGTGTAGAATTTCTTCTCTAATAAGTCTAGATAATCATAGTCGATTGGACGTGCTAATTGCTTTGCTTCTTCTACAGATTGAACTAGCTTTTCCCAAGGCATTATCATTTCTAATACTATATAAGGATCTGTACCCTCATCTCTAGCTTTAATGAGCGCTTCTCCGAGGTTAGCAAAGTGAACCACTTTTTCATTAATTGATTTCCCATTTTGTTTTTGTCGTTCTTCTTGCGCTTTTCTTCCTTTGGATAATAAAGACATAATCTGACGATCATGTATCTCAAATGCTTGGTCCGTCAAATCTTGAATTAATTCTAGAAGATAAACAACCAAAATAGCATATTTTTTAGAATCATCAAACCTTCGAAAAGAGTGGGGTTCATATCTTGAACCAATTTTAGATAATTGTCGTAATCTGTTTGGATGTAAGGTCTTTGTGTCAATTTGCAATTGTAAATTTCGAATATATTCAAGTTTTTCAACTACTTTGAGAAAAGAATCGGGGGAATGAGAGCTTGGTATTTCTCGCAACCATGCCAAATATGTTTTGGTACTGTCTTCCATCGGAAGTAGAAGACAGTTTAATTTTTGAATATGTTCCATAGCTAGAGAAGAATTAAGTAATCGAAAAATCTTTACTTCTGCACGTCTTCGAACTTCCCATACCATTCGTTCTATTGTTGTCATAGCTGGTAAAATAATTTTTCTCTTTTTTAATTCTTCAATGGTTATCTGAATTAAATGTAGAGCATTCCCATTCTCTAATGCATATTGTAATAAGACTTGAGACACAACACGATATTCACGAATGGTGAAGTTCCGAAATCCATATTCTCTTCTAATTTCTTCGAGATGCTCATGTTTCGTTTGCTCACGTTCTGCATATATATGTATTTCTTTCGCATTAATTTGGAGTTGTTTGGCTATATAATTCACAACACAATCGGGTATATGTTGAATATCTGATAAGGTCCAACCAGGAAATCTCAATACACAAAGCTGTAAAGCAAATCCTAACTTATTATGATCTCGACGATGACGCTTGATAATTTCTATATCATGAGGGGACAAGGTGTAGTAACTTCCTAATTCATACTCACTAATTTGTTCTGGAATAGATGCAAACTCTAAACGCTGTTCTGACGTCAATAATTCTCTTGCACGTTTTGAAGACATAGTTTTCTCCTTTCTAAAATACAAGAAAATACCTTGTCTATAGGATGCCGTAGCTCAATGGATGTTAGGTTGAAGTATTTTCTTGTCATGCTAACATCTTTGTAAACTATTTAATTTAACTACTCAGTTTCTTCATTAGATTATCAGTTGGCCATAGTATCTTGTTGCATCTTGCGATACAAAGTCATTCTAGAGATACCGGCTTTCTCTGCAGCATCTGTACGACTCATACCTTGATTAATAAGATATAAAGCATAATCAATCTTTTCCTCATCCATTTTTGGTCTTCCAGGATGTTTCCCTCGCTTCCTTGCAGCCTGAATCCCTTCCTTGGTCCGCTCAGAAGTTAAATCTCGTTCAAATTGAGCAATACCAGCGAAAATAGTAAATAACATTTTTCCATGTGCTGTTGCTGTATCGAGCCATGATTCCTTTAAACTTTTCAAGTGAGCACCTTTTTGAGAAATATGTTCCGTGATTTCAATGAGATCTTTTGTAGAACGTGATAATCGAGTTAAATCTGTTACAACAATTGTATCTTCTGGACGAAGAAATTCTAGCATACTATTTAACTCTGGACGGTTTCGTTTTGTACCGGTTATTTTTTCGAAGAAAATACGATCGCATCCAAACTCTTCAAGTTGTTTCTTTTGGCGATCCAAATTTTGGTCTAATGTAGAAACACGCATATAACCAAACTTCATGTTTATCATCTCCCTTACTAAAAATTGTATCAAAAACGATTCAATGAGGATATTGTTACAAATAATATTGTTACATATTTTTGTTACGCTCGTTATGCAAGTTAATTAGACTAAAAGTTTATTACTAATTATTGTAACAATAATGGTCGTTTTTGTTACGGTGATATCATAAAAAATACTACTCTATAAAAAAGTAGTAAAGTTAAAAACTAACTCTAGATTATGAAGTACTACATAGGCTAACATAAAATGAAGGAGACCATGCGGGTTATTTAGACGGTCTCCTTTTGTTTTTCTTAAGCTTCTACTTCACTCAGCAATGCATGAGTATTGTCTTCAGTATCCTGAAAAAATACCATCCATGTTTCTGTTTGTCCCATTTTAGCTACAACATGTGGTTCGTCGATAAAAGTAACTTCTTTACCTAATAAGCGTTCATAAGTATCTTTAATATTATTTACTTCAAAATAAATTACTGAACTTGAAAGAGCGAATTCCTCTTTTTCTGGAAGTGTTAACATGAGACGCAATCCGTTGCATTCAAAGAATGCCATACTATTAGTGTTAAACAAAAGTGAGAGACCTAATTTTTCTTTATAAAAATCTAGTGCTCTATTTAAATCTTTTACAGGTACTCCAATTTGTCCAATTTTTTGGATTATATTAGTTTCCATAAAAATTTGCTCCCTTCAAAATATCTTATTATTAAAAGGATAAATTATTTTACCTAATTTTTCTTATCCAATATCACCTTTTTTCGATATTCTTTAGGAGATATGCCAACATGTTGCTTAAACATTTTGCTAAAGGATACAGGATTTTGAAATCCAAGTTTAAAGGTTATATCGGTCATATTATTACTTAATTCTGATAATAGTTGTTTTGCTTTTGTTACTCTAAACTCTGAAATATGCTGATGAGGAGTTTTACCATATATTTGTGTGTATGTTCTTAATAAATGATTTGGAGATAGACAAGAAATTCGTGCAATGTCATTTAATTTAATAGTTTTGTCATAATAAGCTCTTATGTAATCATGGGCTATACATATCCTTCTATATAATTCTTCACGTGTAGAGGTCCTTATTGCACTTAAAGATTCAACTTCCTTGTATGTATTAAAATGTTCATTCAAAATATATTGCATTAACTTATGAAATTGTTCCTCATAACCAACAGAATTAATTTCGAGACTAGGTAAAATATGTTTGAAAGTTTCAAGTTGAAAAGATAAAGTATTATTTTTATGATAGGTTTTATCAAAAAAAACAATAGAACTCGTATCCATAAATGGATCGTTTAGAAGATTATCGTTTGTTTCTTTTAATGAATTAAAGACCTCGGCTTCAAACCCATCTTTAAAGAAAATACAAAAAGATTCCACATCCTTCGTTTCATCAATTGAAATTGTGTATGAACCTTTATTAAGGAGTAGGTATCTACTTTCTTCAACAGCAAACATGCCTTTATTAGTCTTATAATGGGCTTTACCATTTGAAAATGTTTTTATGGACAGTTGGCCAATTCCTTCCCAGTAAAATTGGTCACTTTTTGCATGTAAAACGAAATTGGTAGAATCATTTTTTGACATAATACACTCTCCATAAGTGGCGTCATTATTTTTTTAACTTTATTATACATAATAATGGAATCTAAGTATGAAAATATATATTATCAATCTAAAACAGTACGGTGGATATGCGTATTGTAAGTGTTAAACTTAAACAACTTATTGTAATCTTAACGTATCCTTATTGCAAATGGTGACAGCTTCGCTGGTACTCACCCTAATATTGCCGTCTATAGCAAAAATATTCATTTTAGTTACAACCCTTAGCGTACCTAAATCAAGGATTTGAATTCCAAAAAATGTCTTAACGTGGGTTTTATGTCATTTGGTTGGCGGGACCCC
>NZ_JAQFUY010000074.1:0-5017 GCF_027716745.1 Bacillus cereus group sp. Bc010
AAAGCTGCATAATTTTTAAAATGAAACTCGTTAGAGTTTATTTGGTGTGTGTACTTTTCAATACCAAAAGTACATTATGTGTTTTTTAGTTTGTTTGAACGAAAGTTCATTTTGTTTTCGTTCTTAAGTTGATGGGCATGGGGTAGCGTCAGGAAAATGCGGATTTACAACGTTAAGGAAACCAAAATATAAAAAGTCTAATTTCTCGGTGTTATAAGTGAAAAATTAGGCTTTAGTTACTTCATTAAAGCGCCTGATTGTTGAAGACTAAAGTTTATATTCACCAAGAAAATTGATGTGCTCTTATCCTAACAAATTTTATTTAGGACTTACATGTATGCCTTCACGCTCTCGCCAATCTGCGTAAAGTATACGCTTTACATTATCATATCCATTGGTAGTTAATTGGTTATCTAACCACTGTTGATCAAATCCGAGTTCATGTAAATTATCCCATAAAATTTCCCCATCTATAATTAACGATGTTGGGAGGTCTACTGGACTTTCTGGAAGATTGAGATCTGGTTTTTGATACTTGGATTTTAATAATAAACTTATTTGCCCATTAGCTTCCAATATACCGTATTTGACTTCGCGAACTGAAAAGACATTATTTTGACGGAGTATACTCAATACTTGATTTACATCCAATTTGTTCTTTGTAAGTAACTTTCTGTCCATAACACCATCTCGAATGATGATGTTAGGATTGCCTAATAAGAGAGAACGTGTCGATTTATTTTTTAGAGTCATAAACTCTATTCCCAACATAAGAAACGTCCACAATCCGATGGCATATAAAAAATGAAAAATCCCTACCTTATCTTCATAAATGTTATTTCCTAAAAAATCTCCAAGTACTAACACAAAAACTAAGTGAAACGGGGTTTAACTGATAGATGGATGTTCTGCCTGTTATGATAATGATAAAAAATAAAGTTGCAAAACCTACTATGACTTTGATTGCCAGTAAACCCCAAAAAACTTCACCCAAAATTTATTCCTCCATTTTATATTTCACTCGATTTCAAAAATCCTCATGTTTTAAAATATTTATATTACAACATGTAAGCTAATTAAAATCAGAAAGATAAATAATACCGGTTTTTTCAACTTATAATAATGGAGAAAGCACGCGAGCACCCTGTTCAACAATGCGCTCGGTCAGGGATCGTTGCACCAAGTCTTCAATTCTTAATGGTACAGAATCAGTAAGATCCCTCTCGAACTGCTCTGTGAGTTCCCTTGTCACATCAGCACTGTACACGACTTGACACACCTCATAATTCAGGCGAAAACTTCTCATATCATAGTTTGCTGAGCCTACGGCAGCAATCTCCTCATCGATGGTCAACACCTTCGCATGTATCATTCCTTTGTCGTACTGGTAGATTTGAACTCCAGCTTCTATAAGTTCTCCGTAATAAGTACGGCTTGCAAGACCCACGATTTTTTGATTATTGTGGCGAGGAACCAGCAATCTTACACGGACACCACGAGTTACTGCTGTCTTTAATGCCATGATAATATCCGTTTCTGGTACAAAATAGGGTGTTGTTAAATCAATAGTCTTGGTCGCCTGTGTTATACATATAAAGTAAGCTTGCCGAATGACTGGGGTAGGAATTCCAGGGTTTCCTTCCAACGTATGGATATACGCTTTATGCAATGTCCTAGTTTTTCCGGATATGTCCATTTTTTTATCATCAAGGGTGCTCAACTCTGATCCCAATTCGGCTGACCATTTGGAATGATCTGCTCTGCCGATTGAATTGATTTTCGTTACCTCTGATTTTGTTTTCAAATTTGTTTTTGATTTTATCCTTTCCGGCACAGCGATTTCCCAATGAACATCAAAAACAGTCTGCAAGTCGCCTGTTGCTTCCCCTATAATTTGCAAATGAGTGTCCCTCCAAAATCCTACGTCTGGCTTTAATCCTGTATATTCATACCCAACGTTCATACCGCCAGTAAAGGATTCCTTTCTGTCAATCGTCACAATCTTACAATGATCCCGATAATTCCAATTGGACAAAATCCAGGGAAATCGCAGAGGAAATATTGTCCTACATTCTATCCCTGCTTCAACCATCTGCCGGATTTTTTCACGCGGGAATTTATAACTCCCCAAGCTATCTCTCATAAAACGAACCTGCACTCCATTTAATGCTTTTTCGATTAGCAGTTCTGTGATTCGATTACCAATTTGGTCGTTCCGATAGATGAAATATTCCAGATCAATGGTTTCTTGGGCTTTTTGCAGGGATACAAGGAGTTGATCATATTTTGCTATCCCATTGTTAAACACTTGGACTTGGCCCATTCGAAGCCCATTCACAGTGAAATGCCGTAAAGCATTGGCAATTACCGATGCTGAAGCACCGAATGTCTCAGGTAATTTGTTAGATTCATTTTTAGAACAGGTCAATCTTTTTCGATGAATAAACTTAGGGTTTGATATGCTAAGATATAGCCAGAAACCAATGACAGGTAAAAAAAGGACGATTATTATCCAATTCAAAGCCTTGGCAGGCCGACGAACTTCCCAAATTGCTATGAATAAGATAAAGAACGTATTTAACAGGTATAGATAAAAAATCCACTCCAACTGGAATCCCTCCTTCTGTTACTCTTAATATGTACAAACTATGTAACCAGTATACGTATGGAATATGAAGGGATTGTCTGTTATATATTATGGACTACCTTTATAAGAACTTGTATAAGATATTAAGAACGAAAAAAAGAGAATTAAGGTTGGGAAAGTTCTGACATCAAGAAAGGCGTAATGATCTGGGCACTGTCCTAACTAGAGACTTAGTGATTTTGAAAATTACCATCTGGTAAATTCCTAAATATAGGTATAATTTTTTATAAATTTGGAAAATGAAAGTGGTAAATGCAATAAGAAGTAAATAAGAGAAAACATTAATTTATATTGGGAGGAAATCGTCTTAAAATTAGTCGTTAACATCTTTTTTGTTAATGGTTAATGAATGATCGGTATCTCTAACAGCAGCATAAAAAAAATCTTTGATTTGAAGATATCCCTTTGCCTTTAGTTCTTCCTTTAACCACTTTTCATTTTTGTTGATAAATTTTAATTTACGCTTTTGCACTTTCCCTTCAATGACAACGGCTATGGGTAATCCGCGGTATTCCACTTTCATATGTAAATCTTTTGGAGTAATAGGAACTAATTCTTTTCTTGGAAAAATGCTAATTTCACCTGTTGCTTCCAAAATCGCATATTCATTATCGTGAATATCCGGATATCCTGTTGTTCTTAAATTAGACAACAGCTCAGGTAAAGGATATCTACTTTCCTTTAACTTTCGATTAAGATAAAAAAAGAATCGCTCCAAAATCATGAGGGGTAAGTTGGGCTAGAGCTGATTTCCCTAAAATATTTACTGCTACAATAAACACAATATAGATAAAAATAACTTTAACTAAAAAAATAGACACTTCTAACACCTCGTAAAAAAATTCACCTAGTCCGAAATTGGACTAAGGTTTTTAAACTTATTTCAATTAAAAATGGTATCTTTTTTTCGTCATGTATGAATCTAAGCTAAATCCTTATCCTTTTAAAATAGGGGTCACTTTATCAATGGCTTCTTGTAATTTTTCACTGTTTAACCTATACATTTGTTTGGCGTCTTTTGATTCCGTTCCAAGAGCAAATAGTTCTAAGTCTGCTTGACATTTTTTCAAGGTTGAAAGAATTAAGGGTCTTTCTTGTGGGGGTGCGACTTGTAATTTATCGTCAAACAGATCAATCGTTAACTCTCCGTAAGAATTAACCTGTCCCAGAAATACATTTTCAATCGTTACCCCTAGTTTTTCTAATTCAGTTTGTAGCCAAGCCCGACTTCGTCCAATCGTGGCTAGTGGTTCATCCATTATTGTACCATCCATAATAATGGTCTGAGGCTCCTTGATTGAAGCAACCTTCAAGTTTATATCCTTTGCTGTTAAAAAGGTTGATTTTCTTTCTTTAGCATCGCAGATAAATCACCTGTTGCCTCTAAAACAGCAAATTCTACATCAGAGACTTGAAAGACATCCTTCCTGCGAAGGAGATCTAACAGTTCATCTGTCGTATATCTTTCCTTTTTTAAATTATCTTCCATAATCTTCCCATCTTTGATAAATACAGTTGCTTTTCCTTCTATAAAATTGCGAAAACGTTTACTTTTTAATGAAATTAAACCAGCGAAAAAGGGAATAGCCGCAAAAATGACAATTCCAATAATTCCGTGAAAAATGTTCCGTTCAAGTCCTATAGCCACTTCTGCACCAATATTCCCAATAGAAATACCGGTGACATATTCAAAGAAAGTTAGTTCGGAAATTTGCTTTTTCCCTAACCATTTTGTAATGAAAAATAAAACAGCAACAAATAATGCTGAGCGTACAGCTATATCTAACCATTCAGGCACTGCTTACACCTCCTGTAAATATAGTTTTTCTAGAAACCTTTGTACTGAAGTTCCTCTCCTTCTAGTTCTCCTACTCTTTTTTTTAAATCTTTTGTTACTTCGTATACTACCATCATAGCCTCATGCAAAGTTCGCTTCGATTCATCATCAAGAGTCCGTAATGCTAAACTTGAGAGACTTGCTTCTACCCCTCTTAGACTGGCAAAACACTGTTTAACATCTGATCCTACTGTCATCCTAATTCTCCTTATCCTTTTGGCTTAAAAATTAAAGCTCCTATCATGCCGAAAACAATGGCAGCTGAAATACCAGAACTAGTTACTTCAAACATTCCTGTCAGTACACCAACTAACCCATGTTTTTCAGCTTCCTGCATCGCACCATGAACAAGCGAATTCCCAAAACTTGTAATCAGAACGGTAGCCCCTGCCCCAGCAAAATCAATCAAAGGCTCGTATAGTCCAAATCCATCTAAAAGCACCCCAATCACTACAAGGGGTACCGCCAGCATTTCGGAAAAAAACCACGCTAAGAGAATTTATCTAAAAAAGAGCCGAAATTTACCCCGTTAA
>NZ_JAQFUY010000075.1:0-4508 GCF_027716745.1 Bacillus cereus group sp. Bc010
CTCTTTTTATGTGTGGCAAAAACGCCACGAATGTGTGGCAAAAACGCCACACATAAAAAGTCTAAAAAAACCAGTATTATCAATGCTTTATACCACTTTTAAAACTCTCTCTCTTCTCACTCTCTATATAAGGGCTTTTCTCCATACAAGGAACGGAGAGTATTTTTTGAGAACCCCACTCAAAAAATCTTCCTCCTTTCTCCTTGCATTCCGAAATTCGCCGGGGGTTGGTATATCGCCAAGCCGAACAGACCAAAAACGAGGACTTAGGTTGCTCGACTTGGACTAGCAATTATACCCGCCGAACCGCCAGCTTTTCCGTTCCTAATATTTGTCTTTCTCAATATATATTTACGCATTTTAAGGGGCTAGCCCCTCGCTTCGCTTCACCCCAGCCTTCGCACTCACACCCAAAAACAAGGAGAAAAAACAAACATTAAATCTTTTAAGTTGTAAAATATACCTTTACAATATTCTGTAAATAATTGTAAGGAGGTGAACTGTAATGAAGTTACCAAAATGTATTAATTGTAATTATAAACTTTCTTGGCCACAGACATTTAAGCAAACGATGATTGTAAAAAAAGACCCTTTACAATGCCCACAATGCCATCATAAATTATTTTTTACTCCTAAATCTAAAAAGAGGATATTTCTCTTAGTAGCACTTCTCCCTATCTTATTTGTAATTTTGATCGCCCTACAAATTTCAACGATAATATCTGTTTCTTTATTAATTATCTACTCTATTTTAGTTATGTTAGTGGTACCATTTCTTATTGAGGTAACAAAAAATGAAGAAGCTTTGTTTTGATGAAATGAGAATATAGATAAAGTGATTTTGATAAAAAAGACAAGGATAGGGGTACCGCCAGCATTGTAGAAAAAAACCACGCTAAGCAAAAACATAAAATAAGCTGTCCATATGGACAGCTTATTTACATAATTACCGTTATCAGAAGTTAAATTTTCTCATTTAATTTTGTAGGATACCCACCAAAAACACTGTCCCATATATATTTGTAAATCACTTGAAACAGGGATAAATATATCTTTTAGTTCTTCCTCAGTGTAATAGTTCTTTATGATTTCATACTTGGTTCCATTGTCCAAAGTCCTTATTTTATATGTATTTGGGTCATTTTCTTTATGCGCTAAAGTTCCACCTATGGACTCTGTATAAATATTATCAGCCATAAAAACTGTTGTTCCAGGCCCAAGCTTATCATGTAATTGATTTAAAAATTCTTGAATTCTAAACTTTGGTATATGTGAAAACCAAAAGTTTGCAACACATCCTTCAAAGTTCCCAGGGATTTTATCAAGTTGGTAGGCATCTCCTTGAAGAAAATTCACTTTAGAAGGGAGAATATCTTTTTGATTTGCGATGTTTAATACTTCGTTGGAATAATCTATGGCTGTTATATGTTTTGCTGTTTTAGCTATAAACTGTGTCCAATAGCCTGTCCCACATGCTACTTCTAAAATAGATTGGTTTGTAAATAGTTTTTGAAGTTTCTGTTGAATAAGAGTTTGTTCTTCTTGGCGAATTGGATCGTTTCTAAAATAAACCTTTTCATATTCATGGGCTCGTTCGCTATAATACATCTTCATAAATATCCCCCTTTATACACAAATTAACTAATTATAACATTTATTTGCTAATATCACATATGATTTTTTATGTTGAAAGAGTTGAATATTGTATACAATCTTAGTTAACATAACATCTCATTATCGGTAGCAAATTGTTTGATAGAATCTGTGTGTTTACAATGTTTCTTGTCTGCATGTCTATCTATCTCTTATACATAATTTTATACATGGTTGATATAGCGGGGATTCTAGGGATCCCCGCTATATTTTTTTTGCATAAAATCTTGCATGGTGTGTGTCAACGGTACCGGACCGGACCCGCAAGGGAACGGGAGGATAAGGAGTTGACACACTCACTATGCGACCCTCTTGGATTGTCAAAACGTTTATCGTTTTGGCCTGCCAACCGGCGAGGGAGCCCCTCAAGGATTGAGGGGTTGGGGAGTTCGATTAAGGGGGTCAAGGGGAAGAGTTCCCCTTGTAGGTTCGGACAAAGTCCGAGGTCTTTGTTTACCATGCCTCGGCATGGATCGGCGGAGGCCGACATAGCCTCGCAGAGCCTTTTCATTGTGTACATGAAGCGTAGCGAAATGTCATAATACAGAAAAGGTTACTTTGCCAAAGTAACAAAGCTTCTGGTATAGTGGGAGCAAGGAGTTGATTCGTCATGAGCATGTCAGTTTCTTTGAAAAAGGCAACGAACAAAACCAATATCAAACACAATAACAGGACAATGAGCGAGAAGGAAAAAGAGCGGAATTCGCATATTGATTATTCACGTTCTGACGAAAATAAATATCTTGTTCAGAAAGATTTAAAGGAATTATATCGAGAAGAATTTGGAGAAGTGTTGGAGAACTATAACGCCAAACAAAAACGTAACGACCGAAAAATTGATGACTATTACAAACACATTCAGTCCAGTAAAAAAACATCGCTTCAGCAAGAAATGATTATTCAAGTTGGAGATAAAGATGATTTTTCTAGTAAACAAGATTTTGAAAGGGCTAACGAAATTTTAGAAGAATGGTTATCGGAATTTGAAAAACGAAATCCAAATTTAAAAATTTATAACGCAGTCATTCACAATGATGAAGCGAGCCCACACATGCATTTGAATTTTGTTCCAGTAGCAAGCGGATATAAACGTGGACTTGAAAAGCAAGTATCATTTGACCGAGCGATTACGCAACAAGATCCAACTTTAGATAAAACTCGTCCTTTTGATGATTGGCGAGAAAAAGAGGTTAATTTGTTAGGCGAAATGTTAAAAGAGCGTAGTATTGAACGAAAAATTGTTGGCACAAATGATTATAAAGATGTTCGTGAATACAAAGAGAGAAAAGATTTACAAAGAGAAATTCAGCAGTTAGAAAAAGATTTGGCAAATAAGAAAAATAAATTGTTAGAAATGAGTGAACGATTACCAGGAGAAATCAAGATTAAAGCTGAGAGAGAGAAGAAAACAGAGGTTGTTCATAAAGGTTTATTTAAAAAAGAAACAGTAGAAAAACCAACAGAGAATTGGATTGTTGGAACTAAAGAATTAAAAAGAGTGCAAGGAATAATTAATGCTGGATATTCAGTGAAAAAAGATTATGAGCGTTTGCAGCGTACAGATTTAGTTCGAGAAAATAAAGAATTACAAGGTAAAGTTGATAGTTTAGCAGATGGTTTGGTTGAAGCTATTAACAAAAATACAGATTTGGAAGATGAGAATCGAAAATTACGTAAGGAAATAAGCTCGTTAAAAGCCCATATAAGAGATTTAAAGGAAAACATAAAGGTTTTATACCACAACACGAAAAAAGTCCTTGGAGAGCATTTTAAGGCGTTTAGAGGACTTGTTAAGAATGAACTGGATATGAATGGTGTAGATAATCAATTTGAGAGTGAACACAAGAAGGAACTGAAGCATAAACAACGGAGACATGACATGGAGCGTTTTTAACAAAGTGAGTAAAAGTTTCTCTAAATTTTGTTTGACCATTTCTTGGGATTATATGTGTGATAAAATAAAAACGAGCCATGCTCCAACATGGCTCGTTTCAAAGGGTATTCAACAAAAATACCTAAAAATCAATGTCTGTTTATAGATTATCATAATTTTATTATTAGGGTAATACCATAATTATGATTTTTGGTATTTATGTTGGTGCTCACAAAATGAGAGGAGCAACAACACATGACAAAAAATATTATTAACTTTGGACAAGCTGAAGAAAAAGCAAGAAAACGAGATTTAGAGATTGAGCAAAAACAATTTGAAGAAGAACATCATGGGATAGATCAAGACGCAGTAGATGAAGCTTTAAAGGTGTTAAGTAAAGCTACTGGTGGTAAAGAGATTTACATAGGTACTAAAAAGAGTCCTCAATCGAAAGTGAGGTTTGCTCAAATTATGCAAGAAAACATGAAGTTTTTAAGTAAGCAAGAATATTTAACTTTGAGCGAAAAAGGATTTTTAATAGATATTGCTCCTTATATTTCTTTTTACAGTAATTCTATTGTTTTTGATGTTAAAGCTAAGAATGTTGTACCTATGAATATTTCAGAACTTGCTAAGGAACTTGAGAGACCAAGAGATAGAACCAGTAAATTGGTTAATGCATTAGTGAAAAAAGGAATATTAGCAAAAGCTGAAAGTGGTATCGAAGGAAGTAATGCAAAAGCTTATTCTTTGTTTGTGAATCCACATGTTATTTTTGCAGGTGATAAGGATAATGTTCCAGAGCATTTACAAATTATCTTTTTTAAAGCTATGAAAATGCCTATATTAAAACAATTACCTAATAAATTATTTAAGAATTGACATTAGTCGATTCTTTTTTTTGACTCTTTTTATGTGTGGCAAAAACGCCACGAATGTGTGGCAAAAACGCCACACATAAAAAGTCTAAAAAAACCAGTAT
>NZ_JAQFUY010000076.1:0-4272 GCF_027716745.1 Bacillus cereus group sp. Bc010
GTTGGGACCTTGTCCCTGTGAGAGTAGGACGTCGCCAAGCAAGCTTAAGACGAGTCAGAATGACTCGTCTTTTTTGTGTTTTATAAAATAAGTTCGTGATTAATATAGTACTCTATGAGTACATTCATCTAGCAGGAAACAGCTTTATGGGCACTTTCTCCTAGTAATCGCATATTTGTCTGCGATGCTCTATATGAACACGAGGTGTACTGTAATCTTCTTTTAGAGCAATTCAGTGAGAATATCGCTACATCTAATGTACTGCATAGTTGAGTGAGAGTGGCAAGATGCGATGTCTCGAATAAGCCAGGCAGATAGTGAGACAATGAAATATCTTTTCCGAACTTATGAGGGATTTTAAGAGATAAATTACGGTACAATCCTTGAGCAAAGAGTTGCAATTGCTCGTATAATAAAACATCCCCCAAAACGCCTCCTTATCAATGATTTTACTAAAAGGATAGCGTTTTTTTCGTTATATAGGAGATGTGTATTCAAATTAACCTGATAGGCATGTGAAAGGATTCCTTGAATCGAATTCGTGTTCCTAAGACAACAGGACCTTGGCATTTTTCGTATTACCAAGATGTACTTTATAGTCATGAACAGACGCGGTAAATGAGTCGATTGCAGTTTTTTGTATATTAGTTAGAATCGAATTTAATAATTTTAATACTGGACCAGGCCGAAGGGGGATTTGCCTGTAACCCACCAATCAGAATTAGATGAAATTCTTTTTGGCTGTACGTATCGATAAGCTTTCTACTCGTATACCAGTTATTAACCAGCATATATACTGGCCCATTACTTGTTAGATATTAAAATTCTTTTATATATTAGTTATCAATACATATTTTCTATTGTTGTATAGATTCCTTCTATAATTCATCTCTTAAAAAAGAACTTATAATGAAGTCAATCATTCAAAATATGTTTAAAAGTGGTGAATAAAATGCAAAGAGTTGTTGGGATTATTGGGGGCATGGGACCTTTGGCGACTGTTGATTTAATGAATAAAATTATTTCTTACACACCTGCAATGAAAGACCAAGACCATATCCATATCATTGCGGACAACTATTCTCAAATACCTGATCGGACAACGGCTATTTTGGGAAAGGGAATAGATCCGACCCCTTACATTGTACAATCAGCCCAGCGACTGCAAAACGCTGGTGCAGATTTTCTTGTTATTGCGTGTAATACCGCTCATTTTTTCTATAAAGCAGTTAAAAGGTCTGTTAATATTCCAATCTTGCATATGCCTTTAGAAACGGTTCGTTTTGTGCAAGAAAATAATTTTAGAAAGGTAGGTTTGTTGGCTACGGATGGGACGGTTAAGGCAGAACTATACCAAAACAGTTGTCAAGATTACAGGATTGATGTCATTGATCCTGATAAAGAAATGCAAAAAAAAGTGATGGAAGGAATATATGCTATTAAAAGTGGGGATTTAAAAACAGGGTGTTTACATCTTTCGATGGTTGCTGATAAATTGAAAGAGAGCGGGGCTGAGGCTATTATAGCAGGTTGTACAGAGGTTCCTCTTGTATTGAAATCATCCGAAAATATTTGTGTCATTGATCCAACAGAAATTGTGGCAAAAGTGGTTATTAAAATAGCTAATAAAACAGAGACAGAACTAATAAAAGTGTGATTTAGAAGTTAAGAATGTGGCAGAAGTGTTGCATTCTTATTTTATGGATGTTTGATGCATATGCTTTTACGTGTACATGTTATAGTTAATTATAATAGGGAGCTAAAGTAAGGAGTGTTTAGACATGAATATCGAAAATATTGAAGCTTTTATATATGTTTGTCAACTTGGTAGTTTCAATAAAGCTGCCGAAGCTCTTTATTTAACCCAACCTTCTGTAACAGCACGTATCCAATCACTTGAACGTGAAATTAATATAAAGCTTTTTCATCGAAATGGTAATAAAATCTCTTTAACCGAAAAAGGAGAGTATTTTTTCCCACATGCACAAAAAATTTTGCAATCTTACCAGGAAGCTAAGTATGGTTTGCAACAAGTAACAATTCCGTATGACTTGGTAATTGGGAGTGCTTTATCAATATCTAATAATATCCTCCCTGAAATTTTACCTGGTTTTAAATCTGAATTTAAGGATGTTAGAATAAAAATTGTAACTGGTCATTCACAAGACATCCTACAGAAGGTTATTAATAAAGAAGTTGACTTTGGCATCGTACGAACAGAAACACATCCTCAAGTAGAATCAATTCGTCTTTATAATGACCCTATCGGCCTTTTTGTACCTCGAAATCATATATTTTTAAAAGAAGAAAAAGTAACAATAGAACATGTAAGTAAACAACCTCTTATCTTCTTTGATTATGGATCAATGGATTGGCTCATGATTCATCGGCTATTTTCAAGTAATGACGTAAGCCCGAATATATTTTTAGAAGTAGATAATATGGAAACAGCGAAAAATTTAGTGATACAAGGGATGGGCATTAGCTTTTTACCTGAACATTGTGTCAAACAAGAATTAGAAAATGGAGAATTGATCCGAGTGGAAATGACGCCTCCGGTGAAAATTAATATTAGTATTGATTTTATCTATTTAAAAGGCAGACCAAAATCTGTTTTTATTGACTTTTTAAAAGAGAAGATGTGTAAATAAAACAAACTGATTGGTATATCAATCAGTTTGTTTTTGTTATGGAGTTGATAGGTATAGGATGTTTTATGTGTATTGGTTTCTTATTATTATGTATTCTTAGGTTCTTAGATAGAAAAAATTAATTTATGATTTTGTATATATGTCCAAACGGAAGATATATAAATTAATTAAAATATGTAGTAGTACTAGAAACAATGTTTGTTAGTAACTTAATCCGCTCTTCTAGCGATAAAATGTGAATATAGATATAGGATAAACATTCTTAAATGCTATGAGAAGTGATACAACGCGAGGAGGGAACGAATGTTCTTTGTGGGTACGTTGAGTACACTCAATCGATTGAGGTACGTATTTTTAATCCGGTATATGTGTTTAAAAAAGAAATACTATTACTCGGTTTAGATTTCGGAGTATAACTTATTTGTACATCTTAAGTGTTTGTTGAGAGGATATAGTGGCTATTATCAGAGGTTTATTACCACTCAGTAATACCGAATGGATGATACTAAAGATGAAAGAGATATAAGGTCTATATTTCGATTTGAATATCGGTTTAATAGTATGTGGTTTATAGGAATCTATAGAGAGATTCCTGCTGCTAGCATTGCTACTATAAAAGAGAGGATGAATTTTATCGTAAACATAGAAATATCATCGATGCTTAAATATCTTTAACTTTTTCATAAGCTTAAGGCTATAAATCCAGTTCAAGCTATTACAGGAAGAATAATGAAAAAAGAGAAATCAGACGCAGTTTTATAATTTACTTTCATTAATAAGGACACAAGAACAGTAGAATTAGCTCTAGAGGAGTCAGGATATATTGCTAAGCATTGAAATAATCCAATTGTTAATGCTAGACGAGGATTGTTTCTATCCTTTTTACTTCTGCAAATATTATAAGAATTGTTCCAGCTACAAGTTTAATCATGATAGTATATGTCTGAAATAAGTATGTTTTAGTAACATCATGTAGTAGTAAATCAGTGTTAAGAGCAGTGAACCTTCTAGGTGGCCTGAATAATAATTACTTATAATAAAGCCAATGCGTGATACAGGCATATTTAGTAGATGTATTAGTGTGTTTCTATATATTTACGAGTAAACAGATAAACAACTATTACTTCATATGGGGAGAAATCTATAACTAGAGTAGTACATGAGTTTATTATGGATTTTTGTATCGTTGTCTGTTATAAGAATATGTATATCTTCAATTGCTTCTAATAGAGTGCGTGATAAACAAAGAGGTACTAAGGAGTGTAGTAACTTTTTAATTACATACTAGTAGTTATTAAAATAAAGTTGTTAGTTTCGCTGGGGAAAACGTCCGTATAAATTAAATCTAGGGTTAATCTAACTTAAATATATTTTGGAAGTAGAAACTAAGAAGGAGTAGAAGGGAGTTTTCTGGTAATGTAATCTTTATAGGTTCTTATCTAGATTAGAGGGTGTAAAAATATTAACTTAAATATCTTTATAAAAAGGTATTGACGATTGTACTTTAGAGGTGTAATATAGAACAAGTCGCCGATGACAACAATGTCGAAAGCGACAAACGAAATGAAAAACTTAGTTGACATTGAAAGATGAAAATGTTAACATAAGGAAGTCGCAAATG
>NZ_JAQFUY010000077.1:0-4159 GCF_027716745.1 Bacillus cereus group sp. Bc010
GCTAGCTTTTTAGAAAGAATAACGTTTTTTGTCACTTGGGGGTAGTGAAAATTCTTAAGTTGATGGGCATGGGGTCCTACCAACAAAAAGCGCAAAACATACGCTAGGCAAAATTTAACATGACGAAACTGTTGAGTGACAATAAAGTTCTTTCCTTACCAATAAAGTTGTTTACTAATCGGTTTGTTTTATTACAATAAAGTCGTTTGCTTTTACCATAAGGTTGATAAATCAACTGTTTGAACGCATAAAAGTAAACAACTATTTTTATGCATTTGGCGAAAATCTAAAAAATGGGGTTGCCAGCAAGATTTCTTCAGGAGGCTCTCTTGTGCTAAACAGCCAGGCCAAGTACCTTATTTCACGATAACGGTTGATCAATTCCAGCACTTCTCCGACTTTGTTTTCCTTCATCAATCTCTCGCTGAACAAAATGGCAGAGATTTGTCCCAAGTTTAAGCGTTGTTGTGATGTACTGTACAAATCATTTGCCGCCTCCGTAAACGAGGAACCTTCGCCTTTGCCCACCCAAACCGGGGGCTGCTCCGCTTTTTGCTGTCCCTCCAGCTTGGCCACTGTCGAGAAATCAAGCAATTGCACATACAAGGTGTATTGGCCATCGACATAGTCTATTCCAACAGCCGTAGCATAGTTCATGTTTTGCACTTCATATCTGCTCCAGCAACCGGTAAGGGTGAGAAGAAGGAAAAGTGCAACCATACTTTTATATCTCCTCATTTATGCCTGTCCCCTTGCCTTGTAGAATCTCGTGTCTTCAACATGTCCGGTCGAGTGTTTCGCTATGGCCAAGGTAATCGAAACAAAGCGTTGGCCAAGTCTTTAAATGGAGGTGATATTGGGGCCAAGTAAGGCAAGCCGCATGAACGCAATGAGGCTAAATGGCTGAGCACAATAAATAATCCAAGAAAGAAGCCATAAATGCCAAGCGTGGCAGACAGAATGAAAAGAAAAAAGCGTAAGGTACTAATCGTTCCAGCCAATGATAGGCTCGATAAAGTTGAACCAAAGATTTGTGTAATTGCTCCGATGACAACGATACCTGGGGATAAGGATCCAGCACGAATGGCCGCATCCCCCAGGATAAGTCCTCCTACAACCGTTACCGTGGAGCCGACCGCAGAAGGCAATCGGATACCAGCTTCCCGCAGGATTTCTAAGAAGAGAAGTGCAATAAACATTTCAACTGCCACATCAAAAGGGATTCCCAACCGGTTAATCCCCAAAGTGGCAAGTAGATAATAGGGCAGCTGATCTTGATGATAGGAAAGAATGGCAACAAAAAATGCAGGAAGCAGTAGCGATACGGACAAGCCAAGTAAACGAAGCGTTTGACCAAATGTAGCTGCCAAAGCAGTAAAGTGGATATCTTCGGGTGCTTTCACAAGCAAAAATAAATTGGCAGGCGCAATCAACGCAGCCGGTGTACCATCCACAATCAACGCTACACGCCCATTGAGCATACAGTTCACGGTAAAGTCTGCTCTGCCTGTATACCCCATCAAAGGAAACAATGCTTTTGTCGGTTCCATTAATTCTTCTAGCTGAGTGGCGCTAAACGCTCCGTCAATGTGAAGATCATCTAATTTATTCTTTACATCTTGAACAATCTTAGGATCAACAATGTCACGCATGTAAAGAATTGCAACGGTTGTTTTCGTGCGAACGCCTACTTTTTTCGTTTCATAAACCATGCTGGTTGATTTGATTCGTTTCCGAATTAACGCCACATTGACTCCCACTTCTTCCACAAATCCATCCTTTGGCCCCCGTACCGAAAGCATTCGCATCATCTGTACGTTCTTTCAAGCTGCGCGTAATATCTGCTGTTCTACTCATTTTAATTTGCAGGCCTTCATAATGGTTTTCCAAGAGATTTCGGATGCTACGGGAAATATTTAAGGTAATTTCTTTTTCCTGCATCCCATTGCCAATAGCTCCTGGGTCCATTCTCCCGTGACCAGGATCTAAATATAATTTAAACATTTTACACCACCTCGTACAAATAAAATATGATCGAAGAGTAACGGAGGTATAGGAATTCGTCTGAGATACATATAAAAATAGGTGATGATAGGCATTACATTTCATTGAATCAGATGATTTATTTTAAAGCTAAGAAATTTTCCAAATACGAGACCATATGTATGAGCAGCAATTAATGTTCCATATTTTTCGTGGGTCAGGCAAACTCTTGTTCATCTAGACAGTAGGCTGATTGATTATTGATGCTTCTTTCTTAACAAAACACCTAAGTGATTCTCTGTGCATATACTGTATCATTACTACAGGATTATGATTAAATACAACTCAATCTATACATAAAATAATCAAGGAGAGGTTAATTTTGAAAATTCCAAAGACAGCCAAAGTTAGTATCCCCTTTCCATCCGTATGGGGGATTGATGCTTCTATTGCGGGGAGATCCATTATTAGAGGTATACTTACCATTGATTCCATTGTAGACAACAAAGTAGTAGGTACAGTTAATTTTCGTGGTATACCTATTCCGATTAATGGGTATTGGGACGAAAGCGCTAAACAAATAAGTTTCGATTCACCATATGCCTCCTTTTTTGGCAACTTGACAATAATTGATGAGACCGCTATAAGCATTCGGCATTTCATTTTAAGTGGACGGTTTATAATGAAACCTCCCTCTTTGCTGGCTGGTGAATACGGAAATTGGATTGCTACAACCTTTACAACCCGTTTGGGACCTCCCATATATACTAATGTTTTACCACCTGCTGGTGCCTTTTCAGTCTCAAGTATGCTCTTGGGACAGCAATTGTTTTAATTAGACCATGACTTTATAAAAACAACCTTCGTTTGTGATTGACTAAGGTTGTTTTTTATAAAGTGTTCTCGGAAAATACAGCCTTGCTTTAAATCTGAGTTTAGCGTATATCTCCGTTAAAATGTACTCGGAACCCTTTGATGATCGTGCCTAGTTAGATAAACAAATATTGATACTTCCTTATAGAAATAGCCTGCTTGGTTAGGTACGTTGTTTCACAATCCCCGGAAATTTTTAATATAAGTAATGAATGCTTATTTTTTTCCTTCCGATAGCTTTCTATATAAAGAAGCTCTAGATACATTTGTAATTTCACAAATTTGATTTACAGTCATATTTCCTTCTTTATATAGCTTTACTGCATAATTCATTCCTGCGTGATTTTTATGATATTTCTTTAACCGTCCTTTAAACTTCCCTTCTTTCTTTGCGAGCTCAATTCCTTCACGCTGACGCATACGAATAAGGTCTCGCTCTAATTGGTTAACACCAGCCATTACCGTAATTAAGAATTGGCTATATGGATTATCTTCTGATAAATCTAGCCATGTATCCTTAAGTGATTTTAAGCTTCCCTTTTTATTTCGTATTAAATCAATCAATTCAAATAAATCTTGCGTACTTCGAGTGATCCGAGTTAAATCTGTAACATAAATAATGTCACCTTCCTGTAAATCCTCTAACATTTTTTGAAGTTGTTCACGATCTTTTGTGGCTCCTGAAGTTTTTTCTTCATAAATAATATCCATTCCAATTTCGTTCAATTGCCGAAATTGTCTTGAAGGATTTTGGCTAGTCGAACTGACGCGTACATAACGGGGTGGCGTCAGGAAAATGCGGATTTACAACGATAAGGAATTTCCAATATAAAAAGCCTGATTTCCCATCACCTAAATTGAGAAATTAGGCTCTTTTTTCGTTACTCCATAAACAGCATTCTATTACTGAATATGTAATTTACTTCGGGATAACAGGGACCCAGAGTTCGTGTCTTGGTTTATGCTTCGGACCGTAATAACATTCTATACACGGTAAATTTGCAAGTTCATACTCGGAGGTAGGGACCCACTCGGAATATAAACGTTTCCATGCATCCACTATGTTCGGAAAAACTGCCCATGTACTTGCGGGAATAATAAGCGTCTCCATATTTTCTGGGGATTCCCCATCGTATCTTACGCCCATGAAATAGGAAAATTGTTCATCTGTGATGGCAGCTTCTTTTCCGCAAACCCCCAGAAGGCTTTCAAGCGTGCATTTTGGATTTTCCCATGACATATCTACTAGTTCTTGCATAAATCCATCTTTTTTCGCAGTGTTCCAAAGCGTAGGGATTGTTTT
>NZ_JAQFUY010000078.1:0-3787 GCF_027716745.1 Bacillus cereus group sp. Bc010
TGTTTCGAAACGATTATCTGTTATTTTTGGGGAATTTAAAACCGTTGTTATTGGGTATTTTACAATCGTTGATTACATTATCAAAATTTGGAGTGTAATCTGAAAAGATTTGCATTATGTCCAGGTCAGGTAACTCATCATCAGGGATATTTACATCTAGATAGTTCTCCCAATAGTCTGTCATAACGTTAATTATGCGCTTATAAATAAGATCTTGTGCTTTTGAAGAGATATCTGAACTGTTTTCTGTATATTCCATTAATCTTTTTAAGCCAAACCCATTCCAATGCTCAATTCCACTCTCAATAATATACCCACCTCTTAAATCTTTAGATACTAACTCTGCTATCTTATCGAAGTTAACTTTGTTATTTTCTTTGTCTATTATTACTTCAATAGGAGGAAATTTACGAGTACTTTTAACTATTTTTACTTGGTCAGCGCTAGTTATAAAATACTCAATTTGTGCCATCACAATATTTCGGACTTGTTCTGCTTTTAAATATATTCTTTGGTCAAGAAAGCTTTCATTTTGTATGTGATAATCAACTGTCGATAAATTATCCTTTTTAGATTTGTCTTGTTTGTCACTCGCTATTTCCAAACAATAATCCATTTCAGCTAAGCTTTCATTGTTGAAATAACTAAGTTGAGTAAACGAATCATTTTCTTTGTTGCTAAAAATCATCCAAAGTTGGCTATCTTTATACCCCTCTAACTTTAGAGATTCAATTTTTGTAAGCTGCTCTCCTGAATGAACAATAAGTGTTCTGATATCTAAAAGAGTATTAAATTCATCAAGAGTTTTATATTCTTTTAAATCCCATAATCTTTTTAGATATTTCATTGCATTATTTAATCGATACAGATTGTTAGCAAAATGATCCGCTTGCATGCTTGGAATGCCTGATTTATTTCCTATACCTAAAAACTCATTGTCTAATTGGTCAAAGTAATCAATACATCCTCTAATAATCCAAACCAAGGGAGCTTCTGAATTATGAAAAGTGGTTTCAGTTTGATGTTTTTCTTGATACTCATTAAATTTATCTTTTAAATTTTTTGCCGTGGTATTAAATTCTGTTGAAAGTTTAACAATAATTGGCTCCATTAAATTACTCCATTCATCTAAAATAATGATTAGTTTTATTATATCATTTAGGCTTTTGAGACGTAGATTATTGCAGTATTTAATGTTTTATTGAGAGGTAAATTGTATCTAACAGTTGTAGGCAACACAAAGAATCAAATTGTGTAATCTTTATTAATTTTTAAATATATTTTGGTACGTGAAATTATATGTACTAAGGTGTTTCTTTCAAAAATTCTTATAGCATTCTATATAAATGTTGTGTTATTATATAGATAGAAAATTTGTTTCCATTGTTTATACTCTATTGTACGTAGCGTGAAGGACAAACCTTACGCCCAGTTAACTCGGGCGAGGTTTGTCCTTTTTTTTACTTTAAGGAGGAATTTACTATGAATAAAGTCTACAAAATTGGAGCAATTGTTACTACATTATGCGTTGCTTGTATCGCTATCTTTACTTTAACTAAAAATGAATCTGTTAACCCAGAGACTGTAACACCAAAGAAAACAATTGTGTCAGCTGCAGAAACAAAAGGATCACCCGAAAATATTAAAGATATTTCAAAAGAAGAATTAAAGCAAAAAATACAATCCCATGAAGAGTTTATTGCGTATTACTATCAACCAACTTGTCATTATTGTAAAAAGGCAGCACCAGATATCAATAGTATGTCAAAAAAGCATGATAGAACTATCTATCGTATTGATATCTCTACACCAGAAAATCAAAGTGCCTTTCAAGAGTTCGACATTCCTGGTACTCCAGTTGTTGTAGCTTATAACAGAGGCGAAGAAATTGAACGCCTAGAAGGTGCAGTGTCAGCTGCTACATATGACGGATTCTTTGCGAGACGTAATTCGAGCGCTAGTTAATATAGTGCTCGTTTTTCTTTGTAAGAAAGGGGAATTCATATGCAACAAAACGCCCGTATTTATTCTTTAGACATAATAAGAGGCATTGCCATACTATGTATCCTATTTGCTAATCTACCTACTATGACGGGACTAGACCCCTTTAATCAAGCGGGTTACTCCGGTACAGATAAAGTGATTCGTTTATTAATAGATTTATTTATACAGGCAAAATTTTATACTATTTTTGCGTTCTTATTTGGAGTAGGGTTTTATATCTTTATAAAGAATGCTGAAGCAAAAGGCTATTCTATGTATAAGCTGTTTAGTCGTAGATTGTGTATCTTACTACTCTTTGGTTTACTCCACTTTATATTTCTATGGTATGGAGATATTCTACACGCATATGCCTTAGCTGGTTTTATCCTATTGTTCTTTTATAAGCGATCTACAAAGCTTATTTTTATAGTTGGCAGCCTCTCTCTATTTGTTGGCTATACACTACATGCTATTTTATTTATACAAGCAAGTCCTTCTATTTCTGCCGTACCAAGTTACTATCAATATATGTTTACAGGCCACACTACCAATCACACTGTAAATCTATTTACACATTATTCACATCAAGTAAAAGCTCGTCTGTTCTTTTTAATGATTGAGGAATTTCAACAATTACTAGTAGGAATTCCGGAATATATAGGCTTATTTTTAATTGGTTTATGGGCTGGTAAGAAAGATATTTTTAAAAGGGTACCGGAATTTATAAAAGAAATTAGATTTATCCAGTGGAGTTCGTTATGCATTTCATGTCTTCTCTCTTGTCCTATTATCTACTATTTTATAAAAACGGATATCTATTACTCTCAGGATATTAAACTATGGATTCTATTTGGAGGGAAAACGCTAGCTATATTCTATATTTGTACTCTACTTAGGGTTTGTGAGAATAAAAAATATATAAATCAGCTGAAACCTTTTATGAACGTAGGCAAGTATGCTTTAACGAATTACATTAGCCAAAGTATACTAACTCTTGTCATTCTTTCGTTGTACTTTAAAGATGTCTCACAGGTATATTACTGGCAACTATGCATCTTCGGGATTTTAATTATCTTTGTACAAATTATATTTAGCAAAATTTGGAGTAAACATTTCCGCTATGGTCCTATTGAATGGATATGGAGAAAAGGAATTTACAAAAAATAACCTATCTTTCACCAGTTTTATGCAATTAACTGAAAAAAATGATAAAATATCATATGAAAGATAAAAGATATATTTGTGATTGTAAAATGATGTTATTAAAATTAAAGTGGTTCAAGTCAGAGGAAGGCACCTTAGGTGTCTTTTCTTTATTAAAATATGTATTTTAACAAACCTTTAATACTTATGTATTAGATAATAATATTATTTAGTAAAAGGCATTTTTAGAGATAAGAGCCAATAAAAAAAGCCCTAACAGGGCTAAATAATTTTCTTCATACCACATTGACGACATTCTCTTAGAAAGATAAAATCTTTAACGGAACTCTTGAACGCGGTATTACCACAGTTATCGCAACGACCGCTAACCTTATCTGGGAGCTCTGTGTATGTGTATATTTTACCTAGATCGTAGTGTTGTTCAGGTTGTTTATTTTCCATTCGTTTCACCCACATAGCAATTTGAATTAATATAGCTTAACCATAATAACACGAAGTATCCGCATAGTGGATGCTTTTTATTTTTTAAAGGATGCTTTTCCCAGCAGAAACCCTAATAGGCCTCACCATACATGCCCATCAACTTAAGAACGAAAACAAAATGAACTTTCGTTCAAACAAACTAAAAAACACGTAATGT
>NZ_JAQFUY010000079.1:0-3698 GCF_027716745.1 Bacillus cereus group sp. Bc010
TTGCGAGAACACGATGAAGCACTAACTTGTGTAAATTTGATTGAATTGTATAGATTTAGTTAAGTTTATCGTATCGGATAGACGTATGAAACAACAACTAAAAATCGCAGAACTTCTGAAACGAATTGAAACTTCAAAACAGCAAGATATCGAGTTAGGTACTTATGAGATATATTTGTTTAGTCAAAATGAATTAGAAAAAGGACAAATTGGTTATCGATATGATAAACATAAAAATTCATTAATTAGTGAAGAAAACGGAAAGTGGCAAGAAGGATGGATTACAATTGGATATGAAACGGATATGGGCGATCCAGTTTTCGTAAATATAGATGATGACGCTTATCCGGTTTATACTGCAGAACGTGGTACAGAAAAATGGCAGCCAGTTTATATTGGAAATATGGATGAGATTATAAAACAATTATAAGAAAAACTGCGAGATCGGTGCAAAGTGATGGGAGAAAAACATGAAGTATATAAAAATAATGAGCATGATTGCATTCATTGGAATATATATGGCCGGTTGTTCACAAGAGCAGCCGAAAAAAGAAACAACATCTTCTATAAAAGAAACAAGCGACAATAAAAAGGAAGACGCACCGGTAGAAAAGCAGCAAGAAGAACAAGAAAAGAAAGAAGAACCGCAAGCAGTTCAAACAAATGAGCAAGTGGAGCAAAAGCGGGAGGAAGTGCCGGCCGAAGAAAAGAAAGAGGAATCTACGCCAGCGCAGCCAGTAGAGCAACCAGTGCAAAATAATGAACAAAAAGTAGAGAGTAATGAAAAACAAGGAAAGTTTCTCGTTGTTATTGATCCAGGCCACCAACAAAAAGCAAATTTAAACTTAGAGCCGATTGGGCCAGGCGCAACGACGCAAAAATATAAAGTGACAGATGGTACAACTGGTGTTGTGACGAAAAAAAGAGAGGCTGTTCTTGTATTAGAAATGGCTTTCGTATTAAAAGAAAAGTTAGAAGCAAAGGGAATGCAAGTATTGATGACGAGAACGTCACAAGATGTGGATATAAGTAATAAAGAACGCGCGACATTTGCGAATGATCATAAGGCAAACTTGTTTTTACGTCTTCATGCAGATGGTTCTGAAAATCCGAATCAAAGTGGATTCGCTGTATTGACGCCGGCAGAAGGAAGTCCGTATACGAAAGAGATTTATGCGGAAAGCCTTCAAATCTCTCAAACGATAGTAAATAAAATGAGAGAAAATCAGCAAGTGAAAGTAAATGGAATTAAATTCAGGGGTGATCTTTCTGGATTCAATTGGTCCAAAGTACCTGGCGTACTATTAGAACTTGGGTTTATGTCAAACCATGAAGAAGATAAAAAATTATCTGACCCGCAGTATGTAAATTCTTTATTGCAAAGTGTAACCGATAGTGTAGATGAATATCGGAAGAGTAAAGCTTAAACGCATTCTTACATGTAAGAATGCGTTTTTCTATATGAAAACACTCGTAAATTAGAATATTATGGATAAATATGACATGCTTAATTTTACCTGCACTTTTTGCCGAATGCTGATACAATAAAGGATGTTACTATTTAGTAGAAAGAGTGGTAAGCATGTTAGATTGGATGAAAAAGCTGTTTAACAAAGAGGAAGAACAAACAGCGATGAATAAAGAAGTACAAAAGCAAGTTGAAAGTCAGCCGAAAATTCCTCGTGTAAACCACTACACCGAAGCAAGAGAAGCACAAATGGCAAGTAGGAATGCAGGTAAATGCCGTTTTCCATTAGTACCGGATAATGGGTTCGATGAAGAGGATGTTATAGAAACAGGGCGTTTTGAAGAACAACCTGTTCAAGCTGTAACATATAAAGAGTCGCCTATTCAAAGAGGAATTAAAGTGGAAAGAAGCAGACGACAGTATGTGGAGAAGGTAGTTTCTACATATGAAGAGCCGGAAATGCAATATGAACCGGAGCGAGAGCCTGTCGTAAAGAAAGCATCTACACCAGCGCAAGAAAGTAACCGTAGACCATTTCGTCCAACAGAAATGATTTCGCCAATTTACGGATATAATCGTCCTTCAGTAGAGAAAAAGGAAGAAAAGCAGGAGGAAGTAAAGGAAAGAGAAGACCTTGAAATATCTGTAGAGGGCAAATCAGTCGTTGATGCATGGCTAGAGAAAAAAGGATATACATTATCTCATTTCTCAGAAGGGCAAGCACCGACTTCTTCCAGTCATGAAAGAGTTGATGAGCAAGATCAACAGAGTAAAAAGGAAGAAAAGTCAGTTGTCGATCAATGGCTAGAGAAAAACGGTTATGAAATCGAACGCCAAGAGCCTATAGTAGAAGAAAAAGAAGTGGCTCAAGAAATGAGTGCACCGCAGGAAGTTCCAGCGGCTGAATTACTTCATGAAACAATTGCTGAGCGTATGGAAGATGCGAAGCAAGAAAAAGATGTAGTGGTAGAAAATGTTCTACAAACAGAATCATTAGCTTCTAAAGTAGAGCACGAGGATACAATATTATCAGAAGAAATGAAACGTAATACAGAAATAGACCAACCTACTATTGAAGTAGAAAAGCAAGCTCCAGAAGAATCAGTGATTGTCAAAGCAGAAGAAAAGCTTGAAGAAACAATCATTGTGGAAATACCAGAAGAATTTGAAGAGGTAGACGTAATTACAGAAACAGAAGAATCAGAAGAAGTGGAAGTAATTGCGGAAGCAGAAGAATCAGAAGAAGTGGAAGTAATTGCAGAAACAGAAGAGTCAGAAGAAGTGGAAGTAATTGCAGAAACAGAAGAGTCAGAAGAAGTGGAAGTAATTGCAGAAACAGAAGAATCAGAAGAAGTGGAAGTAATTGCGGAAACAGAAGAGTCAGAAGAAGTGGAAGTAATTGCAGAAACAGAAGAATCAGAAGAAGTGGAAGTAATTGCAGAAACAGAAGAGTCAGAAGAAGTGGAAGTAATTGCGGAAGCAGAAGAGTCAGAAGAAGTAGAAGTAATTGCGGAAGCAGAAGAGTCAGAAGAAGTGGAAGTAATTGCGGAAACAAAAGCACCAGAAGAAGCCGAACCTGTAGTACTTGAGGAAACGCAGCAAGAAATGGTGTTAAATGAAGCAATTGAACAAAAGAATGAATTCATACATGTTGCTGAAGCTGATGAACAAACGAAAAAAGATGTTCAAAGCTTTGCGGACGTTTTAATTGCAGAAGAAGCAGCGATTGAAGAAGAACAATCAGTTGTAGAAGAAGCAGCGATTGAAGAAGAACAATCAGTTGTAGAAGAAGCAGCGATTGAAGAAGAACAATCAGTTGTAGAAGAAGCAGCGATTGAAGAAGAACAATCAGTTGCAGAAGAAACACCGGTCGTAGAAGAACAACCAGTTGTGGAAGAAACAGTGATTGAAGAAGAACAACCAGTTGCAGAGGAAACACCGGTCGCAGAAGAGCCACCAGTTGTACAAAAAGAAGAACCTAAACGTGAGAAAAAGCGTCACGTACCATTCAATGTTGTTATGTTGAAACAAGATAGAGCGCGATTAGTGGAAAGACATGCAGCTAGAACGAATGCAATGCAACCTTCTATGAAAGAACGAGTAGAGAATAAGCCTGTACACCAAGTAGAAGAACAACCAATGCAGCAAGTAGTAGTAGAACCACAAGTGGAAGAACAACCAATGCAGCAAGTGGCAGTAGAACCACAAGTGGAAGAACAACCAATGCAGC
>NZ_JAQFUY010000080.1:0-3375 GCF_027716745.1 Bacillus cereus group sp. Bc010
GCATGTCGCCAAGCCGAACATACCAAAAACGAGAATTTAGGTAGCACGACTTGGATTAGCAATTGTACCTGCCGAACCGCCTTGATTTATCGTTCAAAAATTTCACTTATGCTATATAAAGTTACGTTGAATTCTTGGGGGCTAGCCCCCAGACCCCCAGCCAACACTCACACCCAAAAACAAGGAGATCCTTTTTCTAATCTTATAGAAATGCTAGAATTATCCAGGGGAATTTAACTTAGACAAGGGGGTAATTTTGTGGCTAAAGTTACATTAACAAATATGTGTATGATTTATGATAAGAAAAATAATAAAGTCCTAGTTCAAGATAGAATTAAATCTTGGAAGGGAATTTCGTTCCCTGGAGGGCATGTGGAGGATGGGGAAAGTCTAATCGATTCCACTATAAGAGAAGTAAAAGAGGAAACAGGATTAATGATTTCTAATTTAGAACCATGTGGAGTTATTTATTGGTTTAATAATGAAACTGGTGAAAAGTTTTTTGTTTTTAATTATAGAACAGAAGTATTTAGTGGAGAACTGTTAGATAAAACAGATGAAGGTAGTATATTTTGGGTAGATAAAAATGAGTTATTGACACTTAATCTTGCAGAAGGAATGAAGGAAAGATTACCAATGTTTTTAGATAAAAAGTATTCAGAGGGATTTGGTATTTGGAATGAACATAATGCTGGTCGATTAAAATGGCAATAAAAAGAGCAGAGGTATTTGCATGGAGTGTGTCAACGGTACCGGACCGAACCCGTAAGGGAGCGGGAGGATAAGGAGTTGACACACTCACTATGCAACCCTCTTGTGGTTGTCAAAAGGTACCCTTTTGACCCTGCCCACCGGCGAGGGAGCCCCTCAAGGATTGAGGGGTTGGGGAGCTCGATTGAGTGGGTCTGGGGAAGAGTTCCCCAGCAGGTTTGGACAGAGTCCAAGGTTTTGTTTTTTGCCATGCTTTGCATGGCTTGGCGATAGCCAAAACGGCCTCGCAGAGCCTTTTCATTGTGTACATGGAGCGTAGCGGAATGTCACAATACAGAAAAGGTTACTTTGCCAAAGTAACAAAACTTTTGGTATAGTGGGGGCAAGGAGTTGATTCGTTATGAGTATGTCAGTTTCTCTCAAAAAGGCAACGAACAAAACCAACATTAAACACAATAACAGGACAATGAGCGAGAAGGAAAAAGAGCGAAATTCGCATATAGATTATTCAAAGTCTAATGAAAATAAATATCTTGTTCAGAAAAATTTGAAAGGGTTATATCAAGAAGAGTTCGGGGAAGCGTTGGAGAAATATAACGCCAAACAAAAACGATCTGATAGAAAAATTGACGATTATTATAAGCACATTCAGTCCAGTAAGAAAACTTCGCTTCAGCAAGAAATGATTATTCAAGTTGGTGATTTGAACGACTTCATTCGCAATGCCGATTATGAAAGAGCAAATGAAATTTTGTTAGAGTGGTTTAAGGATTTTGAGAAACGCAATCCTAATTTAAAAGTTTATAATGCGGTCATTCATAATGACGAGACAAGCCCTCATATGCATTTAAATTTTGTGCCTGTGGCGAGTGGATATAAGCGAGGGCTTGAAAAGCAAGTATCATTTGACCGAGCGATTACGCAACAAGATCCAACGTTAGATAAAACACGTCCTTTTGATGATTGGCGAGAAAAAGAAGTGAAGTTGTTAGAAAACATATTGAAAGAGCGTGGCATTGAACGAAAACTAGTTGGCTCAAACGAATATAAAGATGTGAACGAGTACAAAGAAAAAAAGGATTTAGAAAAAGAAATTCAATGGCTAGAAGGAGAAATTGTCAAAAAGAAAGATCAACTTGTAAAAGTTAGTGAGCAAATTCCTGAAAAGAAAATGAATCTAAAGAGCAAAAAGAAAGAGATTAAGACAGAGGTGGAATCCAAATTTATTGGGAAACCTAAAATCATTGAAAAAGAAACTGGTAATTATGTTTATACACCAAAGCAAATTAAACAATTAGAAGATTTGATAACGGCAGCATCCACTGTAAAAAAAGATTATGAACGCTTGCAGACGACAGATTTAGTCCAAGAAAATAAAAACCTTCGTGAGGAAGTCTATCAAAAGACAAAGGAAAATAGAAAGCTAATGAATCAAGTTGAAACATTAAATACTGAAATAAGCTCTTTAAAAGCTCATATAGGCGTTTTAAAAGAAAATGTAAGGGTTTTGTATCAACAAACGAAAAAAGTTTTTAAAGAGCAATTCAAGGCGTTTAGAGGCCTTATTAAGAATGAATTGGATATGAAGAAGATAGATAATCAATTTGAGCGTGAGCATAAAAAAGAATTGAAGACTAGACAACGAGGGTATGACATGGAGCGATGAAAACATAAATAAAGCGAGTAGACTTTACTACCCGCTTTATTTTAGATTCTCTCGTTCTCTTAAAGCTTTAAATCTGTCAAATTGACTTTGGTATTCGTAGTCTTTATTTTCTTTTTTGCTGACAAGGATTTTCCCGTCATATTTAGCAAATTTTTTCTTGTCATTTGAATCAGACCAAGCTAGATTCTCGTTAATTACATAAACATTTGATGTTCCCATTTTTAAGACATCTAAAAATCCGTTCTCTTCTAGTAGTTTTATTGCTCTATATACAGTTGATCTCGACTTTCCAAAATAATCCTCAAAAACAGAATAAGAGCAGGCTAGAGCATTTCTGTTATCCATGTGTTCCAAAATGAAAAAGAGCAAGGAACTTGCAAAGCTATGATTAGACATTAACCAACGTAATTCTGGCATGTTATCACGATAAAGCTGAATAAAATTATGATTCTTTTTTCTCTCTTCGTATTCGTTTTCTTTAGATAAATGATTTTCCTCAAGTTCCACAAGCTTTTGGAGTTGATGAAGTTGTTCTGGAGTCAATTCAACTGTAATCTTTTCGTCCAATTTTAGCACCTCTATCGACATTAAATTTTCTCCCCTTTTTTGAAATGTTTCATAGTTGATGATACGTTTATGTATAATATATGACACATTATAGGTCATAAAAGAAAGTATATCAATCATAAAATGACTCATCCTGTTTCAAACATGTGTCACAGCTGATGACACATATACGTGTCACAGCTGATGACACATAACAATCTAGTAAACTCTTATATATCAACGTTTTTACTAATTTCCCTTCTATATCTCCTTAAAGGGCTTTTCTCCATACAAGGAACGGAGAGTATTTTTTGAGAAACCCACTCAAAAAATCTTCCTCCTTCCTCCTTGCATTCCGAAATTCGGCAGGTGTGAGCATGTCGCCAAGCCGAACATACCAAAAACGAGAATTTAGGTAGCACGACTTGGATTAGCAATTGTACCTGCCGAAC
>NZ_JAQFUY010000081.1:0-3261 GCF_027716745.1 Bacillus cereus group sp. Bc010
CAATCTAATCTGTAATCAGGCTGAATATTGTCTCTGTCTTTCGCCAAAACATCTTCGGCGTTGTAAGGTTAAGCCTCACGGTTCATTAGTATCGGTTAGCTCAACGTATCGCTACGCTTACACACCCGACCTATCAACGTCGTCGTCTTCAACGTTCCTTCAGGACCCTTAAAGGGTCAGGGAGAACTCATCTCGGGGCAAGTTTCGTGCTTAGATGCTTTCAGCACTTATCTTTTCCGCATTTAGCTACCGGGCAGTGCCATTGGCATGACAACCCGAACACCAGTGATGCGTCCACTCCGGTCCTCTCGTACTAGGAGCAGCCCCCCTCAATTCTCCAGCGCCCACGGCAGATAGGGACCGAACTGTCTCACGACGTTCTAAACCCAGCTCGCGTACCACTTTAAATGGCGAACAGCCATACCCTTGGGACCGACTACAGCCCCAGGATGTGATGAGCCGACATCGAGGTGCCAAACACCGCCGTCGATATGAACTCTTGGGCGGTATCAGCCTGTTATCCCCGGAGTACCTTTTATCCGTTGAGCGATGGCCCTTCCATTCAGAACCACCGGATCACTAAGACCTGCTTTCGCACCTGCTCGAGCCGTCACTCTCGCAGTCAAGCTAGCTTATGCCTTTGCACTAACCTCCTGATGTCCGACCAGGATTAGCTAACCTTCGTGCTCCTCCGTTACTCTTTAGGAGGAGACCGCCCCAGTCAAACTACCCACCAGACACTGTCCGCAACCCGGATTACGGGTCTACGTTAGAACACCAGCCATTAAAGGGTGGTATTTCAAGGATGGCTCCACGCAGACTGGCGTCCACACTTCAAAGCCTCCCACCTATCCTACACATCAAGGACCAGTGTTCAGTGTCAAGCTATAGTAAAGGTTCACGGGGTCTTTCCGTCTTGCCGCGGGTACACTGCATCTTCACAGCGAGTTCAATTTCACTGAGTCTCGGGTGGAGACAGCCTGGCCATCATTACGCCATTCGTGCAGGTCGGAACTTACCCGACAAGGAATTTCGCTACCTTAGGACCGTTATAGTTACGGCCGCCGTTTACCGGGGCTTCGATCAAGAGCTTCGCGTTGCCGCTAACCCCATCAATTAACCTTCCGGCACCGGGCAGGCGTCACACCGTATACGTCCACTTTCGTGTTTGCACAGTGCTGTGTTTTTAATAAACAGTTGCAGCCAGCTGGTATCTTCGACTGGCTTCAGCTCCATCCGCGAGGGACTTCACCTACATGCCAGCGTGCCTTCTCCCGAAGTTACGGCACCATTTTGCCTAGTTCCTTCACCCGAGTTCTCTCAAGCGCCTTGGTATTCTCTACCTGACCACCTGTGTCGGTTTGGGGTACGATTTTGTGTTACCTGATGCTTAGAGGCTTTTCCTGGAAGCAGGGCATTTGTTACTTCAGCACCGTAGTGCCTCGTCATCACACCTCAGCGTTAAAAGGTACCGGATTTACCTGGAACCTCCGCCTACATGCTTAAACCGGGACAACCGTCGCCCGGCTAACATAGCCTTCTCCGTCCCCCCTTCGCAGTAACACCAAGTACAGGAATATTAACCTGTTTCCCATCGACTACGCCTTTCGGCCTCGCCTTAGGGGTCGACTCACCCTGCCCCGATTAACGTTGGACAGGAACCCTTGGTCTTCCGGCGTGCGGGTTTTTCACCCGCATTATCGTTACTTATGTCAGCATTCGCACTTCTGATACCTCCAGCAACCCTCACAGGCCACCTTCAACGGCTTACAGAACGCTCCCCTACCCAACAACGCATAAGCGTCGCTGCCGCAGCTTCGGTGCATGGTTTAGCCCCGTTACATCTTCCGCGCAGGCCGACTCGACCAGTGAGCTATTACGCTTTCTTTAAATGATGGCTGCTTCTAAGCCAACATCCTGGCTGTCTGTGCCTTCCCACATCGTTTCCCACTTAACCATGACTTTGGGACCTTAGCTGGCGGTCTGGGTTGTTTCCCTCTTCACGACGGACGTTAGCACCCGCCGTGTGTCTCCCGTGATAACATTCTTCGGTATTCGTAGTTTGCATCGGGTTGGTAAGCCGGGATGGCCCCCTAGCCGAAACAGTGCTCTACCCCCGAAGATGAGTTCACGAGGCGCTACCTAAATAGCTTTCGGGGAGAACCAGCTATCTCCCGGTTTGATTGGCCTTTCACCCCCAGCCACAAGTCATCCGCTAATTTTTCAACATTAGTCGGTTCGGTCCTCCAGTTAGTGTTACCCAACCTTCAACCTGCCCATGGCTAGATCACCGGGTTTCGGGTCTATACCCTGCAACTTAACGCCCAGTTAAGACTCGGTTTCCCTTCGGCTCCCCTATACGGTTAACCTTGCTACAGAATATAAGTCGCTGACCCATTATACAAAAGGTACGCAGTCACCCCATAAAGAGGCTCCCACTGCTTGTACGTACACGGTTTCAGGTTCTTTTTCACTCCCCTCGCCGGGGTTCTTTTCGCCTTTCCCTCACGGTACTGGTTCACTATCGGTCAGTCAGGAGTATTTAGCCTTGGAGGATGGTCCCCCCATATTCAGACAGGATACCACGTGTCCCGCCCTACTCTTCGAGTTCACAGCAAGTGTGCTTTCGTGTACGGGACTATCACCCTGTACCGTCGGACTTTCCAGACCGTTCCACTAACACACAAGCTGATTCAGACTCTGGGCTGCTCCCCGTTCGCTCGCCGCTACTGGGGGAATCTCGGTTGATTTCTTTTCCTCGGGGTACTTAGATGTTTCAGTTCCCCCGGTTCGCTTCATTACGCTATGTATTCACGTAATGATAGTGTGACGAATCACACTGGGTTTCCCCATTCGGAAATCGCCGGTTATAACGGTTCATATCACCTTACCGACGCTTATCGCAGATTAGCACGTCCTTCATCGCCTCTGACTGCCAGGGCATCCACCGTGTACGCTTAGTCGCTTAACCTCACAACCCGAAGATGTTTCGTAAAACACTTCAGTGTTGCGAAAATTTGAGAGACTCGAACACACCGCTTTTCATTTCTTATTACGGAGAAATGAAACAGTGTGTCGTTTCAATTTTCAGCTTGATCCAGATTTTTAAAGAGCAAAACTTCGCAGTGAACCTTTTCAGGTACACTCTGAAGTTTTCTTGTGTTTTTGCAGTAAGGAATGGTGGAGCTATGCGGGATCGAACCGCAGACCTCCTGCGTGCAAGGCAGGCGCTCTCCCAGCTGAGCTAAGGCCCCAAGTTGT
>NZ_JAQFUY010000082.1:0-3168 GCF_027716745.1 Bacillus cereus group sp. Bc010
CCTTTTGGTCTAATTATGATAAAATGGAAATATAAAAATATAGGAGAAAGGTGATAATATGCCAAAACAAAAAACTGAAAACGAAATAATATATAACGGTAAAAGTCGATGGAGAAACCTAGATACAGGTGAAATAATAGAAACTGATGAAGTCATAAAGAAAACTCCTAGAAATGGTTTTATGATCACATATTTAACTGCAATCGTTCAATTAATAGATAGTTTAGGTAATAAAAAAATGCAAGTTGTAAAATACATATTAGAAAACATGGACAAATCAACAAATACGTTAATTATAACTACAAGAGAATTGACCGAAAAAAGCAAGGTATCTAGACAAACTGTAATAGACACATTAAAAACACTGGAGCAAGCCCAAATAATTACTAGAAGAACTGGAGCAATAATGATACATCCAAGCCTTGTTCATCGTGGTAAAGATACAAAAGAGAAATACTTACTTGCTAGATTCGAAGATTTTAATAATAATAAGGCTCCAATTAATGCAGTTGAATAAACCGCCCAAGAATTGATTCTAAGGCGGTTTTACCTTTCCATATCATATCCTCGTTGTTTAGTCATTTCGTTTTTATGTTCACGCTCAAAGTAATCCTCTACTTCCCTTCCAACTAGTTCATTCTTAACAAGCCCTCTAAACGTTTTAAATTGCTCTTTAAAGACTTTTTTCGTTTGTTGATATAAAACCTTTACGTTTATCTTCAAATCGTTTATATGAGCTTGTAACGAGCCTATTTTTGTATGTAATTCTTTATTTCTCTCTCTCAACTCCGCATTAATCTGATGAGATGCTTTTAAATTGTTAGACAAGCCCTCTACTTGCAGGTGTAATTTTTTATTTTCTTCCACCAAATCTGTACTTTGCAAACGTTCATAATCCCTTTTGACCATATAGGCAGCGTTCACCATTTTTTGTACTCTTTTCAATTCGTTCGTTCCAATAATCCAATTCCCAGTGTTTTTGGTTATCGTTTCTGTTTTAAATAATCCTTTTTTCACAACCTCTGTTTTTTTCTCTTTCCCTTTTGCATTGATTTTGATTTCTTGTGGTAATTGTTCACTGAGATCTAAAAGCTTTTTCTTTTTACTTTCAAATTCTTTATCTAAAGATTGGATTTTTCTCTCCAAGTCTTTTTCTTTTATCTTTATTTCCGCATCCATCGCCTTTTTTTGTTTCTCTATTTCTAGAGAATGCTTTTTTAAATCCTTAACGGTATCAACACCAATCGTTTTATCATTTAAAATTCCATCTTTGTAGATGTGTGGTATTTCCTTTTTCAAAAATGTATCTAAATCTTGGTGGAATGTCTTTAAATCTTTTCTTGTTAAAACCTCTTTGGCTGAAACTTTTTCCCGTTGTTTTTTCTCGTCCCAAACAACAGGCATAAAAGCAAAATGCATATGAGGTGTTGTTTCGTCCTTATGTACGTTAGCGGACAATACATTTTTTTCACCGCCATAACGATTCGCTAAAAACTCATAGGTTTTTTCAAAAAATTCACGTTGTTCTTTTTCTGAAGTCCCCTTCAAGTTTTCTGGTAACGTAACAACCCAATCACTACAAACTTTTACATCTTTCCGATTCAAACAATGTACTTCACGTAATCGATCATTCATGCGGGAAAGTGTATCTCCTTCTTTTTCGCATAAATCATAATTTAAATTTGACCGCTCATTATCAATCTCTTGATTCGAATGATTTTCTGTTTTTCTGTCCCAATGAATCGATAATCCTTGTACGCTGCCTTTTGTATATTTTTCTACATGAGCCACAAGTAAGCCCCCCTTTTGGTAATCAGCATAGCACGAAGATTGAGAGAATCCAATAATTTGGTCTAGCACGTTATACCAAATTTCATTTGGACGTGCTCTGCGAGGCTCGTTGGCTTCGCCAAACCATGCCTTGCATGGCAAAAAAACCTCGGACTTTGTCCGAACCTACAAGGGGAACTCTTCCCCTTGACCCCATCAATCGAACTCCCCAACCCCTCAATCCTTGAGGGACTCCCTCGCCGGTTGGCAGGCCAAAACGTTTGACGTTTTGACAGGCCAAGAGGGTGAAGAATCAATTGCACGTGTCAATTCCTTAATGCTCCTTTCATGGATCAGCACAAACCGCTGACCCCTTCCAGTCCGCTTACCATTGACACTTACCGCTAATTTTTCCTTTTCCAACAATCGCTTTGCAAATTACTCCAAACATATGTGTTTCCTATTCGAATGAATATAAGAGTAAAGTACATAATAAATATGAAATATACCTTCAACCTTCAACTGTTACCCCTAAAAAGAACCCTATCCAACATTAGGGTTCTTTTTTCATACCAAGCCAAAAATAAAAAAGGCTTATCCAGTTATATACACATTTTTGTCCCCTGCATACACTACTTATGTACAACTGCCTACTTGATAAATTGCCATACAACAGAGTGATTGAAAGGGGATTTTATGAATTATTCATTTAATAAATCTGATAAATTAATCCCTTTTAAAAAGAACTACGGGTGTTCAAAAACAGCCTGTAGGGACCCTTGTAGTTCAATACCAATAAAAAAGTCAAAATCCTATATAGTGGATTTTGACTTTTTTATTGGTATCCCCCTTGTTTTTGGGTGTGAGTGCTGGCTGGGGGTTTGGGGGCTAGCCCCCAGGAACTTAACGTAATTTTATATGGCATTAGTGAAATTCTTGAACGATAGATCAAGGCGGTTCGGCAGGTACAATTGCTAGTCCAAGTCGTGCAACTTAAATCCTCGTTTTTGGTATGTTCGGCTTGGCGACATGCTCACACCTGCCGAATTTCACTATGCAATAGCAAAAGAGTGGAGATTTTTTGAGTGGTTTTCTCAAAAAATACTACTCGACTATTGCATTGTGGAAAGCCCTCTAAAAAAAATGAAAAAAGAATATATTTAAGGCGATATTTATCGCCTTAAATATATAGAAAAGAGTAAGCAGGGGGTAAAAAGTAGATTTTAAGCTGATATATAGCTATTGAAGGGCATTTTCTTTGGTCTAATTTTTTATACTTTTTGGTCTAATTTTTTATACCTTTTGGTCTAATTTTTTTTGACCTTTTGGTCTAATTATGATAAAATGGAAATATAAAAATATAGGAGAAAGGTGATAATATGCCAAAACAAAAAACTG
>NZ_JAQFUY010000083.1:0-2947 GCF_027716745.1 Bacillus cereus group sp. Bc010
GACGTCGCCAAGCAAAAGCCTAAGTCGTTTCGACTTAGGTTTTTTTGTGTTTATTTTTATATATCAAATGTCATAATTCATATATTTAGTAATCGTAAAGAGGGAAAAGGATGAAATAGAGACGTTTTAAAGTCAACTACCCCAGTGAGACAAGGCTTTTCAGTGGGGGCTTGAGTTCGAGCGCTAGGTCTTTTCGTCTATTGCTAGACAGTTTGACGCTCTAGCATTCATGCTACCCTACGATTTGTCACGTAACTTACTAATCTATCTACACCTAAATCGTAACTCAAAGCGTTACTCGTAGTCGTGGATGGTTTCTTCATTTGAGAAACGTGCATTTCATATGTATAATGCACCTCAAAGAACCGACCTTTTTGCTTCGGTACAATCTAAATGTAGGAGATTTTTTTGTCTTAAATTTTTCGGCATACGTATTTTAATGGAACCGAATTTTTTCTGAATGCCACATTCATCGGAACTATCCAATGCCCGTTATTATCCACTTTAGGGACTTGATAGATTTCAATGATTCGCTTGTCAGTGGAACGAGAATAATTTGGGAACTTCTCAGGATTTTTCTTCCATTGTTCCAACGCTTTAAAAAAGCTCTTCACTTCTGCATATAAGGCTCTGCGAATCGCTTGAACAGAGTTTGATTGAACTCCTGGGTAGTTCGTATCGGCTTGCATGGCAGTATCTACTTCTTTTACAGTAACCATCCTATTATTGTTTAAGTAACTTTATTTCATCGTGTACAAGCCAACATTTCGCAATGCTTTTGAGCTATGTGACATGCGCTGAAGTAAACCCCCACTGATTAAAGTTTCAATTTATACAATGTTTTTTCGTTTTTAAAGGATTTCATTCATCAAAAAATCTATAATTAAGGTAATTAACATATATTTTTGATGGGTGTGGGAGATTATGAAAGAAATATGCATGTTATTAGTAGCTGTTATATTATGGGGAACAGCCATTGCACCAACAAAGTGGGCGTTAGAATCTATTCAGCCATTTACTTTGTTATTTATTCGCCTTTTCTTCGCGGGTGGAATTTGTTTGCTATTTTCATTTAAACAATTAAAAAGATCGGTTGTACATAAACAAGTGCCGTGGAAAAGAATGAGTTTACTATCTTTTACTGGTGTAGCTGGTTACTTTATGTTCACATCCTACGGTATTTCTTTAACAAGTGGATTGCATGTTAGTATTATTGATGCTGCTTTACCGTTAGTTACAATTCTTTTTTCAGCGTTCTTTTTGAAAGAAAAAATTAAGCTTAATTATTGGGTTGGTATTGTACTCGGGGCTATTGGAGTACTTCTTATTACAATCCCATCTAGTAACGGGGATCAAGAAGTATCTTTAATAGGAGATACCCTTATTTTATTAAGCACTTTCTTATTTGCCCTCTATACAGTATTGCTGAAAAGACCAAAACAAGAACAGTATTTATCAAACAAGGTTTTTACAACATTAACTTTAATTATTGGAGCTGTTATTTTATTACCATTTGCAATGGTAGAAACTTTTTACTATGGTTTCCCAGAAATCGAAACATGGAAGACTGGATTTAGTGTAATGTATCTTGTTATAGGGGCAACAATTTTAGCGTATTGGCTTTGGAATAGAGCATTAGAGACAGTCTCGGCATCAGTAAGTGGGTTATATTTAAATGCGTTACCATTAATAAGTATTGTTGCTTCAATTGTTTTATTAGATGAGTCTGTAACTTGGAAGATAGTAATAGGAGGAAGTTTAGTTTTAATAGGGGTAGGATGGGCAGATAAACAAAAAATAAGTAAGTTATTAAAGAGGAATAACTTGAATAGTAAGGAATGCTAAGCAGTATGTTGTATATAGTTTAAATAAAAAACACCTTATATATAGGTGTTTTTTATTTGGAAAGATAATAGATTGAAATCAGTATGGATATTCTTTGCTATATTTATACGTATTGAAATCATTTTGAAATATTGTTTGAACGAGTTGTATACATTCAGTATCATAAAAACTTTCGAAAGTTGGAAGACGGGGGAATAAAGGGTCAGTAATATCGGATTCGCTAAAATTCCCTTTATAAATCATCGAGGGAGTTTGATGATGCCAGGATGTTGAAAACTCATTTATTGGTGCAGCTTTTAATTCGAAACGCTTTTCTAATGCTTTCATATCCTGATTGAAGTTTTCTAAGTATATATAATTGGTTACATATTTTTCTTCATCAGCTATATATTGTTTTGTGAAATGAGGGTTAATACTATTTGCTTGTGCCCCATTAATAAGTAGATAGTATAGAAATTGTTTAAATGAGAGCCCTTTGGACGAATTTTCGTCTTGATATAGAAACTTTCGGATAGGCTTCCATTCGGGATTTTCTATATAAGGAGGTGCAATTAAGGATACGAAAGAACTGACTGCTCTCTTATAAGGGTTACGAACAAGTTTAAAAGTTTCTTTTTGTTTTTCTCGTAACGCTATACCTAGCCGTAGACTATAGGCAGGCGCATTTTTGTATATATCATATTCATAATTATGAATGAAAGGGCTATAATTTAGAGCTGTTTGTAATAAATCAATTTGGTAAAAGAACCACTTGGCAAGAGAAGTACAACCACTTTTTTGGCTCCAAAATAGAATGATAGGAAACTTCTTATGATAGTGTGGATTTCTTGAATGAGCATTGATGATGTGTAATAAGGTAGGATCGAACAACCCCTACACCCCTTTCGGATATTTTAATTATATGTATGGAAAATAAAGAGGAATATGAGTAGCTGTTTCATCTTTTCTAAAAAAGCGAAAGATTAATGTTGACTATTACTGAATAGGGGTGTAATATAAAACAAGTCGCCGATGACAACAACGTTGAAAGCGACAAACGAAATGAAAAACTTAGTTGACATTGAAAGATGAAAATGTTAACATAAGGAAGTCGCAAATGAGC
>NZ_JAQFUY010000084.1:0-2886 GCF_027716745.1 Bacillus cereus group sp. Bc010
CGGTGCGAGACGTTCTCGAGTAAGTAATGCGGGAGCATAGGCGACAACGAGGACTATTCTTAATTGTAGAAACATCGAAAACAATAAAGAGTAGGATAACTGTTCAGGCGAGTGAGAGGAATGAAGGAGTAACGCCCCGAAACTCTCCCAGTGAGATTCCCAACTGCATACACTCGGCAGAGTGAGATGTTGGAAGCAGGGTAAAACATGCGGTTACGGTTCGTAGTGTCTATATGGATAACCGAAAGCCAGCAGGAATAATAAACCGGCTGGAACTAACTAAGTACCGTATGCTGTCAACCGACAAGGTGAGAATGTGTAAACACTGACGAACTTGCGAATGTACACCTCGATAGGTTTACGGGTCAGAAATGATTCGGAGTCTGAAAATAAGACTTGTCTAATGGATTGGAAACATCGCATAGTGACCAATCCTAACGTTGTTACAGGCAACGGAGCTAGACACGGGGTAAAGCAAGCACCTAAATCGGAGATTGAAAGATCTTTAAAACAACGATAGTCTGAACGGAACGTCGAAAGCCACTAACGTTGGGTCTATGACTCTATCGGCGGATATAGTTGAATACGAAACGGGTAACCGAGGGAAGTATTCTTAATAGTGGTGAGAGTAGTGGCACGACCGTTGAAGATTCTGTAATGGAATTGGAGGAACAGCCACAAGCCTATTTGTAGGAACTGAAATTTCATCTAATCTTGCATGGATTCTGGTAAGACTCAAAAGGTCACCAAATCAATATGAGAGTAGGTGATAGACCATGAATGATAGAACTAAGTCCACGCCAAAGAATAAGAAACTAAGACACAACGAATACTACGGTATCCAAACTTTCTTAGATAACTTATACCAGAAGGCAACAAAGAAAAATTCTTTTAAAAATTTAATGCCTATCATTATATCAGATGAAAATATACTCCTCGCGTTTCGTAATATTAAAGGAAACAAAGGGAGTAAAACAGCAGCTTGTGACAATGTAAACATTAAGGATATTGAGAGAATGGAACAAAGCTATTTCTTGAACGAAGTAAAAAGACGCTTTCAAAACTACCAACCGCAGAAAGTAAGGCGCAAGGAAATACTGAAACCCAATGGGAAAACCAGACCTCTGGGAATACCAAGTATGTGGGATAGGATTATCCAACAATGCATCTTACAAGTAATGGAGCCTATCTGTGAAGCACACTTCTGTAACCGAAGTCATGGATTTCGCCCAAACAGAAGTGCTGAAAATGCTATAGCAGACGCAACAAAACGGGTAAATCAGCAAAACCTTACATATGTGGTGGATATAGACATTCAGGGATTCTTTGACGAAGTAAGTCACGTCAAACTCATGCGCCAACTATGGACACTGGGTATTCGTGACAAACAACTACTAGTCATTATCCGGAAAATATTGAAAGCGCCAGTGCAACTGCCTAACGGCAAAACGATATTTCCGACCAAAGGTACCCCGCAAGGTGGTATCCTTAGTCCACTACTCGCCAATGTTAACCTTAACGAATTTGACTGGTGGATTAGTAATCAATGGGAAACTTTCAAAGCCAAGAAGGTAAAGCCGAGATTGAAAGATGGGATTTGGAGTAATGACACTGTAATATATTGTCTATCCAAAACATCCAAGATGAAACCAATGTATATCGTAAGATACGCAGATGATTTTAAAATCTTTACAAATACACGTAGGAATGCGGAGAAAATTTTCGAAGCAACTCAAATGTGGTTAGAAGAACGTCTAAAACTGCCTATCTCAACCGAAAAGTCTAAAGTAACCAATCTGAAAAAGCAACAGAGTGAATTCTTAGGTTTCACTCTTAAGGCTGTAAAGAAAGGTAAGAAGAACGGTAACACACGATACATTGCAGTAACACACATCTCTCCAAAAGCACTGGAAAAAAACAAAACAAGATTTAGCAAAACAAGTGAAAAGGATACAGAGAACCCCAAACTCTAATGAAACAATTAAGAGAATCAGTATATACAACAGCATGGTCATTGGTAAGCACAACTATTATAAAATAGCAACGCATGCTTCCCTGGATTTCAGTAAAATGAACCATAGTCTTGGTCACATGATGTATAACAGATTCCCAAAGTCAAAAATTAGAGGAAAATGCAACACAAACGGATACACGAATATAGGGAAATATAAAGGGAAAGACAGAGGTATTAAACCATACCTAAAGTCAAAAGCGATGAGATTTCTCATGAAATGTCCTATTTTACCAATCTCCTATATTCAACACAAAAAACCGATGATGAAAAAGCAATCTATTAACAGATACACCGCAGAAGGACGAGCCCTTATACACAAAAACTTGGCAGAAATAACCGAAGCGGAACTGAAATGGTTAAGAGAAAACCCAGTTATAAATGAACGGGCAACCATAGAATACAATGATAATCGAATTTCTCTTTATATTGCACAAAAAGGAAGATGCAGTGTAACAGGTGAGAAACTCTCGCCTTGGGACATCCACTGTCACCATAAGCGATTATGGAGTGAAACAAGGGATGACAGCTACAAAAATCTTACCATCATCAAGCCAAGTGTCCATACACTAATACACGCGACCAATATAGAAACCATAAACCAATTCCTCAATAAATTAAAACTCAACGAGGAACAGTTAGGCAAACTTAATAAATTGCGGAAATTAGTCAAAAATGAGGAAATCTGTATGTAATCACAAAATGAAGTGGATATGGAACATGAACAACTAGCGTTGTTTGCTTAGAGCTTATCATTATTAGATGAAAAGAAAACTACAATATAGGTGGACCGCGGTATGCCGTGAAAGTGGCACGTACCGTGCGGATCGGGGGAAAAGTTGGAGATAACCTCAAAGACTTACCTATCGACAATT
>NZ_JAQFUY010000085.1:0-2864 GCF_027716745.1 Bacillus cereus group sp. Bc010
CGTGTTTTTTAGTTTGTTTGAACGAAAGTTCATTTTGTTTTCGTTCTTAAGTTGATGGGCATGTGGCGGTACCCCTAAAAAGTGATTATACTGGAAGTTCATTGTGATTCTGCAATCGGCCCCATTCTTTAATAAAGATAGCGCTCAATTTGTTCTATTTAATAATGGGAGTTGGTCGTACAATGACATTAGGTGATACCAAACTGGGGTGATGTCAATGATATTAGTAAGTTCTTGTTTAGCAGGATTAGGCGTAAGATATAACGGTACACATTGTTTAGATCATAAAATCAGTCAACTAATAGGAGAGAATAAAGCAATACCTGTATGCCCTGAATTGCTAGGGGGTTTTTCGACCCCCAGAGAACCTGCTGAAATAATAGGTGGCAACGGGGAAGATGTATTGGATGGGACAGCAAAAGTAATCGAAAAATCGGGTAGAGACGTTACGGAACTATACATCAAAGGAGCTTATACTACTTTAAAAAAAGCAATTGATAGTAATGTAACAGTAGTTGTTCTTAAGGAGTATAGTCCATCCTGTGGAAGTTCAATGATTTATAATGGTGAATTTATTGGGAAGAAAATTGCTGGGAATGGAGTTACAACTGCTTTATTATTAAGAAACGGTATACGAGTAATTTCAGAAGAACAGTTTGCCGATAATTTTGATGAGATAATATAATATTCCCTCAATTAAAGGGCGCTTTCTTGTATAAGGAAGCGCTCATTCTCTATTTAACAGGGATTTGTTTTTCGGAAAATCCCTTAATCCACCTTTTCGAGGGGTTGGGCAAAAACACCCAAATTAACTCAAAATGATGTTGCTCACTATTTAAATGTTGTTCGTTCTACATATACCAATTGGGAAGCGGGAAGATCAGAACCTGACATTTCCACTCTAATCAAAATTGCTGATCTATATAACATTAGTTTGGACAACTTAGTTGGCAGAGAATATCGAATTCCACCACAAGTCGAGGTTATTTTAGACCAAATTTCTGATTTAGACACAGAACCACAAAAGAAAGCACTAAACCTCTTAGTGGAATATACATACTTGGTGAAAAAGTATTTTATGTAGGTCTCACACTCCTTATTTTAACGTATAAACACCTTTAAACATCAAGGTAATATGAATCCTCTATTGAAGATTCTAAAACAAAATACGGAGCGTTGCAGCGCTCAATATTTCAAATTAAAGATATTGTATTTGAATCCATAATAAAAGAAATCATTTCCAAAATAAAGAGGTAAAATTTTACATAATTTTACATAATTTTACCATATTAACCAATGAGGGCTACGGCTCTCTTTTTTTATTTTCATTCGACAAAATGTGACAAAATAGTTGTAACTGAATTTGTTATACTTGCTTGAGAAATCTTACATTTTGAAAGGGAGTAAAGTCATGGGGAAAAAGAAAAAAGAGAAACAACCAAGTGAATTAGAACTTGCCAAGCAAGCTATAGCTACCAAATATCAAAAAGAATATGGAATCACTCCTATCATCGCAACTGTTGCCCTTGGAGGAATTAAAACTGGGTACGCTGCGGTTTCAAAAGAACACATTCAAACATTCACTTACGATAGAGATGCCAAGGATGTAGTAAGTATCTCTACGCATCATTTCAGTGACTATACAAATGTCTTTATTGATCATTACGCAATTAAATCAAACTTTGAGTTCAAAGGGATGAAAGACATTTTTACCTTTAATTCGAATGGATCTGGTAAAGAAATAGAAAGCTTGATTAAAAGTTATACGGATATTGAAATACATAAAACTGAACGTAAATGGTACCAAAAGATACTTGGATTCCGTTCTGGTAGCAAGGTCAAAATGGTAATTGCTTCTTTAATTTATCTGGTAATTGTCGTTTCTATTTTCAATACTATTACAGGAAAGAAAGAAGAACCGAAACAAGAAGTAAAATCTGCCGTCACTACAAATACAGCCCCTGTAAAGGAAGAAAAGCAAGTTGAACCGAAGCCAGTAGAACAGCCGATTGATAAGAAACAAGATAAAATTAATAAATTTAAAGATGATACGCAAAAGAGATTAACAGAAACCTATAAGAAAATTGATGGTGTTAATCCTATAGTATCTATTAGTGATGATGGGAAATTAATTACTTTGGCTTTCGATTTAGATGCATATGCAAAACACGATAAGGTAGACAAAGAGTTGTCTGTGTCCACTTTTAAAACATCTGCTGGACCATACGAAAGATATAAGGGAACAGCGTTCAGAGCGTATGGGAAAGAAGCCAATATCTCAAACAAAGATGATATCGTAGTTAAAATTGTAGATTCATCTAATAATCAAGTTGTAATTGATGATGTAGGACGTTATAGGGAAGAACCAAAGCAGGCTACTACTCCAGCAAGTCAGCCTGAGGAACAACCAAATCAAGCGGAGCAAAATAATGTAGTGTACGAAAATTGCACACAAGTGAAAAAAGCCGGTAAGGCTCCAATTAAACAAGGTGAGCCTGGATATAGCAAGAAATTAGACAGAGATGGAGATGGGATCGCTTGCGATAAGTAAAAGGTACTCAAAAGAGTACTTTTATTTTTTCTCAATGTATAAAATAACTTAACATGGTAAAATAACATTTGGATTGGCGTCCAATACATATTATTAAAATTAAAGTGGTTCAAGTCGGAGGAAGGCACTTTAGGGTGTCTTTTCTTTTTTCTTATTTTTATTTAGAAGGTATTCTAAGTATTTACAAACTATCATCAACAATCCTCCAAAAAAAATTAAAGGAAACATTAAATATGAAAGAGCCAATTTACTCTTAACGGGGTAAATTTCGGCTCTTTTTTAGATAAATTCTCTTAGCGTGGTTTTTTTCCGA
>NZ_JAQFUY010000086.1:0-2779 GCF_027716745.1 Bacillus cereus group sp. Bc010
TACCTTGTGTGAACTGTTCTCGCACAAAAAGTTGTGGAAACACACTATATAAAAGCGAGGGAACTATAAAATGTTCTAACTGCATGTTTGACTATCAAGACTCGGAAGTAAGTCTTGCAAGAACATCGTAAACTCTTGAAAAGGTCTAATACTACGGATAGCAATAATAGAGAACCCTATCATTGTTATGAGCCCGTTGAAGGCGGTGAAAATCGAACCTAAATTCCTCAGGGAACATGGTAAGAAAAGTAATCGGGACGCCATAAAATAGCTATGGATAGAATGAATCATAGATTCTGGCGAATCACTGAATGTACGTGTCGATACTATCCGTTCCTTAGAAATATGGAGGAGGTAAAACCATACCTTTTCAGTTGTGGAAATGATAATAAGGTATATCAAATCTGCGGATAGGGACTATACCCTATTCATCTAATGAATCAAATTACGATTAGTTCATTAGTAACTGACGGCATAAAGGTGAGTCCTAAGGCTATATGTAAGGCTAAAACATGTGGAACAGTTGAAGTTGGTGAGAACGTCATACGATGGTTAATTATCGGTTCGTGGATATAAGGTATTACACATACAATACTGAAGTTCCTTAACACCAATGGCAGTAGGGTCATAGTACCAAAGAAGGTTATGTAATATAACTAGAGGGAAGGGCCCAAGTCTAATAATCATGCAAAGGCAAAATTATTCTAGGAATGTGTAACAGTAACCGACTAAACCTTAGAGCAAAATCTCAGCAAAAGAGGTGATGCAATTTGGTGCGAAAACTAGAAAATACTCTTGAATCAGAAACAGAATTAAAGAGAACATTAGACAAGCTGTACTCAAAAACAAAAGAGCATATGGAAAAAAAGACGAGAATCAAACACACATCTCTCCTTGAAATTGCGATGTCAAAACCTAATATTGTCACTGCGATACACTCGCTAAAAAGCAATAAAGGCTCCATGACTCCAGGGGTAGACGGAAAAACAATCCAAGACTACCTCAGACTATCCGAAGAAAAACTTATCGAGTTAATTCGTGGTAGACTCACAAATTTCAAGGCGCACCTAATAAAACGTGTGTTTATTCCAAAGGCTAATGGCGGACAACGACCTCTCGGTATTCCAACCATAGAAGACCGGATAATTCAACAAATGATGAAGCAAGTCTTAGAGCCTGTACTCGAAGCACAATTCTTCAAATACAGCTTTGGGTTTCGACCAGAAAGAACTACCTATCATGCGTTGGAAAGAGTAAAAGTCCTTGTTCATAACACTGGGTATCACTGGATCGTAGAAGGTGATATTCGTCAATTCTTCGACAAAGTAAACCATAGGATTCTTATAAAAAAACTATGGAGCATGGGAATCAAAGATAGACGAATATTGTGCCTAATAACGGAATTCCTCAAAGCTGGAATCTTCAAAAATATCATTAGAAATGACAATGGTACACCCCAAGGTGGCATATTAAGCCCCCTCTTAGCAAATGTATACTTACATTCCTTCGACAAATGGGTTGCCAAGCAATTTGAAGAATTTACAACCAGACATGAGTATTCGAAACACGATCATAAATTACGAGGTTTAAAATCTTCTAACCTTAAGCCAGGCTATCTAATCAGATATGCTGATGACTGGGTTCTAGTCACTAATAACAAATCCCATGCTTATAGATGGAAGACTGTTATCAAGAATTTTCTTCAGAAAGAACTTAAACTTGAACTATCCGAAGAGAAAACAAGAATAACCAACATCAGGCATAAGCCAATAGAATTTCTTGGCTTCAAATACAAGGTAGTCTTAAAAGGTGTAAAAGGAAAAAAGAAGAAGGATAAAAAGACAAGATATATCAGCCAAATAACTCCTTCTGATAAGAAGATTAAAAGAAAAGTAAAAGAACTCAGAGCCACACTCACTTCTCTCGGCAAAAGATTAAGCCACGATAAACTGAGTAATGCACAGCTAATCTTAGCCTATAACTCAAAGGTTAGAGGATTAATAAATTATTATTCATATGCCACCGAATCTCCCATAATGGATAGAGAAGGTTATAAGTTAAGAAAAAAGACTTTTAATCTTCTATCTAGGCGTGGTGGGGTCTTACATCCTATCAACAAGTGTATTAACCTTGCGGACAAATACCCTAAACGGACACAAAAGACTTTAGCTATTAAAACCGAAGTTGGCTACATTGGCATTATGCATTTAAACCTAACCAAGATGAACGAAAACCTATATAAACAAAAGGTTCAAAATGAAACTCCATACTCTCCTTCGGGACGTAAATTAATCGAGCGAAGAAAGGGAACAAAGGAGTTCAGTGTCAGACTAGATGAAATTACAAGCCTCTCTCTCCTTGAGAAAGTCAGGAAAAAACTTGTGAATTCACCCCGATACAATTTTGAGTACTTTATGAATAGAGGATATGCGTTCAACAGAGATAGAGGAAAATGTAGAATTACAGGAGTCCCACTTGGGAAGCACAACCTGCATGTTCATCACATTAATCCTAATCTCCCGTTAGAAGAAGTCAATAAGCTGCCAAATCTAGCCTGTGTAGATAAGGAAATTCACAAGGCAATACACAATGAAGTTGATATGAGCAGCATCTTGAATAATAAGGAAATTAATAAACTGAAACGATTCAGGAACAAAATTCATGCTATTTGATTATTAGATGGAGCGCCGTATGAGGTGAAAGTCTCACGTACGGTGTGGACCGGGGGAAAAGCCACTCTTAACAGGTAATGCTGAAGAATTGGCTTACCTATCGGTAT
>NZ_JAQFUY010000087.1:0-2719 GCF_027716745.1 Bacillus cereus group sp. Bc010
AAATCCTATCCACCGATAAAAGCGTGCAAATGATACAGTTAGAAAATTAAAGTGGGAATCTTCTGCAGCTTTTATTAAAAAAGCTATAGTAACAGGAGCGATAATAACAATTGGGGAGCCATCAATTATAATCACTACTCTACCTTGCAATAAGCATTCCACTGCAAAATCTGGTCTAGCTGTATCACCACAAAGAGGAAAAATAGATAAAGATTGTTTCGATACCATCTCTTGAATTTGAGTTGAACTAATTACGCCATCGATATCAATTAAAGTTAGACATTCTCGAATGTTATCTAAAATCTCTAAATTAACTACATCTTTTAAATATAATATCCCTATTTGAGTTTGGGTCCGTTTACCTAACGTCAACGTTTGATAAGACAAGGTGGGATGTCTTAATCTTTTACGAATAAGTGCCACGTTTGTTGAAATATCTTCAATAAAATTGTCTCTTGGCCCACGTACGGATATTTCGTAATTAGACTGTTCAGTAGAACGGTTTGGTTTATTTGAAGCATTGACAGAAAAAAAGGTAAGCGACTTAGGAAAATACAGAACTAAATTTCCGTTAAATATTTCCAAAGAGATAGACTCTAACCCTTCTCCCACTTTTAAAGGTGTCCACTCTAGCTCTTGTTGATACTTATGGATTTCTTCCTTTAAGAAAAGATATTGATGTTTTTGAGCTATTTTTTCTAATTGAGGAATAACAATCTGATTTATTTGTTTTTTGTCCACTAAACTTTCGCAATAAATGAAAAAGGTCTCAACAGCTTTTTCTTCACTCCCAATTTTATGGAGAACAACTTTGACATCCTCACTATTTTGATATGTTGAACGTATTTTTTCCTCATTTAATATTGGATTTGGTTTATAGATAGAAAATTTTCCATTACCCTCTTTTTTTGTATTCTGATTCCATCTTCGCAAGGATTATCTCTCCTTTCCTCTTTTTAGAAAAACTAAAAGTCCTAATACTATTGAAAAGGAAAGTAAAAATAAAAAAGTTAAATGAAAATAAACATTTTGTAAAAAACGAACAAATTCGATATCACTTATAGGAAGAAGAACAGCCACAAATGTAATTAGTGAACTGATTCCTATTAATACATTCCTTTTTTTCTCGTTTTTAAATGAAAATAATTGTCCAATAATATATAAACCAAAACTAATCCTAATAAATCCACCTGATAACCATTGGTAAATTGAAAAGAAATCTACATGTTCGATATACTTTCCTATCTTCAATAATCTCCATTCTTCGTAAGCAGGATACCTCTGATTAGAAGCCTCTTCAGGTCCAAAAATAGCAATAGAACCCAATAAAGGTCCAAGCGTTAAGCCTATCAATACTAAGCCGAGCATAATAAAACTCCGTGACTTGATATTCATTTTTAATTTATGTTGAATAAAAAATATTAAAGTCACTTCTAGCAGAGAACCTAAACTATAGACGGTTCCTTTGATAACGGGTGTCAATCCATTCTCAAGGATAGGGAATAATTGAGAATAATCCTTATGAGGAAAATTAAGACTCATAACGAAAAAGCCTAATGCAACAACAAATACTAATAAAAAACCTGAGAGAATAGATAAGGTTGTAAAGGTAGAAGTTGCAGCAAAAAAGCAGATAACTAAAAATAGCATTGCTAATATAGGCGCAGGACTTTGTGGGAAATAGGATGTAACGGTCCATACAATCATATCCTTTAAGGTAACTCCAATAAATAAGAGGATAAATATATATTAAAAAACATAATCCCCTTGCAATAATTTTGCCAAAATGGTTATTTAACCATGAATACAGATGTGTATGGTCTAATTTTTTCATAATAAATTGAATAAAAAGTAACCAACCGAGAATGAATCCTCCAGATAAGAGGACAGAAATCCACGAATCCCTCTTTGAGATCGCTAATAACATAGGAATTACCATTACGTGATTCATTAAGCCAATACTCATCATAAACAAAACAAATACTTGTGAAAAATTTGCTTTATGTGATTGCATTGTTAAACCTACTATCTGATTAGGATTTAATAATTAATGAGCAAATAAAATAAAATTTATTTCTAGGTTACTCAAAGGTATTCTTTCCATTTATTAATTAATTATCCATAAAACACCTCATATTATACTCATTAGCATCAAACCATCCCCACACGGTTTGGAATATTTTTGCGATAATCTCCTAAAGGAAGCGCTTCAGGTAAATGGTGATTACAACAATAAGGAAATTTCAATATAAAAAGCCTTATTTCTCGCCAACTTAATCGAGAAATAAGGCTTTTTTGTTCACTATAAACAGAGTTCTATTATTGAATATGTAAATTACTTAGGGATGACAGGAACCCAGAGTTCATGTCTTGGTTTATGATTCGGCCCGTAATAACATTCTATACATGGTAAATTTGCAAGTTCGTACTCGGAGGTAGGGACCCACTCGGAATATAATCGTTTCCATGCATCTACTATGTTCGGAAAAACTGCCCATGTACTTGCGGGAAGAATAAGCGTCTCCATATTTGAGGGGGGGTCACCATCGTATCTTACGCCCATGAAATAGGAAAACTTTTCATCTGTGATGGCTGCTTCTTTTCCGCAAACCCCCAGAAGGCTTTCAAGCGTGCATTTTGGGTTTTCCCATGACATATCTACTAGTTCTTGCATAAATCCATCTTTTTTCGCAGTGTTCCAAAGCGTAGGGATTGTTTT
>NZ_JAQFUY010000088.1:0-2402 GCF_027716745.1 Bacillus cereus group sp. Bc010
CTGAAAGAATATAGAATGACATTTAAGCACCTACATCAATTGGCTTTGGAAAATGGTGATGCCATTCATCTACTACATGAATGCATAGATTTTCTAAGAAAAAACAAAATCATACTGCCTGCTATCACTACACTTGAAAGAATAGTGTGGGAAGCAAGGGCAATGGCTGAAAAGAAGCTATTTAACACGGTTAGTCAATCCCTAACAAATGAACAAAAAGAAAAACTTGAAGATATTATTACCTTGCAGCATTCGTCAGAATCCAATAAAACGATATTGGGTTGGTTAAAAGAACCACCGGGACATCCTTCACCCGAAACCTTTTTAAAAGTAATAGAACGACTCGAATACATACGAGGAATGGAATTAGAAACGGTGCAAATTAATCATTTGCACCGCAATCGCCTGTTACAGCTGTCTCGCTTGGGTTCAAGATATGAACCTTATGCATTCCGTGATTTTCAGGAAAATAAACGATATTCAATACTAACCGTCTATTTATTACATCTTAATCAAGATTTGACGGATAAAGCTTTTGAAATTCATGACAGACAAATACTTAGTCTCTTATCAAAAGGTCGTAAGGCTCAAGAGGAAATTCAGAAACTGAACGGTAAAAAGCTGAATGAGAAAGTTATACACTTTACGAACATCGGACAAGCTTTGATCAAAGCAAAACAGGAAAAATTAGACGTTTTTGAGGTTTTAGAATCCGTTATTGAATGGAATTCTTTTGTCTCTTCGGTCGAAGAAGCCCAGGAGCTTGCACGTCCTGCTGACTATGATTATTTAGACTTACTGCAAAAACGATTTTATTCACTAAGAAAATATACGCCAACGCTATTAAGGGTGTTGGAATTTCATTCTACAAAGGCAAATGAGCCACTTTTACAAGCTGTAGAGATTATCCGAGGAATGAACGAATCCGGAAAACGAAAAGTACCTGATGACTCACCTGTGGATTTTATTTCAAAACGTTGGAAAAAGCATTTATACGAGAATGATGGTACAACAATCAATCGTCATTACTATGAAATGGCTGTTTTAACAGAACTTCGGGAGCATGTTCGGGCAGGAGATGTTTCCATTGTTGGCAGCAGACAATATAGAGATTTTGAGGAATATTTGTTTTCCGAATTTACATGGAATCAAACGAAAGAGAATACGAGATTATCAGTTAGTTTATCATTCGAAGATTATATAACGGAGAGAACCAGCAGCCTTAATGAAAGGTTAAAGTGGTTAACTGCCAATTCCAACAAGTTAGATGGAGTTTCTCTTGATAAAGGAAAGCTGTCACTTGCACGCTTAGAAAAAGATGTACCAGAAGAAGCAAAAAAGTTTAGTGCAAGCCTTTATCAGATGCTACCAAGAATAAAATTAACCGATTTACTGATGGATATTGCTTATATAACAGGATTTCATGAGCAATTTACTCATGCTTCCAATAATCGAAAACCGGATAAAGAAGAAACGATTATTATTATGGCTGCCCTTTTAGGAATGGGAATGAATATAGGTGTAAGCAAGATGGCTGAAGCAACACCCGGACTTACATATAAGCAATTAGCCAATGTATCTCAATGGCGCATGTATGAAGATGCAATGAATAAAGCCCAAGCCGTATTAGTAAATTTTCATCACAAATTACAATTGTCTTCCTATTGGGGAGACGGTACAACATCCTCATCAGACGGTATGAGAATGCAGTTAGGTGTTTCATCACTACATGCAGATGCAAACCCACATTATGGAACTGGAAAAGGAGCCACCATCTACCGTTTTACTAGTGATCAATTCTCTTCTTACTACACAAAGATTATTCATACTAATTCAAGGGATGCGATTCATGTTTTAGATGGTTTGTTGCACCATGAAACGGATTTAAACATAGAAGAGCATTATACAGACACAGCTGGTTACACAGATCAAATATTCGGACTGACTCATTTATTAGGATTTAAATTTGCCCCAAGAATAAGAGATTTAGCAGACTCAAAATTATTTACAATAGATAAAGCAAGTGAGTATCCAAAATTAGAAGCCATTTTACGTGGACAAATAAATACAAAGGTCATTAAAGAAAATTATGAGGATGTTTTGCGATTAGCTCACTCAATAAGAGAAGGAACAGTTTCAGCATCCCTTATTATGGGGAAACTAGGATCTTATTCAAGACAAAACAGCTTGGCTATAGCCTTACGTGAGATGGGTCGAATAGAAAAAACAATTTTTATTTTGAATTATATATCGGATGAATCATTAAGAAGAAAAATACAAAGGGGATTAAATAAAGGAGAAGCCATGAACGGATTAGCAAGAGCTATTTTCTTCGGAAAACAAGGTGAGCTTAGGGAACGGACTATACAACATCAATTGCAAAGAGCCAGTGCTTTAAACAT
>NZ_JAQFUY010000089.1:0-2365 GCF_027716745.1 Bacillus cereus group sp. Bc010
TTGGGACCTTGTCCCTGTGAGAGTAGGACGTCGCCAAGCAAGCTTAAGACGAGTCAGAATGACTCGTCTTTTTTGTGCTTCTAACTTCTTATCAGTCTCAAGTTATTCTTTTATATTCAATTTCTTTCATCAATTTCGATATGTAGTTTAAGATTTTCTATTTTATTTTTTGTGGAAGCAACCTATCGGTATGTTAAAATAGTACAGTTATTTTTTGAAGTACTTTAATATAGGAAGATTTAATTTTTAAAAGGAGATAACATGAAAAAGATAGGTATAATTACTATAGTAGCCTTAGTCCTTCTAGCGATTGTGTATATGTTAGTCGGGAATTATTTTTATAATTATGCGTTGAATGCGAAACAAGAGAAAGAGTTTTTAGAGGATAACCCTCACTTGGTAGAAACTGTGAATGCATCAGGAGATGTGTTGGCTACAAGTGAAGAAAAGGATGCGAACTTTGTATCAAATCATAAACCTAATACACTACACATAAATTCTTTCGATAAGTTGAAATTAACAGGTTATGAATATATGAATAAACAATCTAGCCATAAATGGGCAATTGTAGTTCATGGATATGATAGTAGGGCATCAAAAATGACGAAATATATCCGGAATTTTTATGAACAAGGATATAACGTTATAGCGCCAGATCTTCGTGGGCATGGAAATAGTGAAGGTGATTATATAGGGATGGGCTGGCACGATCGTAAAGATATTTTGATTTGGATCCAACAAATTGTAAAGAAAGACCCCAATGCTGAAATAGCACTATTTGGTGTTTCAATGGGAGGGGCAACTGTAATGATGACTTCAGGTGAAGATTTACCTTCTAACGTGAAAGTTATTATTGAAGATTGTGGATACTCAACTGTTGTTGGTGAATTTACTTATCAACTAAAAGATTTATTCCATTTACCGAAGTTTCCTGTTATGAATGCGGCTAATACGGTTACAAAATTAAGAGCTGGATATGATTTAGAAGAAGCTTCAGCTGTAAAACAAGTTGAGAAAAGTAAAACACCGATGCTATTCATTCACGGGGATGCGGATACATTTGTTCCTTTTGAAATGTTAGATGAAGTATATAATGCTGTAAAAGTAGAAAAAGAGAAATTAATTGTTCCAGGTACTGGACATGGAGAAGCTGAGAAGATAGATTCAAATGCATATTGGAATACCGTATGGAAGTTCGTGGGAAGATATATTTAAGTATAATTAGATTTACATATACGATAATCAGAAGGTAATACTTTTGATTATCGTTTTTCTATTTATAAATTTATTTTAGGTTGTAGTATATAAGGCTTGAAGCATAAATTTTTGAATTCCTTAGTGCCGGTGCTACAATGATTGACAACTACATGTTAATGAGGTGTTTCTATGAAAATTGAAGTATGGTCAGATTTTGTGTGTCCATTTTGCTACATTGGGAAACGTAGATTAGAGATGGCTTTAGAGCAATTTCCACATAAGAAGAATGTTGAAGTTGAGTTTAAAAGTTTTGAATTAGACCAAAATGCTCCAATCTATTCTGGAACAAGTATTAATGAAGTACTTGCATCAAAGTATGGGATTAGTATTGAAGAAGCGAAACGTAATAACGTGCAACTAGGTAATCATGCAGCTAGTATGGGTTTAAGTTTTAATTTTGATGAGATGAAGCCGACGAACACTTTTGATGCGCATCGCCTTGCGAAATTTGCAAAAGATCAAGGGAAAGAAAAAGAGATTACGGAGAATCTACTTTTTGCATATTTCACTGAATCGAAAAATTTAAGTGATGTGGATGCGCTTGCTACTATCGCTGAAGCTTCAGGTTTAGATAAACAAGAAGCTTTAAAGGTTATTAATGATAAAAGTGCATATGCAAATGATGTTAGAGTTGATGAAGCGATTGCTCAACAATATCAAATTTCAGGAGTACCTTATTTTATTATTAATCAAAAGTATGCTATTTCAGGTGCGCAACCACTTGAAACTTTTGTTGGTGCACTTCAGCAAGTGTGGGAAGAAGAGAATCCTGTACCTAAGTTACAAGAGCTCTCTTCAGAAGGTGGAAGTGATATGTCTTGTACGGATGAAAGCTGTTCGGTACCTTCAAAAGAACAATAGTTTTTATGATGGAAAGCAACCCATAGTGTATTATATGGGTTGCTTATATATTCTTATAGAAGAGATATGTAAATAGGATTTTAGAAAAATGAAGTTTTTTTATAAAAACGTATTGACGATTGTACCTTAGAGGTGTAATATAGAACAAGTCGCCGATAACAACAACGTCAAAAGCGACAAACGAAATGAAAAACTTAGTTGACATTGAAAGATGAAAATGTTAACATAAGGAAGTCGCAAATGAGCG
>NZ_JAQFUY010000090.1:0-2204 GCF_027716745.1 Bacillus cereus group sp. Bc010
GCTCATACAATGGCAACACTCGTTGTTGCTGGAGCTATATTAGATGGATTCAATTTGTATGAACCATTAATTGATTTCGCTGGAGCTGGGGCAACTGTACCTATTACAAGCTTTGGTAATGCCCTCGTTCACGGTGCAATGGAAGAAGCTGCAAAACATGGCATCGTTGGCGTTATTACCGGCATGTTTAAAGTAACAAGCGCCGGTGTATCCGCAGCTATTATTTTCGGCTTCATCGGAGCATTGCTATTCAAACCGAAAGGATAAGGTGTTCGTATGACAGTTATCGCTAGCGTCAAAACCTGCCTTGCTAGTGTAAGGGGCGCTCAAGCAAGTTTGAGCTCCCTTTCACTACATTCACAGGACGCAGAATCAAAACGTGTATTTCATGAATGTATGTTAGAAATGGACAGCATCATCGCTGATTTACAAAATAGAGTTTCAGTATTAGAACGTGAAGAACCTCAATATAAAGGGTTTTAAGTAGACTGGAGGAAATGACTATGTCTCACCTGCCGGAATGGACACTTGTCATTCTTCGCTCTGTATTCATATTAATTATTTTATTCGCTATTACGAAATGGTTAGGGAAAAGACAAATCTCTCAGCTCTCCTTTTTTGAATACATAGCCGGAATGACAATCGGTGACATCGCTGCCCAAGTATCTACAGGGCTCGATTCAAAATTTTTTCACGGCGTCTTTGCGATACTCATTTTCGCTGTGGTACCTTTTTTAACAGGAATCCTTTCTTTAAAGAACAAAACAGCTCGGGACTTCTTTGAAGGGAAATCTACTGTATTAATAAAAGATGGAAAGATACTCGAAGATAATTTAAAGAAAGAAAAATATACAAGTGACGAATTACTGGAACTTCTCCGTGGAAAAGATGCTTTCAGCGTAGCTGATGTTGAATTTGCTGTATTAGAACCGAGCGGAGAATTAAATGTATTATTAAAGAAAGATCGCCAACCACTCACAGCAAAAGACATCGGTTTAAAAGTGCCGAACGAAAAAGAACCACAAACTGTTATTATGGATGGCAATGTCTTAGATGAACCGCTATCCGCAAGTGGACATAACCGCGCTTGGCTACATGCTGAACTAGAAAAGCTCGGTGTTGTTATCGAAAATGTCTTTCTCGGTCAAGTTGATTCATACGGACAACTGACTATCGACATTTATAATGACAAACTACAAATGCCTTCTCCTCAAAACAAACCTTTATTATTAGCATCATTAAAAAAATGTCATGCTGATCTCGAACTATTTTCCCTAGAAACAAAGTCGAAATCAGCGAGCGAAATGTATAGTAAAAACGCGAAACAAATCGAAAAGATTTTAAATAAAGTAACCTATCTTTTAAAAGAATAGATATCGCAAGAACGCTTCAGTCAAAAGGCGTTCTTTTCTTTTTTTCTACAGTTTTTATAACGTTTAAATTTATGTAATTCGGTTATGATGTTGAAGATACATAAGCAGGGAATTTCAAAAACATAGCGAATATTTCATGGTACAACTACATATTTTTTTGATTTAAAGTGGTTTCGTTTGACCTTTATTGACCATAATTGTATTATAAGACTAAGAAAGCTTTATAAGGAGGAAATAACAGATGAATTTAATTCCTACAGTAATTGAACAAACAAATCGTGGAGAACGCGCTTACGATATTTACTCTCGACTATTAAAAGACCGCATCATTATGCTTGGTAGCGCAATTGATGACAACGTAGCTAACTCAATCGTTTCCCAGCTTTTATTCTTGGAATCTCAAGATCCAGAAAAAGATATTCACATCTACATCAACAGCCCTGGTGGTTCTATCACAGCAGGTATGGCAATTTACGATACAATGCAGTTTATTAAACCGCAAGTATCAACAATCTGTATCGGTATGGCTGCATCTATGGGTGCATTCTTACTTGCAGCAGGTGAAAAAGGAAAACGTTATGCACTTCCAAACAGTGAAGTAATGATTCACCAACCACTTGGTGGAGCACAAGGTCAAGCGACTGAAATCGAAATCGCTGCTAAACGTATCCTATTCTTACGTGAAAAACTAAACCAAATTCTTGCTGACCGCACAGGTCAACCACTTGAAGTACTACAACGCGACACAGACCGCGACAACTTCATGACAGCAGAAAAAGCTTTAGAATACGGTTTAATCGATAAGATCTTTACAAATCGTTAATAACTAAA
>NZ_JAQFUY010000091.1:0-2187 GCF_027716745.1 Bacillus cereus group sp. Bc010
TGTCAACAACGATTCAAATTTCCCCAATTTCAACGAAATGAAATTCCCCATTATGAACGGCTAAATCGTTGTTTGGGCAGGATAAATTCCTGCTTTTTTCTTTTCTCGCAAACGGTAGGAGTCACCCTTGATGTTAAATGTAATCGCATGATGTAAGAGGCGATCCAAGATAGCCGTTGCCAATACATCGTCACCAAAAACTTTTCCCCATTCAAGGTACGATTTATTAGATGTTAAAATCATTGCTCCTTGTTCGTATCGCTTTGAAACAACCTGGAAGAAAACATTGGCGGTTAGTTCATCAAAAGGAAAATAACCTACTTCATCTACAATTAACACGTCTGGACGACTCCAACGATTTACGAGTCGCTGGAGTGTCCCTTTATCATTGGCCTTGCGGCACTGAGCCACTAAGTCGTCGGCCGACAAAAATAGGGCTGTATATCCTTGGGTAATCGCTTCAATCGCAAAGGAGACGGCTAAATGAGTTTTTCCTACACCCGGAGGACCCAGTAATATGCGATTTTCCCCATTGGCAATAAAGCGACATGTTAAGGTTTCCTTGACCCTTTTCTCGCTCAGACTTGGTTGAAATGTAAAGTCAAAATCATGAATCGTTTTGGTGTAAGGCAGCTTTGCCCGTTTCATTCGCTTTTCTAGTTGATCAGAATCTTGTTGCTCCGTTTCATGCAAAACGATAGTGTGAAGAAACTCAGAATATGATACATTATCCTTAGAAGCGTCTTCTAGTAAACTATCAAGTTGGTTGGCTGTATGATGCCAGCCGAGCTTCTTTAAACGCTCCAATAAGAGTTCGTTCATCATACAGACTCACCTTCTTCCAGTGCTGCGTAAGCAGCGAGAGGGCGTTTTTCCACATTTGGAGATGGGGTATGAGAGTGAAGACCGTCGGTCGCCAAATCTTCAACGTTCTTCGCTTTCTGCCCTTTTTCTTTTGTATGTAGCCCATCATAGTGTTCCATTCGGATATGAGTAGTTGCTTTTCCTGTAAGAACCGGATGTTTTGCGATACATTCACGTTCATCGTAAATCTCTAAATGATGATCGAGTGTTTCTTTAATCTTAACCATTTGTCCAGCGTAACGGTAAGGAACTGAATACCTTTTTCCGCGGTACGACACCACACAGTCCCGACTGACTTCTCTGGTTTCCCAATGTGAAGTGGGAAACAGAGGCTTCACTCCCCATATCTGCAGGAACTTCTGTTCCTGCTCAAATCGTTGAAATGGTGACTCATTAGTAGTCTGATTGGTTTTCTTGTTAGCTATCTGATCCAACCATGTACGTACGGCTTCATTTAATGCATGTAAAGTTGGTTCGTGTTTTCGCTGAAAGAAGTTATCTTTCAAATACTTAATGGTTCTTTCTACTTTCCCCTTTGTTTGCGGACGTTTAGGACGACAGGCTTTTGGCACAATCCCATAGTAGGCTAAGAAATCCTCAAACTTGCGATTGAAACGAATCTCTACAGGACTATGCTTGATTACAACGGTTTTCATATTATCATAGAGAATTTGTTCTGGTACCCCATTAAAGTAAGAAAAAGCATTCATATGACACTTCATGAGGGTTTCGAGATTCATGTTGGTTGTAAACTCTACGTACTTCATTCGGGAATAACCTAATATCATCACAAATGCATAAATGTCTTGCAGATTGCCATTCACTAAGTATTTTCCCACGTACGCCCAATCCATTTGGGCTTGTTTCCCTGGTGGTGTTTCAAACCGTAAGGTTGCCTGTTTCTTTGGCTGTTGACGAAGAGGACGAACAAAGTCTCTTAAAATTGTCATCTTCCCCTCGTAACCCATCGTTTGAATTTCCTCTAACAGTACGACACAGTTGGTTGTTCCTTCTTTGACTCGTTGAAGGATGTAGGACTTATAGGGTTCGAGCTTACTCTCTTTCTGCTGCTCGCTTGCCTTACGTTCCGGCAACTGATTGCTTTTTAGATATTTGCTGATCGTTTTACGATCGAAGCCTGTTGCTTCTGCAATGGCTGTTTTCGTCCACCCTTTCTGAAATAACTCTCTAATCATAAAAAACTCCCCAATCTTCAGCACCGTTTCTTCACTCCATCTTTGATGTTTGTTTCGAAACGATTATCTGTTATTTTTGGGGAATTTAAAACCGTTGTTATTGGGTATTTTACAATCGTTGATTACA
>NZ_JAQFUY010000092.1:0-2143 GCF_027716745.1 Bacillus cereus group sp. Bc010
AAAAAGGCTTTTATACAGTTTTTTAAGACAGGACGCTTCGGTTCGCGTTCTTGCTCGAATTTTTTATATTCCTGTTGTACAGGGGTTAAGTTTTTATCTTTACTAGACATTTAAATCCTTCCTTTTCTATTCGAAAGCGTTAAGTGTTAGATTCCATTTCTGATCCGATAAGTTTTAACTGTTTTTTGATTTCATCTTTAGATATTTCTTTTTTCTTGATTCTGTTTTCAAGCTTTTCGAGTAACATAAAGATTTTTTTATCGGTGCTAACACGAACATCGAAAGTGGGATATTCGTCACTTAGTTGCTTTTGAAGTTTCTTGCGTAAAGGTTTTAACCCAAATCGTTCATGATGCTCAGGCTTAATTGCTATGTAGAGATCTAAATTTGAATTCACAGCTGCGCTCTTTATAATTTCATCCATAGCGAGAGCTCTTTTCTTCGCTCCCTGTGATATAGATTGATTAAAGGATTCCGTACTCATCTTTGTTAATTTGGGACCTTTCTCTTTCTCTGTTCGTTTTGCTTCTTCTTTTTTTACCTTTTTATCTAATGGGCTGTGATCACAACCGGTAAAAGAACTAAATAGAAGTATAAATAACGCGGTAATGAGTCCGATCTTTCGCATAATCATCATTCCATTTCTATTGCAATATGTAATGTGATAGAAAAAGGATGACTGCATATCATCCTTTTTCTATTTCACAGCAAGACTGATTCGTTATTGCTGTGAGTATTGTGGTTCTTCTTGTTTTACTTCTTCAACGCGTGGGTTTAAAGAATCGATAATCGTTTGTGTTTGCTGTGCAGCTGTTTGGAAAAGTTGCTTAGCTTGTTGGTTATCCGTATCAAGAGCGAATCCCTCTAAGCTAGCTTGTGCACTTTTTAATCCAGAAACAGTTTGTTTTAATTTCGTAATTACAGTCATTGAATGAAGCCTCCTTTGGAATATCAATTCAAAGATTATAATTTGTGAGTTGGGGTGAATTTATGATTGGAAAATTTAGGGGGGTGCTTTGTTAATATACTCATAACTAAGCGTCATAAAGGATTACGGGGATATTTTTATTGATTTAGATGGATTTTATTGCTATTATTATGAGAAGAAAATGAAGTGTTTTCTATTATCATGCGCCCATAGCTCAGTCGGATAGAGCGGTGGTTTCCGGTACCACGTCTTATATATGACAAAGGAAACCAAATGTGCTTTAGGGTGCGGTATAAAGCTGTTTGTCGGAGTTTTTAACGCTTAACTTGAGCGGGAACAAACCGCAAACGTCCTACGTAGGCATTAGCGAATTATTGTCGCATAGTAAAAAGGTGCTACGTGTAACCAAATGAAGATAATGATAGTACATATGCGGAGAGCTTCCGTCTGAAATTCGTTTCAGATAGGGGGCTCTTTTTTTATTATGTCTAAAAGTATACGAGTAGTAAAAAGACGAAGAGAAGTAGTTGATTTTATTGGTACTGCGGAAGCACTAGACACAGAAGCGGCGATAGCGATTGCTGCGCAGGCATTTCGGGCAGAGGGATTTAGAAAGCGTACTATAGATGATTACAGCAAGCTCTTTCGTTATTTCATGCGAGAATTGAACATTGAGAAAGTCGAGATCATTACGGCGGCACATGTACAAATGTATATTAATAAGCTGCTTAATCGAGAATTAGCACCTGCCACTGTAAATATTCGCATATCGGCGTTGAAGTCGGTCTTTAAGCGATTGAATGAGCAGGGCTACATTAAAAGCAATCCCGCTGTAGACTTTGTAAAGTTACGTACCGATGAAGCGCCGATTTTTACGCTAAATCATAATCAGATAAAGCGCATTTTTCGTGTGGTAGATAAGACGACCTATGCAGGCTATAGAGATTACTGCGCCATGCTGCTTATGTTGCACTGCGGGTTGCGTGTAAACGAAGTAAATCAGCTAGAGGCTAACGATATAGATTTTGATAACCTTACGATTATGTTAGCAGGCGCTAAGAATAAGAACCGTAAAACTAGAGCTGTACCTATGACGAAGAAGGTAGCGGAAGAGCTACGAATGCTTATAGGGGTCCTACCACATGCCCATCAACTTAAGAACGAAAACAAAATGAACTTTCGTTCAAACAAACTAAAAAACACGTAATGTACTTT
>NZ_JAQFUY010000093.1:0-2009 GCF_027716745.1 Bacillus cereus group sp. Bc010
ACTAGGGGTCCTCATCGGATTACCGAATTCAGTCAAACTCCGAATGCCAATGACTTATCCTTAGGAGTCAGACTGCGAGTGATAAGATCCGTAGTCAAAAGGGAAACAGCCCAGACCGCCAGCTAAGGTCCCAAAGTGTGTATTAAGTGGAAAAGGATGTGGAGTTGCTTAGACAACTAGGATGTTGGCTTAGAAGCAGCCACCATTTAAAGAGTGCGTAATAGCTCACTAGTCGAGTGACTCTGCGCCGAAAATGTACCGGGGCTAAATACACCACCGAAGCTGCGGATTGATACCAATGGTATCAGTGGTAGGGGAGCGTTCTAAGGACAGTGAAGTCAGACCGGAAGGACTGGTGGAGTGCTTAGAAGTGAGAATGCCGGTATGAGTAGCGAAAGACGGGTGAGAATCCCGTCCACCGAATGCCTAAGGTTTCCTGAGGAAGGCTCGTCCGCTCAGGGTTAGTCAGGACCTAAGCCGAGGCCGACAGGCGTAGGCGATGGACAACAGGTTGATATTCCTGTACCACCTCTTTATCGTTTGAGCAATGGAGGGACGCAGAAGGATAGAAGAAGCGTGCGATTGGTTGTGCACGTCCAAGCAGTTAGGCTGATAAGTAGGCAAATCCGCTTATCGTGAAGGCTGAGCTGTGATGGGGAAGCTCCTTATGGAGCGAAGTCTTTGATTCCCCGCTGCCAAGAAAAGCTTCTAGCGAGATAAAAGGTGCCTGTACCGCAAACCGACACAGGTAGGCGAGGAGAGAATCCTAAGGTGTGCGAGAGAACTCTGGTTAAGGAACTCGGCAAAATGACCCCGTAACTTCGGGAGAAGGGGTGCTTTCTTAACGGAAAGCCGCAGTGAATAGGCCCAAGCGACTGTTTAGCAAAAACACAGCTCTCTGCGAAGCCGTAAGGCGAAGTATAGGGGGTGACACCTGCCCGGTGCTGGAAGGTTAAGGAGAGGGGTTAGCGTAAGCGAAGCTCTGAACTGAAGCCCCAGTAAACGGCGGCCGTAACTATAACGGTCCTAAGGTAGCGAAATTCCTTGTCGGGTAAGTTCCGACCCGCACGAAAGGTGTAACGATTTGGGCACTGTCTCAACCAGAGACTCGGTGAAATTATAGTACCTGTGAAGATGCAGGTTACCCGCGACAGGACGGAAAGACCCCGTGGAGCTTTACTGTAGCCTGATATTGAATTTTGGTACAGTTTGTACAGGATAGGCGGGAGCCTTTGAAACCGGAGCGCTAGCTTCGGTGGAGGCGCTGGTGGGATACCGCCCTGACTGTATTGAAATTCTAACCTACGGGTCTTATCGACCCGGGAGACAGTGTCAGGTGGGCAGTTTGACTGGGGCGGTCGCCTCCTAAAGTGTAACGGAGGCGCCCAAAGGTTCCCTCAGAATGGTTGGAAATCATTCGTAGAGTGCAAAGGCATAAGGGAGCTTGACTGCGAGACCTACAAGTCGAGCAGGGACGAAAGTCGGGCTTAGTGATCCGGTGGTTCCGCATGGAAGGGCCATCGCTCAACGGATAAAAGCTACCCCGGGGATAACAGGCTTATCTCCCCCAAGAGTCCACATCGACGGGGAGGTTTGGCACCTCGATGTCGGCTCATCGCATCCTGGGGCTGTAGTCGGTCCCAAGGGTTGGGCTGTTCGCCCATTAAAGCGGTACGCGAGCTGGGTTCAGAACGTCGTGAGACAGTTCGGTCCCTATCCGTCGTGGGCGTAGGAAATTTGAGAGGAGCTGTCCTTAGTACGAGAGGACCGGGATGGACGCACCGCTGGTGTACCAGTTGTTCTGCCAAGGGCATAGCTGGGTAGCTATGTGCGGAAGGGATAAGTGCTGAAAGCATCTAAGCATGAAGCCCCCCTCAAGATGAGATTTCCCATAGCGTAAGCTAGTAAGATCCCTGAAAGATGATCAGGTTGATAGGTTCGAGGTGGAAGCATGGTGACATGTGGAGCTGACGAATACTAATAGATCGAGGACTTAACCATATAATATG
>NZ_JAQFUY010000094.1:0-1956 GCF_027716745.1 Bacillus cereus group sp. Bc010
TAATAAAAGCTGCAGAAGATTCCCACTTTAATTTTCTAACTGTATCATTTGCACGCTTTTATCGGTGGATAGGATTTCTTTTAGCTGTCTTCCTACCCGGATTTTGGATGGCATTACTTGCTTATCACCAAGATCAAATTCCTTTCCCTCTTCTTGCGACTGTGACTGTTGCAAGATCAGGTCTACCATTTCCAGCACCACTTGAGCTTATAATTGTTTTGTTCCTTTTTGAGATGTTCCGTGAAGCCGGTCAAAGATTACCCTCCCCCCTTGGTCAAACCCTTTCAGTGGTAGGCGGACTAATCATTGGGGATGCTGCAATCCGTTCGGGTTTTATCTCCCCTTCTGTCATTGTTATTACTGCTTTATCTGCTATTGCGGGATATACCTTAGTAAACCAAATATTAGCAGGAGCAGTATCCATACTCAGAGGGTTTGTACTATTATGTTCAATTTTGATGGGGTTATATGGATTTATGCTTGCCGGATTCGTAATCGTTCTTTATATCTCAAGATTACGTTCCTTTGGAATCCCTTACTTAGCTTTAGTTTTCCCAAAATCTAGTTCAGATTTTTTCAAGGGATTGTTTCGTTTACCGTGGAGAAGTTATAGACATAGAGTTGATTATCTCCGAACCAATGATAGTTCTAAAACGGACGAAGGAGAAGGAAAACAGTGAAGCTGCACAAAATAAAACTAATAATTATGATGCTTATCACTAGTGCAATGTTATCTGGATGTTGGAATATTAAAGAAGTTCAAGATATTTATTATGTTGCAGCTCTTGGTATAGATTTTAAAGAAGGAAAATATATAGCTTATGCTCAGTTACTTGACTTTTCTAACGTTGCTAAGTTAGAGGGGGCTAGACCTGATAAACAACCACCAGTGTGGATAGGAAGAGGTGAAGGTTTTACCATTACGGAAGCATTAAATCAATTATATAAGGATGCTCAACAAAGACTTTTTTGGGGACATGTATCTACAATAATATTAAGCGAAAGACTGCTCAGACAAGATATTAAAGACTCTATTGATTTTATTAATCGGTACCGAGAAATACGCTATAATATTCTCTTATACGCTACAAAGGAACCCATTGATGATATACTTAAAACAAAAGCCTTTTTTACATTATCGGGGTTGTCTACCATTCTCCATGAACCAAAGGAAAGGTATAAACAACGGTCTTACATACAACCTAAACAATTTTATCAATTTATTAGAGATAGTGATCCGATGGGGCAAACTGCTTATATCCCATCACTTAAAATTTCAACAGAAAATTGGAAAGAAGAATCCAAAAAAGCACCATTATTAAGAAATGATGGAGCGTTCTTTGTAAGGAATAATCGCCTAGAAGGATGGCTTTCTGAGACTGATTTAAACGGTCTAAGATGGATGGATGAAAAAAACGTTCGATCTCCTGTGTGGATTATTGAGAATGATAGCGCTGTTGTTTCCGTAGTGATAGAGAAACCTAAGATTACAATTTCCCCTATTATGAGTAGTAAGCCCATACTTTTTAATATTCGAGTTGAAGTTCAAGCTGGAATAAATGAGAAGATCAAGGAAATTAGTGATAAAGAGTTGATTACAAAAACTGAAGATATTATCAAATTAGAAATTCTAAAATCCTTTGAAAAAGGAATAGAAATAAATGCAGATATCTACAAATTAGGTGAATCATTATACCGTCAGAATCCAAGAAAATGGAAAGAAGAAGTAAAAACAGACTCGTTTTACTTAAATGAACACAGTATAAAGAATTTAAAAGTTAAAGTTAATTTAGTTAACTCCGGAAAGTTGAAGTACCAAGATGGATCCTAATATTAATTCAAACGGTATTTATAGTTTTTTAAAAAGGCCTAAGCTCTTGCAACACCGAGAAATTAGGCTTTTTTATATTGAATTCCTTAACGTTGTAAATCCGCATTTTCCTGACGCTACCCCTA
>NZ_JAQFUY010000095.1:0-1810 GCF_027716745.1 Bacillus cereus group sp. Bc010
ATTACAGCCCTTTCCGAACGGGAAAGCCCATCGCCTTTAGGCATGGGATGAAAGTGAGGTTGGATACGGAGTACCACTAAAAATCGCTAAGTTTGTGGTACTTTAAGTATCCAAAATATTGGTATCTTTTGTGGTGTAGTTTAAAAGTAAAACTGATACAATGTGAATATGATAAATGATTATAGAAGAACCAAAACAACTGTGTCATTAATTAACTACCATTTTGTGTTTTGCCCGCGATACAGAAGAAAGATTTTTCTTAACACAAAAGTAGAAGAACGTTTCAAAGAGTTGGTTCAAGAAATATGCGGAGAAATGGATGTTGCTATTGTCGCAATGGAATGCGACAAAGACCACGTTCACTTGTTCTTAAATACACTACCAACACTTAGTCCTGCTGACACAATGGCGAAAATTAAAGGAGTGACATCGAAGCGTTTGAGAGGAGAGTTTCCTCATCTTCAACACTTGCCAAGTCTATGGACACGTTCCTATTTTGTTTCTACTGCTGGAAATGTATCGACTGAGACAATTAAACAGTATGTTGAAAATCAAAAGACGAGGGGGTGAAAATTGTGTCACAAACAATCACAGTCAAAGTTAAATTGCTTCCAACAAAAGAACAAATTCAGTTATTGGAACAAAGTAGCTATGAGTATATCAAAGTCATTAATACACTTGTATCTGAAATGGCTGAAGCGAAGAAGAGCACTAAGAAAAGTACAAAAGATGTTGAAGCTAATCTTCCAAGCGCAGTGAAGAACCAAGCAATTAAAGACACTAAAAGTGTGTTTTCTACAAAGGTGAAAAAAAGTAAATACAAAGTTATTCCGATTCTAAAGAGACCTGTTTGTGTATGGAACAATCAAAACTATTCGTTTGACTTCATGCACATTTCAGTTCCACTCATGGTAAATGGAAAATCAACTCGCTTAAAGGTTCGTGCTTTATTAACTGATAAATATAATCGCAATTTTAATTTGTTAACACACAAGTTAGGTACACTTCGTATCACGAAGAAATCTAATAAGTGGATTGCTCAAATATCTGTCACGATTCCTACAAATGAAAAAACAGGAACGAAGATTTTAGGGGTAGATTTAGGTCTTAAGGTCCCTGCGGTAGCCATCACAGACGATGATAAAGTTCGTTTCTTCGGCAATGGTAGACAAAACAAATATATGAAACGTAAGTTTCGTAGTGTTCGTAAGAAGTTAGGTGAAAATAAGAAATTAAATGCCATTCGACAACTTGATGATAAAGAACAAAGATGGATGCAAGACCAAGACCACAAAGTAAGTCGTGAAATCATTGACTTTGCAACCGATAATAACATTTCTGTTATTCGTTTAGAACAACTAACGAATATTAGACAGACGGCAAGAACAAGCCGTAAAAACGAGAAAAATCTACACACTTGGTCATTCTATCGTTTAGCACAGTTCATTGAATACAAAGCGAATTTAGTTGGTATTAAAGTAGAATATGTGAACCCTGCTTATACAAGTCAAACATGTCCGAAATGTTCTGAAAAGAACAAAGCACCAGACAGAAAATACAAGTGCCGATGTGGATTTGAGAAACATCGTGATATTGTTGGGGCGATGAATATTCGCTACGCAACTGTGATTGATGGTAACAGTCAATCAGCCTAAGATGCTATACGCACTGTCTTAGGAGGGGCAATGAGATGCCCTCATCTTGAAGTCTGTTCAAAACAGAAATGGACTGCGAACGTTTAGTCATTCAAGAATCCCACCCGTCAATCCGTAAGGATTAGGGCTTGCGACTTTAGTCGTGGGAGTCTCAA
>NZ_JAQFUY010000096.1:0-1729 GCF_027716745.1 Bacillus cereus group sp. Bc010
AGAACATTTTATAGTTCCCTCGCTTTTATATAGTGTGTTTCCACAACTTTTTGTGCGAGAACAGTTCACACAAGGTAACTGCCAATAAACCATTTCGTTTACTTGTAGTAGCCATGTTGTGTAAAGCAAGAAAGAGGCTTTGTGGCATTATGCTTTTCATGGCGCCAATTAATCTGAATAATAAAGAATATATAAACCCTATAAATCGGACAAAAGTAAAAATAAATAACAGAACTGCAGTTGTAAGTAAAAGAGCAAGAAACCACTTAAAGACTGCGTTGCCATTTGTATTTGTTGTGAAAGCTATATTGTAAACATAAATAGAAAGAATGCCACAAGTAAATATAAAAAGTTGAAATTTCTTTTTAAATGGTAAAGCATAATTCACACTTGTGTTCTCAGTATCACGTAACATTTGAAGTGGTGATACACACATTCCACTTTTTACTGGTATCCAAGAAGCTAAGAAGGTTACAATTAATCCCACAATAATTGTTGTAAAAATTACGGACCATGAAATTCCCCAATGTAGCGGTAGTGAAAGCACGTCTGCTAGATAGGACGTCAGCCAAACACTAGCTAATAAGCCGAGTACAATCCCACCAACTGTTCCGAGAATCGCTAGCCATAATGCTTCTAATAGAAAATATCGAATAATATATTTAGTTTTCATTCCTACGGACTTCATAACAGCGATATCATGCGCACGTGAAGCAATAATGACTTTCATTGTATTAGAAGTAGTAATAGCGGCAATTCCAAGAGCTAATATACTGAAAAGCTGAAGAAATGGTAACAACATCCGTAAATCTTTCTGTTTCTCTAGCTCCTTATCCTGAACATCTATTACACTACTTTGTGGTAATTGTTTTTGAATATTCTTTTTAAAAGAAGAGATATTAACATTTTCATTTAATAAGATTAATGCTTCATTAATTGTGCCTGCAGGTACATTTAAAAGCTGCTGTGCTTGATCTAAATGTAAATAGGCAGTTCCAAAAATCGAAGCATCGCCATAGGATTCTTGGACACCTTCTACTAAACCACTAATTTTATAAGAGGTCATTGCCCCAGTAGAACGGTTAGGAATCTCAACTCTATCTCCTACTTTGACTTGCAAACGGTCAGCTGTATTTTTGGAAAGTAGTAGTTCATCTTTATGTAAAGTACGAATATTAGGAAACAGATTATCACCAAAGAAAGGATAGTGGTTCGTTTCAATTCCCTTTACAATTAAACTTGTTGTTTTCCGATCAGATTTGACCATACTTTGACCTAATAAAGAAGTTGTGAGCGCTTTCTGTTCTTCTTTAGGAATGGAAGAAATAAGAGTTTCGCGATCCATCGGTTTTAAATAGGATTGAACTGACACATCCCCTCCTAAAAGAATTTTAGAGGATTCGTGAATAGATCGCGGAACCAGCTCTACCAACATAGACATAGAAAAGAAACTAGCTACTCCTATTAAAATACTGAACACAGTAAAAAAAGTTCTTAAACGATTACGTGCTAAACTACGTAGTGCAGATTTTAGTAGCATGGTGTTATGCCACCTTCTTGCTCACTAGATTTTGTATGGTCGTTAAAGGTTTCTTGAACGAGGAGGCCATCTTCCATTTTTAAAACACGATCTGAAAGTTTTGCCACATGCGTATTGTCAACAACGATTCAAATTTCCCCAATTTCAACGAAATGAAATTCCCCATTATGAACGGCTAAATCGTTGTTT
>NZ_JAQFUY010000097.1:0-1687 GCF_027716745.1 Bacillus cereus group sp. Bc010
TTTTCCCATGACATATCTACTAGTTCTTGCATAAATCCATCTTTTTTCGCAGTGTTCCAAAGCGTAGGGATTGTTTTAAATGCTCTGCTTGTTTTTACTGGCTTGCTTTTTCCGACAATTCTTAATTCAAAATCAAGGTTTTCAATTCTGTAGTCCATCTCGGTATCTCCTTTAATAGAAATTTGAAAGGAAATTTTGGGAAAGGCTTTTAACTGTACCCCTCTATTACGAGCATTGGAAGGGGTTACCCCATGCATTTTTTGAAAAGCACGTGAGAAAGTATCAGAAGAAATATAACCATATTTAATTGCCACATCGATGATCCGAATATCACTTTTTTGAATTTCAAATGCTGCAAGTGTTAACCGTCTTCGTCTAATATATTCTGATAGCGATACACCTGAGATTGAAGAGAACATTCTTGAAAAATGAAACTCAGAACAGTTAGCTGCTTTTGCAATCTCTTTGTAGTCTATTTCTTCATCCAGGCTATTTTCAATGTAGTTTAACGCATTGTTCATTCTTTCTAGCCAATCCATAAGTTTACTCCCTTTCAATATTTACTTTAAAACAAAATAGATAATAATTACCGACATTTCATGCCTAAAAATGTTGGTGAAAAAATACATCTTTTGATAGAATCAGGACAAACTATTTGTTTCTTTCCGATAGATTTCTATATAATGAAGCCCTAGATACATTAGTAATTTCACAAATTTGATTTACAGTCATGCCGCCTTCTTTATATAGTTTTACTGCATAATTCATCCCTGCGTGATTTTTATGATACTGCTTTAAACGCCCCTTAAACTTTCCTTCTTTCTTTGCTAACTCAATCCCTTCACGTTGACGCATACGGATAAGGTCGCGCTCTAATTGGTTCACACCAGCCATTACTGTAATTAAGAATTGGCTGTATGGATTATCCTCTGATAAATTTAGCCATGTATCCTTGAGTGATTTTAAGCTTGCCTTTTTCCTTCGTATTAAATCAATCAATTCAAATAAATCCTGCGTACTCCGAGTGATCCGAGTTAAGTCTGTAACATAAATAATGTCGCCTTCCTGTAAATCCTGCAACATTTTTTGAAGTTGCTCGCGATTCTTTGTTGCACCAGAAACTTTTTCTTCAAAAATAATATCCATCCCGATTTCGTTTAATTGCTGAAATTGCCTTGAAGGATTTTGGTTAGTCGAACTGACACGTATATAACCAATTTTCCGCAAAATATCACCTCATTTTTGAGATAAGTCTTATGAGACACTCTTAACTATGATTTTATCAGTCTACTATAATTGTATCAATAGAGTACACTCTATTGATTTATAATTGAACTAATTAACTGAACAATTACAGAAATGAGATGATACTGTATGAAAGTTGCGAGAGGTAGAGAATTGCTTACATCGGAACAGCGACAGGTCCTTATGCAAATTCCTGAAGACGAGTGGGTGCTAGGAACCTACTACACTTTTTCCAAACGGGATTTAGAAATTATCAATAAGCGAAGGAGAGAAGAAAACCGTTTAGGGTTCACCGTTCAATTAGCTGTTCTTCGATATCCCGGTTGGCCATACACTCATATCAAAAACATCCCGGATTCAGTCATACATTATATATCAAAACAAATCGGTGCTAGTCCATCCTCGCTAAAGCTTTATCCTCAAAGAGACAATACACTTTGGG
>NZ_JAQFUY010000099.1:0-1406 GCF_027716745.1 Bacillus cereus group sp. Bc010
GGTTTTGTAAAAAGAAAACGAAAGTTTTCTGGAAATGAATTAGCTACCATATGTATTTGGGTAAGTCAACGTACAGCGAGTGACTCGCTTGTTCGACTATGCAGTCAATTACATGCGGCCACAGGCACTCTTATGAGTCCAGAAGGACTCAATAAACGCTTTGATAAAAAAGCGGTTGAATTTTTGAAATATATTTTTTCGGCATTATGGAAAAGTAAAATCTGTGAAACATCGGCCATTTCAAGCGCGGCGCTCACGTATTTTCAACGAATTCGTATTTTAGATGCGACGATTTTCCAAGTACCAAAACATTTAGCCCATGTATATCCTGGATCAGGTGGTTGTGCACAAACAGCGGGTATCAAGATTCAATTAGAATATGACTTACATAGCGGACAGTTTCTAAACTTTCAGATAGGTCCAGGAAAAAATAATGATAAGACCTTTGGAACAGAATGCTTAGACACATTACGTCCAAGCGATTTATGTATCCGTGATTTAGGTTATTTTTCATTAGAAGACTTAGATCAAATGGATCAACGAGGTGCTTATTATATATCCAGATTAAAATTAAACCATACCGTGTATGTAAAAAATCCGTTTCCAGAATACTTTCGAAACGGAACCGTAAAAAAGCAATCACAGTATATCCAAGTTGATTTAGAACATATTATGAACAATTTAAAACCCGGTCAAACATACGAAATAAAAGAAGCTTACATTGGAAAGAATCAAAAACTATTCACACGTGTAATTATCTATCGTTTAACAGACAAACAGATACAGGAACGTAGAAAAAAACAAAGTTACACTGAAAGTAAAAAGGGTATTACATTTTCAGAAAAGAGTAAACGATTAACGGGTATCAACATATATGTCTCAAATACGCCTGAAGGAGTTGTTCCGATGGAACAAATACATGACTTTTACTCCCTTCGCTGGCAAATAGAAATTATTTTTAAAACGTGGAAATCCTTATTTCAAATTCATCATTGGCAAACTATCAAAAAAGAGCGATTAGAATGTCATGTGTATGGAAGACTTATTGCCATCTTTATCTGTTCTTCTACGATGTTTAAGATGCGTAAACTTCTTTTGCAAAAGAACAAAAGAGAATTAAGTGAATATAAAGCCATTGGGATGATTCAAGATCATGTATCGCTGTTATATCAAGCGATACAGAGAAACACCCAAAATCTAACAAAGATTTTAATCCGTTTGTTCGACCTCCTACAGAAGAATGGACGGAAATCTCATCGATATGAGAAGAAAACTATCTTTGATATTATGGGTGTTGTCTATGAGTATAATGGGTTTGGAAAACAAAAGAAAGCTGCATAATTTTTAAAATGAAACTCGTTAGAGTTTATTTGGTGTGTGTACTTTTCAATACCAAAAGTACATTA
>NZ_JAQFUY010000100.1:0-1288 GCF_027716745.1 Bacillus cereus group sp. Bc010
TGGTCATCTCCCTGTCAAGTAGACAGTCATAAAAAGAGTATTATGCCACGGCCTTTTCCCGATATTCTATCGGGGAAAGGCCGTGAAGTTTTTCTTGGAACCTTTCTGTATTATAGAATTGAATGTATTCTTGAATTGTTTGATAAGCCATTTCATACGTTTTTGGACGCACTAAATACAACTTCTCTGTTTTTAAATGTGAGAAGAATGATTCAATACATGCATTATCAAAACAGTTTCCACGTCTAGAATGACTACCGATAAATCCTAATCTTTCTAACTGCTTTGCGTAAGACTTTGATGTATATTGAAACCCTTGATCTGAATGTAAAAGTGGCTTAGTAGATAAAGATTTCCCCTCTAGTTGTTGTAATGTAGTTAAAACCAAATTTAAATCATTTCTTCGAGACAACTTCCAAGCAACGATTTCATTGTTATATAGATCTAACACAGCTGACAAATACGCGAACTGATCTCCAATTCGTACATAAGTAATATCCGTCACATACTTTTGATTTTGTTTGTCCGCTTGAAATTCTCGATTCAAATGATTGTTAAATATCACCGATGTTTTTCTTCCGTAAAATGGACGTTTTTTCCGGATAATAGATTGAATGCCTAACTCCCTCATGAGACGACGAACACGTTTATGATTCATTACCATTCCTTCTCGAGCTAAAGCACGGGTCATACGTTTATATCCATAATAAGGGTGCTGACGATGAATAGATAAAATATGTTCTTTATGCCACATATCCCTTTTTTGATGTAAACGATGCACGTTATGATATTTTCGCCATTTATAGTATCCAGCCTTAGACACTTCTGCAATTTGAAATAACCATTTGAGTGGGTATGTTTGGCGTAGTGAATCGATAAGAGAAAATCGTTCTTTCTTTAAGACCATTCCTTCCCGTGTAGATTTGGATTGCGCTTTTTTAAATATTCAACCTGCGCCTTCAAATATGCATTTTCTTCTTCAAGACTATTAAAATTCTTACGATTCCAAGCACCACGTTGATCATCAAATGACTGCCCTTGTTGAGAGCGTTTTACCCATTCTATAATTTGTGCATCGCTCTTTATACCAAGGTGTTCACGAATTTCCCGTAATGATTTTCCTTCTTCTATTCGAAGACGAACTGCTTCTCGCTTTAGTTCTTCTGTATATTTTTGAAATGATTGTCCCTTTCTTGCCATAAAAAAATCCCCTCCAGATAAAACAGTATTGAGTCCATCATACCAGATGGACTCTTTTTTTACTGTCTACCTAAAGGGGATAATACCA
>NZ_JAQFUY010000101.1:0-1282 GCF_027716745.1 Bacillus cereus group sp. Bc010
TGAAGTGACCCCCGAAAACGGGACACCAATCAAAACACCTAAACCACTTGTTCCCTAAATTCTTTAGGGGATAGGTGGTTTAATTTTTCTTGAATTCGCACACAATTGTAGTAATGAATGTATTCTAGCACAATCTTTCGCACAGTTGTGTTGGATACTTTTGTTATCTTTTGTGAATAGAAAGCTTCACTTTTTAAATGACCAAAGAAGCTTTCCATGACGGCATTATCATGGCAATTTCCTCTCCGGGACATGCTGGTGATAATGCCGTTTTCTTTGGCATACGCTTGAAATTCTTTTGCTGTATAAATACTTCCTTGATCTGAGTGAAGAAGGACATCTTTTACTTTTCGCCCTCTCATTGCTTGTTTTAATGTCTTCATCGCTAATGTCAGTGTTTGTGATTCGCTGATGACACAACTAATAATTTCACGATTAAAGGTATCCATAATCGTTGATAAATACAAAGTACGCTCTCCAAATAAGAGATACGTCACATCCGTAAACCATTTTTCATTTGGTCTGGATGCATCGAATTGGCGCTCCAATCGATGAGGGGCTACCATTGGCTCCGCACCATTGATATATTTCTTTTTCTTTCGACGTACTTTTGAAAGAATGTGATTTTGTCTCATGATTCGTAATACTTTTTTATGATTGACACACAGTCCCATTTTACGAAGAGTAGCGGTCACTCTTCGATATCCATACCGGAATTTATGCCTAAGACAAACGTCCTTTATTTTCTCTTCTATACCATCTTTCAAATCTTCCGTTCGTTGTAACCAACGATAAAATGTGGAACGGGGTAATTCTAATACGTTACACAATTCTTTTACCGTTATTTTTGTTTTTACATTTTCCCATAAAGTAACTACAGTTTCTGGTTTCAGCCCCTTTCGATTTCCAGATACTTTCCCCATACAAGTAATTTTGTTTTTAGATGTTTATTTTCTAAACGTAGCTGTTCTAATTCACTGAGCTCTTTTGGTCCTTTTCCATAAGAATATTGTTTTCCTACAGGTTGTTGAAAACGATACGTTTGATCTGTATGATACCATTTCATCCATGTCTTAATTTGGGAAACATTTTTAATTCCGAGTTTCTCCATAATTGTACGATTTGAATAGCCGTCTTTCTTCATTTCAATCACTTTCCACTTTGTTTCTTCTGGGTAATGAACTCTTGTCTTCAAACGAAAAACACCTCCATTGAATTTGCATACTTAGTATGCGAATTCAGGAGGTGTTTTTTTCATGTACCACTATTCGGGTTCACTTCA
>NZ_JAQFUY010000102.1:0-1064 GCF_027716745.1 Bacillus cereus group sp. Bc010
AGGGCACAACCTCCAAATCGACATCGTTTACAGCGTGGACTACCAGGGTATCTAATCCTGTTTGCTCCCCACGCTTTCGCACCTGAGCGTCAGTCTTCGTCCAGGGGGCCGCCTTCGCCACCGGTATTCCTCCAGATCTCTACGCATTTCACCGCTACACCTGGAATTCTACCCCCCTCTACAAGACTCTAGCCTGCCAGTTTCGAATGCAGTTCCCAGGTTGAGCCCGGGGATTTCACATCCGACTTGACAGACCGCCTGCGTGCGCTTTACGCCCAGTAATTCCGATTAACGCTTGCACCCTCCGTATTACCGCGGCTGCTGGCACGGAGTTAGCCGGTGCTTCTTCTGCGAGTAACGTCAATCACCAAGGTTATTAACCTTAATGCCTTCCTCCTCGCTGAAAGTACTTTACAACCCGAAGGCCTTCTTCATACACGCGGCATGGCTGCATCAGGCTTGCGCCCATTGTGCAATATACCCCACTGCTGCCTCCCGTAGGAGTCTGGACCGTGTCTCAGTTCCAGTGTGGCTGGTCATCCTCTCAGACCAGCTAGGGATCGTCGCCTAGGTGAGCCGTTACCCCACCTACTAGCTAATCCCATCTGGGCACATCCGATGGCAAGAGGCCCGAAGGTCCCCCTCTTTGGTCTTGCGACGTTATGCGGTATTAGCTACCGTTTCCAGTAGTTATCCCCCTCCATCGGGCAGTTTCCCAGACATTACTCACCCGTCCGCCACTCGTCACCCAAGGAGCAAGCTCCTCTGTGCTACCGTTCGACTTGCATGTGTTAGGCCTGCCGCCAGCGTTCAATCTGAGCCATGATCAAACTCTTCAATTTAAAAGTTTGATGCTCAATGAATTAAACTTCGTAATGAATTACGTGTTCACTCGTTGAGACTTGGTATTCATTTTTCGTCTTGCGACGTTAAGAATCCGTATCTTCGAGTGCCCACACAGATTGTCTGATAAATTGTTAAAGAGCAGTGCCGCTTCGCTTTTTCTCAGCGGCGCGGGGTGTGCATATTACGCCATCCCGCTACGAAGTCAAGCATTTAATTTC
>NZ_JAQFUY010000103.1:0-960 GCF_027716745.1 Bacillus cereus group sp. Bc010
ATCTTCAAGGGATTATTCCGGTGTCAGTGTGGGGCTAGTGTCCATCCTACCGGAACCAAGAATAAGTATGCGGGGGTGAATCGCCACGGATAATCTAGACACTTCCGAGCCGTTGATAATACTGGTTTTCATATTCTGTCGGTGACATCTGATCGCTAGAACCATGCCGACGCTTACTGTTATAAAACATTTCGATGTAATCAAAAATATCACTGCGGGCTTCTTCCCGCGTTCCGTAGATCTTTTTCTTTATCCGTTCGCGTTTCAGTAACTGGAAAAAGCTTTCTGCAACCGCATTATCATGGCAGGTACCGCGACGGCTCATGCTGCCCTCCAGACCGTGTGATTTCAGGAACGACTGCCACTCATGGCTTGTGTACTGACTGCCCTGATCCGAATGAACCAGCACCTGTTTTTGGGGATTACGCCGCCATACAGCCATCAGCAGTGCGTTCAGGACAATGTCCTTTGTCATCCGGGATTGCATGGACCAGCCGATAATTTTGCGTGAGAACAGATCAACAACCACGGCAAGATACAGCCAGCCTTCGTGGGTCCTGATGTAGGTTATGTCCGTTACCCAACGCTCATCCGGAGCATCCGGATTGAACTGTCGCTGGAGCCTGTTGGGCGACACGATACTGGCCTCGCCTTTACGTGCCCGCGGGCTCCGGTATCCGACCTGAGCCTTTATCCCGACACGTTTCATCAGTCGCCAGACTCTGTTCACTCCGCACTGTTGCCCGCTGTCCCGCAGATCCAGATGGATTTTGCGATAACCATAGACGCATCCCGATTCCAGCCAGAACTGTTTAATCTGTCCTGTCAGTCTCAGGTTTGCCTGATGGCGTTGTGAATGTGGCTGCTGAAGCCAGGCGTAAAAACCACTGGGATGAACATCCAGCACCCGACAGAGCAGGCGAACAGGCCAGCAACAGGGGTTGTCACGGATAAAGGCGT
>NZ_JAQFUY010000104.1:0-929 GCF_027716745.1 Bacillus cereus group sp. Bc010
CAATCAGTGCTCTACCTCCAAGACTCTTACACTTAAGGCTAGCCCTAAAGCTATTTCGGGGAGAACCAGCTATCTCCAGGTTCGATTGGAATTTCTCCGCTACCCACACCTCATCCCCGCACTTTTCAACGTGCGTGGGTTCGGGCCTCCATTCAGTGTTACCTGAACTTCACCCTGGACATGGGTAGATCACCTGGTTTCGGGTCTACGACCACGTACTAAACGCCCTATTCAGACTCGCTTTCGCTGCGGCTCCGCCTCTTCAGCTTAACCTCGCACGGGATCGTAACTCGCCGGTTCATTCTACAAAAGGCACGCCATCACCCGTTAACGGGCTCTGACTATTTGTAGGCACACGGTTTCAGGATCTCTTTCACTCCCCTTCCGGGGTGCTTTTCACCTTTCCCTCACGGTACTGGTTCACTATCGATCACTAGGGAGTATTTAGCCTTGGGAGATGGTCCTCCCAGATTCCGACGGAATTTCACGTGTTCCGCCGTACTCAGGATACATTCAAGAGAGAACGAAGTTTCGACTACGGGGTTGTTACCCTCTACGACGGACCTTTCCAGGTCGCTTCGTCTACCTCGTTCCTTTGTAACTCCGTATAGAATGTCCTACAACCCCAAGAGGCAAGCCTCTTGGTTTGGGCTATGTTCCGTTTCGCTCGCCGCTACTCAGGAAATCGCATTTGCTTTCTCTTCCTCCAGGTACTTAGATGTTTCAGTTCCCTGGGTCTGTCTTCCTTACCCTATGTATTCAGATAAGGATACCATACCATTACGTATGGTGGGTTTCCCCATTCGGAAATCTTCGGATCAAAGCTTACTTACAGCTCCCCGAAGCATATCGGCGTTAGTCCCGTCCTTCATCGACTCCTAGTGTCAAGGCATCCACCGTGCGCCCTTTCTAACTTAACCAAACTAAAA
>NZ_JAQFUY010000105.1:0-895 GCF_027716745.1 Bacillus cereus group sp. Bc010
AAATCAATTAATGGTTCATACAAATTGAATCCATCTAATATAGCTCCAGCAACAACGAGTGTTGCCATTGTATGAGCTGGTGTTAGCTTTCCAACATCAAACATAAGTTGGCCGATTACACATATAAGTCCGCCAATGACGAAAGCCCAGAAAAAAATCATTGCGTTGCACCTCCAAATTCAATCGAAACGGCATGAGCGATACACGGAATCGTTTCTTCTTGTTGGAATGTAAGTGGAGATAGTAAAGCGCCTGTCGCAACGACAAGTATTTTATTAAACTCTCCTCTTTTCATTCGGTTTAATAAGTGACCGTATACGACCGTTGCGGAACACCCTGGTCCACTAGCGCCAGCGATGACAGGTTGCCCTTCTCTATAAATGAGCAGCCCGCAATCTTGAAACTGTTCGCTCGTTACTTTCGTTCCGTGTTTATGTAATAAGTCATAAGCAATTTCGCGTCCTACATGTCCGAGGTCACCCGTTACGATTAAATCGTAGTAAGAGGCATCAATTTGTCGTTCGCGTAAATGGGCTTCAATTGTATCAACGGCAGCTGGAGCCATTGCACCTCCCATATTAAATGGATCTGTTAATCCCATATCAACCACTCGTCCGATTGTGGCAGATGTTACCCTAGGACCGTGTCCAGTATCGCTTAAAATAGCAGCTCCTGCTCCGGTTACTGTCCACTGCGCGGTAGGTGGTTTTTGCCCACCATATTCGGTAGGATAGCGGAACTGTTTTTCTACAGCTGTATTATGACTGGATGCACCAGTTAATAAATATTTTGCGCCTTTTGCATTTACGATACTTGCTCCAAGTGCTAAACCTTCCATAGAAGTAGAACAAGCGCCGAATAGTCCGAGATAAGGAGTGCCCAGTGTACGGCAAGC
>NZ_JAQFUY010000106.1:0-895 GCF_027716745.1 Bacillus cereus group sp. Bc010
AAATCAATTAATGGTTCATACAAATTGAATCCATCTAATATAGCTCCAGCAACAACGAGTGTTGCCATTGTATGAGCGGGTGTTAGCTTGCCGACATCAAACATAAGTTGGCCGATTACACATATGAGTCCGCCAATGACGAAAGCCCAGAAAAAAATCATTGCGTTGCACCTCCGAATTCAATTGAAACGGCGTGAGCGATGCACGGAATCGTTTCTTCTTGTTGGAATGTAAGTGGAGATAGTAAAGCGCCTGTCGCAACGACAAGTATTTTTTTGAACTCTCCTCTTTTCATTCGGTTTAATAAATGACCGTACACGACTGTTGCGGAACATCCTGGTCCGCTAGCCCCAGCTATGACAGGTTGCCCTTCTCTATAAATGAGTAGCCCGCAATCTTGAAACTGTTCGCTCGTTACTTTCGTTCCGTGTTTATGTAGTAAGTCATAAGCAATTTCACGTCCTACATGCCCGAGGTCACCGGTTACGATTAAATCGTAGTAAGAGGCGTCAATTTGACGTTCGTGTAAGTGAGCTTCAATTGTATCGACGGCGGCTGGAGCCATTGCGCCTCCCATATTAAACGGATCTGTTAATCCCATATCAACCACTTTTCCGATTGTTGCGGATGTTACCCTAGGGCCATGTCCAGTATCGCTTAAAATAGCGGCTCCTGCTCCAGTTACTGTCCACTGTGCGGTAGGTGGCTTTTGTCCACCATATTCGGTAGGGTAGCGGAACTGTTTTTCTACAGCGGTGTTATGGCTTGATGCCCCGGTTAATAAATATTTTGCGCCTTTTGCATTTACGATACTCGCCCCAAGTGCTAAACCTTCCATAGAAGTAGAACAAGCGCCGAATAGTCCGAGATAAGGAGTGCCCAGTGTACGGCAAGC
>NZ_JAQFUY010000107.1:0-778 GCF_027716745.1 Bacillus cereus group sp. Bc010
TGCCCTTGAGGCGTGGCTTCCGGAGCTAACGCGTTAAGTCGACCGCCTGGGGAGTACGGCCGCAAGGTTAAAACTCAAATGAATTGACGGGGGCCCGCACAAGCGGTGGAGCATGTGGTTTAATTCGATGCAACGCGAAGAACCTTACCTACTCTTGACATCCAGAGAACTTAGCAGAGATGCTTTGGTGCCTTCGGGAACTCTGAGACAGGTGCTGCATGGCTGTCGTCAGCTCGTGTTGTGAAATGTTGGGTTAAGTCCCGCAACGAGCGCAACCCTTATCCTTTGTTGCCAGCGGTCCGGCCGGGAACTCAAAGGAGACTGCCAGTGATAAACTGGAGGAAGGTGGGGATGACGTCAAGTCATCATGGCCCTTACGAGTAGGGCTACACACGTGCTACAATGGCATATACAAAGAGAAGCGACCTCGCGAGAGCAAGCGGACCTCATAAAGTATGTCGTAGTCCGGATTGGAGTCTGCAACTCGACTCCATGAAGTCGGAATCGCTAGTAATCGTGGATCAGAATGCCACGGTGAATACGTTCCCGGGCCTTGTACACACCGCCCGTCACACCATGGGAGTGGGTTGCAAAAGAAGTAGGTAGCTTAACCTTCGGGAGGGCGCTTACCACTTTGTGATTCATGACTGGGGTGAAGTCGTAACAAGGTAGCCGTAGGGGAACCTGCGGCTGGATCACCTCCTTAACGAAAGATTGACGATCGGTAAGAATCCACAACAAGTTGTTCTTCGAAGATGTATCTGAGGGTCTGTAGCTC
>NZ_JAQFUY010000108.1:0-705 GCF_027716745.1 Bacillus cereus group sp. Bc010
GCTTCTAATGGTATGAAAGAACGAAATATAAACAAAGATGCCAAGGTTAAAAAGCTTTTGAAAAGGAAAAAGTCAGCACAAAGAGATATGTCTAGGAGATTTAAAAAAGGTGTAAAAATTCAATCTGCCGGATATGAAAAAGCGAAAGCTGAACACCTGCGGTTATCTAGGAAAATTACGAATATCCGAAATAACCATATCCATCAAGCAACAGCTAAATTGGTGAAAACCAAACCAATGAGGATTGTTGTGGAAGACTTATCTATCTCAAACCTGTTAAAAAACAAAAAACTATCGAAAGCATTTTCCTCTCAAAAATTAAACTTCTTCTTTCAATGTTTATCATACAAGTGCGAGAAGTATGGCATTGCGTATGTAAAAGCTGATAAATGGTTCGCTTCAAGTAAGATTTGTTCATGTTGCGGAGTAAAATACGACCATTCAGTTCAACCAGAAGGACAGTGGAGTTTAAAAATACGTGAGTGGTGTTGTGCTTCATGCAATAGCCATCACGATCGGGATGTAAATGCTGCGATAAATTTATCAAGATGGGTAAAATTAAATGCTTGATAATAGGAGGTAACGATACTGCCTCGTGTGGAGTGTTATACCCCTCGTCCCTTTGGGGTTGCGAGAACACGATGAAGCACTAACTTGTGTAAATTTGATTGAATTGTATAGATTTAGTTAAGTTTATCGTATCGG
>NZ_JAQFUY010000109.1:0-664 GCF_027716745.1 Bacillus cereus group sp. Bc010
CCTGACTACACTTATTCTCACGTCCAGCAAAAACAGCATGTGTCTGGACATGGCACTCTCGCTATTCACAACCTAACGATGAGGACTTGATGATGAATAAAGACGAAGTCGGCGGCAACTGGAAGCAGTTTAAAGGTAAAGTGAAAGAGCAATGGGGCAAACTGACCGATGATGATATGACGGTCATTGAAGGTAAACGTGACCAACTGGTCGGTAAAGTCCAGGAGCGTTACGGTTACGCGAAAGATCAGGCGGAGAAAGAAGTTAACGATTGGGAAAAACGTAATGATTACCGCTGGTAATTAACCCTTCCCTCCTGAGAGTACAAGGATGTACGCTCTCCCGCTTACCTAGCGCCCAACCTTCTTCTTCACCTGAATCGTATGGTCATGCTGGCACTCGCCAGGATGGCGGCAAGATTCAACTTCCACACAGGCCGGACACAGCCCGTGTGCTTCAATAACATTATGTCGCAGAGCAAAGCCCATTTTGGCCGCCAGCGTATGCATGATGTCTTCCACACCTTTTGCGCACTCTTCTTTTACCACACCACAGCGGTCACAAATGAACATCGCGGAACTGTGCGTTGGCTGATCGAACAGATGGCAAAGGACATAGCTGTTGGTGGATTCCACCTTATGCACAAACCCTTGTTCCAGCAGAA
>NZ_JAQFUY010000110.1:0-647 GCF_027716745.1 Bacillus cereus group sp. Bc010
CTGACGCCGAATATGGCAGGCCCGGCATTCGACGCGCTGGAGAAATTCAAAAAAGACGGCACGATGCCTGAAAAGCTGACCATTACCAAGTCGATCCTCTATCTGCCGGATACCGCGAAAGAAGAGTTAGAGAAGAAGAAAAACATGGGCTACTAGTTTTGCTGCCGGTCTTCCGTAGGCCTGATGGCGTTGCGCTTATCAGGTCTACAGCGTGCTCAGATGCAAGCGTAGGCCGGATAAGGCGTTTATGACGCCATCCGGCAAAAGTTTCACCGACTTTGCAAAGTTGTTTCCAGTTCCCGCTATCCTTGCTCTATGAACATTTCCTCGCCTCAGCGTTGTAGTGTAGAATGCGGCGTTTCACTTAAACAGACGTTAAGCTCAGAACAGCGACTTCTCAGAGCCTGCTCAGGCGGGCGTAAGGCACAATAATTACACTATATGAAGAACATACGTAACTTTTCAATCATAGCTCACATCGACCACGGTAAATCGACGCTGTCTGACCGTATTATCCAGATCTGCGGTGGCCTGTCTGACCGTGAAATGGAAGCGCAGGTTCTCGACTCGATGGATCTTGAGCGTGAGCGCGGTATTACTATCAAATCGCAGAGCGTGACGCTCGATTTCAAAGCATCTGATGGTGA
>NZ_JAQFUY010000111.1:0-640 GCF_027716745.1 Bacillus cereus group sp. Bc010
TGGCGGTAAAATCGAGGAATAAGTAGCAGATGGCTAAACAACCGGGATTAGATTTTCAAAGTGCCAAAGGTGGCTTAGGCGAGCTGAAACGCAGACTGCTGTTTGTAATCGGCGCGCTGATTGTGTTCCGTATTGGCTCTTTCATTCCGATCCCTGGTATTGATGCCGCTGTACTTGCCAAACTGCTTGAGCAACAGCGAGGCACCATCATTGAAATGTTTAACATGTTCTCTGGTGGTGCTCTCAGCCGTGCTTCTATCTTTGCTCTGGGGATCATGCCGTATATTTCGGCGTCGATTATTATCCAGCTGCTGACGGTGGTTCATCCAACGCTGGCAGAAATTAAGAAAGAAGGGGAGTCTGGTCGTCGTAAGATCAGCCAGTACACCCGCTACGGTACTCTGGTGCTGGCAATATTCCAGTCGATCGGTATTGCTACCGGTCTGCCGAATATGCCTGGTATGCAGGGCCTGGTAATGAATCCAGGCTTTGCATTCTATTTCACCGCTGTTGTAAGTCTGGTTACAGGGACGATGTTCCTGATGTGGTTGGGCGAACAGATTACTGAACGTGGTATCGGCAACGGTATCTCAATCATTATCTTCGCCGGTATTGTCGCGGGACTCCCGCCAGCCATTGC
>NZ_JAQFUY010000112.1:0-631 GCF_027716745.1 Bacillus cereus group sp. Bc010
CATCAGCCCGTAATCTTTTTTGATTGCCATCACCTTCACGGGTGAGGGCGTTGTTGTTCGTTAATACACCTACTTTGAGCCGGTTCACACTTTTCAATGAAAATTGCAGATCAATTTCATGATGAGTTATGTAGACTGGCCGCCATTAATTTTGAGGCACACGTACTACATGGCTGAATTCGAAACCACTTTTGCAGATCTGGGCCTGAAGGCTCCTATCCTTGAAGCCCTTACCGATCTGGGTTACGAAAAACCATCTCCAATCCAGGCAGAGTGCATTCCGCATCTGCTGGGCGGCCGCGATGTTCTGGGTATGGCCCAGACAGGTAGCGGCAAAACCGCAGCGTTCTCTTTACCGCTGCTCAACAATCTTGATCCTGGGCTGACGGCACCTCAGATTCTGGTGCTGGCACCGACCCGCGAACTGGCGGTTCAGGTTGCAGAAGCCATGACGGATTTTTCTAAACACATGCGCGGCGTGAACGTGGTTGCCCTGTACGGCGGCCAGCGTTATGACGTGCAATTACGTGCCCTGCGTCAGGGACCACAGATCGTTGTCGGTACGCCGGGCCGTCTGCTGGATCACCTGAAGCGCGGTACTCTGGACCTCTCCAAACTGAGCGGTCTGGTA
>NZ_JAQFUY010000113.1:0-625 GCF_027716745.1 Bacillus cereus group sp. Bc010
ATAAATATCGCCGCTGGTGGTGCGTTCCAACCCGGCCACCATGCGCAGCAGCGTGGACTTGCCGCAGCCGGACGGGCCGACCATCACGATGAATTCGCCGTCCGCCACATCGAGATCGATCTGTTTGATCACCGGCGTTTTACCGTCGTAAGACTTGGTGACCGCCTGTAGTTTTAATCCTGCCATCGTCGTTATTTCTCGCTATCAACCAGACCGCGCACAAACCAGCGCTGCATCAGAAGCACCACCGCCAGCGGTGGCAATAAAGTCAGAATCATCGCCGCCATCACCTGGTTCCACTGGGTCGGCGCGCCGGAAGTGGAGATCATGCTCTTGATGCCCGCTACCGCGGTGCCCATCGAGGCGTCGCTGGTGATCAGGATCGGCCACAGGTATTGGTTCCAGCCGTAGATAAAGGTGATGGCGAACAGCGCCGCCAGATTGGTTTTCGACAGCGGCAGCACGATGTCCCAGAAGAAACGCATCGGCCCGGCGCCGTCGATGCGCGCCGCCCCCAGCAGCTCATCCGGCAGCGTCATGAAGAACTGGCGCAGCAGGAAGGTGGCGGTGGCCGAGGCCATCAGCGGCAGCGTCAGGCCGGTGTAACTGTCCAGCAGGTTGAGGT
>NZ_JAQFUY010000114.1:0-622 GCF_027716745.1 Bacillus cereus group sp. Bc010
ACCCGCGAAGCGATAAAGGCGGTACAAAGGTTAACGGCCAACCACGCCCAGCGGGTTTTTACCGCTTTCGTGACGGGGGCAAACACATCCTCTCCAGCGCTTAAGCCGCCCATTCGACGCAGATCGGTATCTGTTTCTTCATAGACCACATCGACGATCTCATCGATGGTTAAACGGCCCATCAGTTTACCGGAAGGGTCAACCACCGCGGCACTAACCAGGTTGTCGCGTTCGAAGGTACGCGCAGCGTTTTCGGCGATATCTTCAGGAGAAAAGGTGAGCGGGTCATTTTCCATCACCTCGCTGACTTTTCGCTGCACATCATTGAGCAAAATGCAGGTTAGCGTCAGTTCGCCAACCAGCACTTTATTGCGATCGGTCACGAAAAGTTTATCGGTGTTCTCCGGCATTTTCCCCAGCCGCCGCAGGTAGCGTTGCACCACTTCCAGCGTCACGTCCGGACGCACGGTAATGACTTCGAACTCCATAATCGCACCGACGCGATTCTTCTCGTAGTGCAGCACCTGGCGGACGCGCGCCCGCTCCTCGGCCGGTAACGTCGCCAGCAGTCGACCCGTGGGGTTACGAGGGAGGTGCTGAACCAGATAAATCTGTTCGTCGA
>NZ_JAQFUY010000115.1:0-604 GCF_027716745.1 Bacillus cereus group sp. Bc010
AATGTCAAACCCATCAGGCTCAAACCAAGCAACAGGAAGGCGAACACCAGCACCGGATTGCCAGAGCCGAGCAACGGTTTAAAGGCAAACAGCGCAAACAGAATAATAAGCGTGGTGATGATGAGCATGCTCTTGCGACGACCAAACGCATCGGCCAGCAGGCCCGCCACCGGCACAATGCCGCCAAAGCCAATAACCGCCATCATCAGCATCCACAACACTTCATTACGCGGCAGGCCAAGCCCTACAGGCGCTGCGGCGGTACTGAACGTCATCGAATAGACGGTCATGATATAGAACAGCGTATAGGTCGCCAGCATGATGAATGTGCCAAGGATCGTCACACGTACATGTTTTGTCAGTAGAGTACCCAGCGGGATTTTCACCTGTTTTTTCGCCGCGGCTACTTTGGCGAAGACCGGGGATTCATGCAACGAAACGCGGACGTACAGACCGATAATCACCAGCACAGCGGAGAAGATGAACGGTACGCGCCAGCCCCAGCTCATAAACTGTTCGTCGGTCAGCAGCCAGGAGAGCAGCAGAAAGGTACCGTTGGCGAAGAAGAAACCGATAGGCGCGCCCAGCTGCGGAAATGATCCGT
>NZ_JAQFUY010000116.1:0-595 GCF_027716745.1 Bacillus cereus group sp. Bc010
AATATATCTATTTAATTAACAATTACCGTAGCCAATTGCAACGCATACGATGTTATAAAAACCATGTAATTTTCATGTTTTTATTATTTTTTTACACGTTTTTACCTTTAATAATGTACGCGTTTTCTTGTTACGACATGATTTTTCACTTATTTGTCGATAAATCGAATAAAAAAGTCGATCCCTAAATATAAATCACTTAGTATGGCGCGCTTATTTGCAGGCTATGTAAATAAAATTAATGCGCAGCACCCGATAACGCGTACAGGCGACACGCGTTATCGACAACAGGTATTCCCTGGGTTGTCAGCAGAAATGTTCGCGGGCGGACATTTCGTAAGGCGAACACCGTTTCCCCTTATGCCGAGAATGAAAATTTTCTAGCCATACTTTTATGGCGCCCTGATATGAGATTGTTATGACTCGCATTTATCCACCATCCGTCGTTGCCAAATTTGGCGGCACCAGCGTCGCTGATTTTGATGCGATGAATCGAAGCGCCAGCATTGTCCTTGCTGATCAAGATGTCCGTTTAGTCGTTTTGTCTGCTTCAGCAGGCGTGACAAACTTACTGGTTGAGCTTTCTGAAGGTCTG
>NZ_JAQFUY010000117.1:0-587 GCF_027716745.1 Bacillus cereus group sp. Bc010
CTGACCAGATTTTCTTTGTAATCGCGGTCAGAAGCCTTCTCGCCAAAGGGAATGTCCAGGGCATACCGGATCCCTTCAAGGATGGAGGATTTGCCGCTGCCGCGGATCCCTATCAGGGTGTTCAGCTCCGGAGATAATTTCACCACAGTTCCGCCCAGCGAACCGGCTCCCTCGAATGCTATCTGGCGGATATGGCTGTGGCTCAGTGCCGGTTTCTCCCTGCTGACGCGGTGCGGGAAATCCTGCAGCGCAAAGCGGACAGCCTCAAAACTGTAATCCCCCAGTTTCAGATAGCTGGCGACTTTTCTGACACCAATGTTATCCAGCGTTTTGGCATCGCATCCCTGGACTTCGGCAGGATAGCGTTCACCGAGCACGCCCTTAATTTTGATCCGCAGGTCGTGGGTCATCACCTTCTGAAATCCCGTCACGCGCCGGCGGATAAGCTCGTTATCAAAAAGCTCCCCAATCCTGCCAGGGCTCAGCCCGCCCCATAATCCGTTAGGGGCCTCCACGTGGGCAAACACAATAAAGTAATCCCGTTCGTACCGGTCAAGGCGCTGGATGGTCTGTGTGATATTTTCTGT
>NZ_JAQFUY010000118.1:0-584 GCF_027716745.1 Bacillus cereus group sp. Bc010
GATTTTGTTACGCAATGGATAAGAAGATAGCTGCTGTGTCGTGATACGCTTTTGTAGGCCGGATCAGGCGGGAGGTCACCTCCGGCAGTTCTCACTCCCTGCAGACGCAAAAAAGCCCATCCGTCAGGATGGGCTTCTTCACTTGTTTGATGCCTGGCAGTTTATGGCGGGCGTCCTGCCCGCCACCCTCCGGGCCGTTGCTGCGCAACGTTCAAATCCGCTCCCGGCGGATTTGTCCTCCTCAGGAGAGCACTCACCGACAGACCACAGATAAAACAAAAGGCCCGGTCTTTCGACCGGGCCTTTCGCTTTTATTTGATGCCTGGCAGTTCCCTACTCTCGCATGGGGAGACCCCACACTACCATCGGCGCTACGGCGTTTCACTTCTGAGTTCGGCATGGGGTCAGGTGGGACCACCGCGCTCTCGTCGCCAGGCAAATTCTTTCTAAGTGCCAAACTTTAACCTAATAACTGGTGCTGATACCCAGAGTCGAACTGGGGACCTCACCCTTACCAAGGGTGCGCTCTACCAACTGAGCCATATCAGCACGCTAAAATAGATGCCTGGCAGTTCCCTACTCTC
>NZ_JAQFUY010000119.1:0-584 GCF_027716745.1 Bacillus cereus group sp. Bc010
GTTCACTGGCGGCTTTCACAAAGCCGGCAAACAGCGGGTGCCCATCACGTGGCGTGGAAGTAAATTCCGGGTGGAACTGGCAGGCGACAAACCACGGATGGTTTGGCACTTCGATGATCTCGACTAACTGATCATCCCCGGAGCGGCCCGCAACACGCAGACCCGCAGCTTCAATCTGTTTCAACAGCGTATTGTTGACTTCGTAACGGTGGCGATGGCGTTCAACAATTGTCGGCGCGCCGTACAGCTGACGAACCAGGCTATCGTCGCTCAACTGACACTGCTGCGCGCCAAGGCGCATTGTGCCACCCAGATCGCTCTTCTCGGTACGGATTTCGACGTTGCCGTCTTCATCGCGCCATTCGGTAATCAGGGCCACCACCGGGTACTTACAGTCTGGCACAAATTCCTTGGAGTTGGCGTTATCCATACCCACTACGTTACGTGCAAACTCAATCAACGCAACCTGCATACCCAGGCAAATACCCAGATAAGGAACATTGTTTTCACGCGCAAAGCGCGCTGTCGCGATCTTACCTTCAACACCACGGTAGCCGAAGCCGCCAGGGATCAGGATTGCATCA
>NZ_JAQFUY010000120.1:0-569 GCF_027716745.1 Bacillus cereus group sp. Bc010
AACACAACGTCAGGTTTAAAATCAGCCAGAATTGGCTTTAATCCTTCCAGTATTCGGCAGGTAATTTCTGTTAGTCCCTGACCTGGCTGCATAATATTGAGATCGTAGTCAGGTACAATGGAAAAGAGGTTCAACACCTGATCGAGCATCTCCCGATGCTGCGCCGTGACGCAAACTTTTGCCTCAAAATCAGGATCTTTTGCCAGCGCATGAACCAGAGGTGCCATTTTTATGGCCTCCGGTCGCGTGCCAAATACAGTCAGTACTTTCACATCGATTCTCTTCGGATTGGCAGCGAGGGCCCAGCCCCTCACTGCAACGGCATTGCTAAATCGTACGGCGACGGGTTAACGCTACACCAGCACCGATCAGAGCCCCAACGATACCCCACATAATCATCAGGAAGGCGCGACGAGGGCTGTCACGTTTTACCGGCTCTTCCGGCGTTCTCAAATAACGATAGGTCTGAAAACGCGGATCTAAAGTTGGTCCAACGTTCAGGGTGTTCAGCATGGCCCTGTTCTGGAAATAGTCCAGATCGAAATCCGGACCAATTGACTGCAGATTCT
>NZ_JAQFUY010000121.1:0-568 GCF_027716745.1 Bacillus cereus group sp. Bc010
AAGCAGCCAGTTTTATCATGCCCTCCATTATCGACCGCTCGCCGCTGATGGTGGCGGTCTCCTCCGGCGGGACATCGCCGGTGCTTGCCCGTCTGCTGCGTGAAAGGCTTGAATCTGTACTACCTCAGCATCTGGGCCAGGTCGCGCAGTATGCCGGCAAGTTGCGCTCCCGTGTGAAGAAACAGTTTACCAGCATGGGTGAACGTCGCCGCTTCTGGGAAAAATTGTTTGTGAATGACCGCCTGGCGCAGTCGCTGGCTAACAATGACCTAAAAGCCGTCGAGGAAACCACCGAGCAAATGCTCAGCGAACCGCTGGATCACCGTGGCGAAGTGGTGCTGGTTGGCGCCGGTCCTGGCGATGCCGGCCTGCTGACGCTGAAAGGGCTACAGCAGATCCAGCAAGCGGATGTCGTGGTCTATGACCGTCTGGTTTCCGACGATATCATGAACCTTGTACGCCGCGACGCAGACCGGGTATCCGTCGGTAAACGTGCGGGCTATCACTGCGTACCACAGGAAGAGATCAACCAGATTCTGCTGCGTGAAGCACAACAGGGCAAGCGCGT
>NZ_JAQFUY010000122.1:0-568 GCF_027716745.1 Bacillus cereus group sp. Bc010
GGGATGCGGCCAGTTGCTGGTTAAGGTCGTTTCACTGTTACGTCCAACCGGAACGACGGAGAAATCGCCGGTTCCGCTCAAATTAAGCGACAACCCTATGCGCAGATTTTGCTCAGCCCAGCTCGCATCGGGTAGCGGAATGTGGATCCCCTGCGCACGCCCATCCAGCCCCGTCCCAGGCTCAACGGCCAGCGACGTTCCATTGACCTGCGGCGCTTTTACCACGCCAATCCCACGCGCGTCCCCCACGCCAACCACAATAAACGGTTTGCCGATGCTGATATTTGGATGATTTAAATCACTCAACCGTTCGGCGTTAAACTCAGCCTTCACCGAAACATCATTGTGCCAGACCTGGCCCTCATAAATACCGATTTTACGCGTTTCAACGTTCTGATTCCCCCCAACTACCAACGACTCCGGCAGCCAGAAATGGATATAGCTGCGCTTACGCTGGATCTCTTTGCCATCCTCCAGCGAGGTGTAAAGCTCTGTCACCGGAATGGCTATCAACGGCCCGACCATCTTTTGCGGCCCGCTGGTGCTCTGGCGGATAGCATCTTCGACT
>NZ_JAQFUY010000123.1:0-563 GCF_027716745.1 Bacillus cereus group sp. Bc010
TGCTGAATCAGAAACTGACGCTTGACCGCGCTATCTGGACGTCGGAAAGCCGCACTGTGCCCGCGTTACCCGATCAGCAAGGCATTGAGCTTAATCTTCCCCCTATGGATGGCGCGCAATGGCTGGCATTGTTCCAAAAAGGCGCAGCGGATAACGTTGGCACTAATGCCAACTTCCCACAACGCATCACCGTGCGTACGCCATCGTTATCCCTGGGCGGTCAACAGTGGAATAATTTGAGTATCGTTTCTGAGCCTGCGAGCAATGGCTCCAGCGTGCAGGCGCAGGGCCGTGAAATTAACGCCACGCTGGCTATGCGCAATAATGCGCCGTGGCTGGCCAATATTAAGTATCTTTATTACAACCCCAGCGCGGCGAAAGCGTCACCGGGCAACACACCAGCCTCGCCGTTTTCCGCCGTGGACAACTTCAGCTTCCGCGGCTGGCCGGACCTTCAGTTACGCTGTGCCGAGTGCTGGATGTGGGGACAGAAATATGGGCGTATTGACGCCGATGTAGCAATTAAAGGCGACACGCTAACGCTGAGCAACGGTCTGTTGGAT
>NZ_JAQFUY010000124.1:0-560 GCF_027716745.1 Bacillus cereus group sp. Bc010
CCCCTCCCGCAACGGCGCTACGCGCCCGTAGCTCAGCTGGATAGAGCGCTGCCCTCCGGAGGCAGAGGTCTCAGGTTCGAATCCTGTCGGGCGCACCATTTATTAGGGTGCCAGAGCTGCGGTGGTTTTAATACCGCGTAAAAGATTTGCAGTGGTGGCTATAGCTCAGTTGGTAGAGCCCTGGATTGTGATTCCAGTTGTCGTGGGTTCGAATCCCATTAGCCACCCCATTAATTTAAAGTTGTGAAATGCGAAGGTGGCGGAATTGGTAGACGCGCTAGCTTCAGGTGTTAGTGTCCTTACGGACGTGGGGGTTCAAGTCCCCCCCCTCGCACCACGACTTTTAATGAGTTGAACTAAAAATTCAAAAAAGCAGTACATCGGCGAGAAGCGCAGCTTGGTAGCGCAACTGGTTTGGGACCAGTGGGTCGGAGGTTCGAATCCTCTCTCGCCGACCACCATTCGAAAAACCTGCTTTTAAAGCAGGTTTTTTTTCGCCTGCAGTTTATGAGGATGAGTACCTCCGCAGGAGGTTCGAGCCTCGCGAAGCGAGACAACGT
>NZ_JAQFUY010000125.1:0-556 GCF_027716745.1 Bacillus cereus group sp. Bc010
AACCGCGTGGCGCAGCTGCTCGAGGCCGGCATCGATCGCCATCAGCGCTGCGACAATCTGTACCCGGTCCTGGCCGGTACCGCCGCCGGCATTAACCCGGCGGGCTATCTGGTTCAGGTTATTGCCCATGCCGGCAAGCTGGCGCAGCAGCGCCTGCGAGATCGAGGGAAGTTTGCCGGCGCGGGCCGGCTTCTCACCGAGGCACGTCTGACGCATCCAGGAAGCCAGCTGCTTCCCGTCGCAGCGTTCGAGCAGCCGGCGGTGTTCGTTCTCCGTCACCCACATGGTGAGCATCTTGTTCCGTTTCTCTGACAAACCGGCCTCCTGATAACGCCGGGACGGGCGGGAAAAGCTTCCCGGGCGGCGCGGGGTTGGACAAGCCGCAGGCGCGTCAGTGCTTTTAGCGGGTTTCGGGGCGCAGCCCTGAACCAGTCACGTAGCGCTAGCGGAGTGTATACTGGCTTAAAATGTAACATCGCAGAAACGCCTGGCATAGCTGCCACATAAAGCAGGTGAAAAATCAGGGTTGGGAGCGTCAGCAGAAGATGCACTGCAG
>NZ_JAQFUY010000126.1:0-546 GCF_027716745.1 Bacillus cereus group sp. Bc010
CCACTCCGTGAAGCAATCACTTCCCTCGATTCTGGCCCGGTTTATCCACAACTCCGCTGTGATTAGGGAGTGTGGTTTCGCTGTAATAATAGACGATTAATACAAGATGTAGGGCCGGGATGCATTCTAAGTTCTATATGTAGTGATTTGCATCAAGGATGTTTACGATTTATTTGATGTAGCGCAAAGTAAAAATCGGAGCGTACAGATGACGGGCACTACAGCCGATTGTAAATTGTGGGCAGAAAATTCTGATTAATTATTCAACAAAAACAGAAAGGTAAGCTGAGCGTAGGCATCAAAGCCCGGCAGCGTTATGCGTACCGGGCCTGAACATAATTGCAAGCTATTTTTGCAACCACCAGACGGCTTCAAAAGGACGCAGCGTCATGTCTGTGGGTTGGCTGGCGACCTCGGCATAGTTGTGCATCAGCACCTGCCAGTTGCCGTCGGTCTGGGTCGGCTGCCAACTCTGGAAGGTATCGCTCAGATTAGCAATGACCAGCAACCGCTGTCCTTGCCATTCACGTTGATAGCACCACAGAT
>NZ_JAQFUY010000127.1:0-534 GCF_027716745.1 Bacillus cereus group sp. Bc010
ATAAACGCCGCTGCCGCTGTGGACTACAGCCACCTTTTTCATCACTCTTCCTCCTGTCGCTGCTGTCAACTGGTTCGTGCTCGGAGTTGACAAACACTAATCTACATCACAGAGTTTAATGAATCTTCTAACAAGAGCGCTTACATTTGCTATGTTGTTGGCTGTATGATGATTAGGAATTCGCTACAACCTGCTCGACCAGAACACTGAAACCAATCCGCAGGTTCACAATTTCCCTGGTGTTGGCGCAATATTCGCGCACCCCGGCTTAGGTCGGGGTCATTTTTTTTCAGCGTTCTCTACCCAAGCCCGCAGTACCTGCACGTCGTTGCGCCACTCTTGCTTCAACTCATCCACCCAATCCTGCACGTTATCCCACCAGGCCGGCAGCGTCGGTGTTTGAATCTGTTGCGCCAGCTGCTGCAGGTGACGCAGACCGACCGAACCGGCGGCGCCTTTGATCTTGTGCCCTTCCTCGGTGATGCCTTTCTGATCGCGCGCCGTCATGTTGGAGTCCAGCACCGCCAGGTAGCC
>NZ_JAQFUY010000128.1:0-530 GCF_027716745.1 Bacillus cereus group sp. Bc010
TACTATAAGCTATTTGGAAAATCTGTTTCACAGTTAGCTTTACAGAAACGATTTACAAAGATCAAGAAGCGAAAGAGGTATGAGTGGTTAAAAGAAATCAATGCACAAGTTCCTAAACAGGCTTCAAAAGATTTTGATACGGCGAGAAAAAATTCGTTCAAAAAGTACAAAAATGGGTATCACACTTCTTATAAATCCAAAAAAGATTTAATCCAAGGATTTTATGCCAATTATGAAAGACTGGTTATAGGAAAGAAAGTCGTTCATATTCAGTCCATTGGGGAAGTGAAAACAAGCCAACAACTACCAAGAAATAAAAAACCATCCAATCCAAGAGTTACATTTGATGGTCGTCACTGGTGGATTAGTGTAGGATTCCAAGAAGATTTTGAATCCCAAGAACTAGCCAATGAGTCGATTGGTGTGGATGTTGGTTTAAAAGAGCTGTTTGTGGCTTCTAATGGTATGAAAGAACGAAATATAAACAAAGATGCCAAGGTTAAAAAGCTTTTGAAAAGGAAAAAGTCAGC
>NZ_JAQFUY010000129.1:0-526 GCF_027716745.1 Bacillus cereus group sp. Bc010
AGCGTTTGCCCGGTACCGCGTTTGGACAGTTCGCGCGCCAGCTTCACGCGCTGTGCTTCACCGCCCGAGAGCGTGGTAGCGGACTGACCCAGTCGAATGTACGTCAGGCCAACGTCCATCAGCGTTTGCAGCTTACGTGCCAGCGCCGGAACGGCATCGAAGAACTCACGCGCTTCTTCAATCGTCATATCCAGCACCTCGTGGATAGTCTTGCCCTTATACTTAATCTCCAGTGTTTCACGGTTATAGCGCTTGCCTTTACACTGATCGCACGGCACGTAGATATCCGGTAAGAAGTGCATTTCGACTTTGATCACGCCGTCGCCCTGACAGGCTTCACAGCGTCCGCCGCGGACGTTAAAGCTGAAACGACCCGGAGTATAACCGCGCGCACGCGACTCCGGCACGCCGGCAAACAATTCGCGCACTGGCGTAAACACGCCGGTGTAGGTTGCCGGGTTAGAGCGCGGGGTACGGCCAATCGGGCTCTGGTCGATGTCGATAACCTTAACGAAATGCTCCAGAC
>NZ_JAQFUY010000130.1:0-525 GCF_027716745.1 Bacillus cereus group sp. Bc010
GTCTTAGTGAAAGCGGCGATGGTGCTGGCGCTGTTTACCAGTATTATTGCGGCGGTCAACGTGATGTGGGCCGGACCGTGGTCCTCCAGACATCAGGACGAAGTCCTGGCGGAGGCGAAAGCGAACCCCGGTATGGCGGCGCTTGCTCAGGGGCAATTCCAGCAGGCGACTAACGGCGGCTCGGTGCTGTTTATCGAAAGCGTTGACGGCAGTAACTTCAACGATGTGTTCCTCGCGCAAATCCGCCCGAAAGGTAACGCCCGTCCTTCGGTGGTGGTAGCGGATTCCGGACATCTTACCCAGATGCGCGATGGCTCTCAGGTTGTGACGCTGAACCAGGGGACGCGCTTTGAAGGTACCGCGCTGCTGCGCGATTTCCGCATTACCGACTTCCAGGATTATCAGGCGATTATCGGTCATCAGGCCGTGGCGCTGGATCCAAACGATACCGACCAGATGAACATGCGTACGCTGTGGACGACCGACACCGATCGTGCCCGCGCGGAGCTGACCTGGCGTATCACG
>NZ_JAQFUY010000131.1:0-521 GCF_027716745.1 Bacillus cereus group sp. Bc010
GGCTGCAAAAGTGTGTGACTTCAGACCATATTACCGTCGTCATAAAAACGATTCATGCTCGTAATCTTTTATTTTTATTGCAATTTTCATGTGAATGGCTTTCCTGATTTAATTGGTTTTATGAATTAATTCTGGTTGGCGACTATTCATTTTTCTCTCTTTTTGCCTTTTTTCTGCGAATTTATTGCCACAAGGCTAAAAAAATTTTTCATGCCCCCCTTGATGACGTGGGTTACGACCCCATCTTGTAGACAACCGCAGTGGTGAGTCTGAAAAAAAACGATTCAGGGTAGTTGAAACCGCACGTTTCGCCCTTATTACAGGTTCACAACCACATGTTGACTGAATTTTTAGTGGAGACGTTTAGATGGGTAAAATTATTGGTATCGACCTGGGTACTACCAACTCTTGCGTAGCAATTATGGATGGTGCCAAGGCACGCGTGCTGGAAAACGCCGAGGGCGACCGCACCACTCCTTCTATTATCGCATATACCCAGGACGGTGAAACTCTGGTTGGCC
>NZ_JAQFUY010000132.1:0-519 GCF_027716745.1 Bacillus cereus group sp. Bc010
TTTTCGTTACTCAGCCTCGAGGTCTACCAGAAGAATCAATCAGCGGTGAACTTCTACCATGCGCTGGGTTTTCGCATTGAAGATGGCGCATGGCAGGAAGAGACTCACCATCCCACGTGGATTATGGGCTGGCAGGCGGATCAAACGCCGTAAGCGCCAACATTGGTCCGCTATATTTTTCAAGCCACGCCAGCGCAGTATTGCCCGCGCAGCCATTCCCCAGCTTCGAGCTGGGGAGATCTTTGGTCAGCACGTTGACGGCGCCATTTTTACAAATACCGTTGGCGGCGAGATCCAAATCAGGCCAGGCGCCCTCATGAATACAGATGACACCGGGTTTAATTCCCGTCGTCACGACCGCTCCCGCCAGAACGTGCCCACGCTGGTTCCACACCCTGACCGTATCGCCATCCGCAATGCCGCGTGCGTGGGCATCCTGCGGATGAATCGTTACCGGCTCACGATCCGCTACCGCGTACTGCTCACGTAGCGCACTGTAGTTAAGCTGACTATGCAAAC
>NZ_JAQFUY010000133.1:0-519 GCF_027716745.1 Bacillus cereus group sp. Bc010
TTACGCCTGTTACGTTCAGCAACTGCTGACGGCAATGACAAACGTCACCGAGTATCGCCTGTATCTGGGCAACGGATAACCGTTCTGCGATAGAAGATATCAGGTCCAGCGCATCAGGATTCGTTAAATGGGAAACGCCATACGGACGTTTCAACGCATCGGTCAACAACGTTGCCAGCCAGTGTAAACGGGCGGCAGCCTGATCGTGGTTTAACGCCGCGAGCAGGATATACCAGTCACCTGCGTTTAATGTGTTTGCCAGTGCCGCACAAAAATCTGTGCGATGCGCCCAGCTTTCAGCCTGTAACAACGAGAGTGCCGCACCAGGCGAACCCGCGCTCAGGCGTAATGCGCTCAACAGAGCTTCTGGAGATGCGGTCACTTCGCGGGCGAGCCAGGAGATTGCGTACGACTCAGCCGGCGGCGCAAGATGGTGTAACCGGCAGCGGCTGCGCAATGTCGCCAGCAATCGCGCAGGCTCTGTGCTGGCGAGGAAAAACCAGGTTTGTGCAGGCGGTT
>NZ_JAQFUY010000134.1:0-516 GCF_027716745.1 Bacillus cereus group sp. Bc010
CACGGTGGACTGGAAGCGGGTTTTGTTACCGTCGCTGCAGTCTGGATGGAACTCGGACGCCTGGGCGCACCAACCTATGTGCTGTACCAGTTACCGGGCGGTTTTAACACGTTCCTGCGTGAAGGGACTCAGGAACAAATCGATAAAATCATGGCGTTCCAGGGAACCGGTAAGCAGATGTGGAACTCTGCCATCACCGAACCGGGAGCGGGATCGGATGTTGGCAGCCTGAAAACCACTTATACACGGAAAAATGGTAAGGTTTATCTTAATGGCAGTAAGTGCTTTATCACCAGTAGCGCCTATACGCCGTACATCGTGGTTATGGCGAGAGATGGTGCATCGCCGGATAAACCTGTTTACACTGAGTGGTTCGTTGACATGAGCAAAGCGGGTATCAAGGTCAACAAGCTGGAGAAACTCGGTCTGCGCATGGATAGCTGCTGTGAAATCACCTTTGACGACGTTGAACTGGACGAGAAAGACATGTTCGGTCGGGAAGGTAATGGTTTCAAC
>NZ_JAQFUY010000135.1:0-514 GCF_027716745.1 Bacillus cereus group sp. Bc010
GTCTTGATCCCGTCCGGTATTCCGCTCGCGTTGGCTTCCCTATTTGTTGGTGGCTCCGCAGCTGGTTATCACCGTTATTTTCTTTATCTGGCCCGCCGGTGAAGCGCTGTGGTATTCGCTACAATCCGTTGATCCGTTTGGTCTTTCTAGCCAGTTTGTCGGACTGGAAAACTTTATCGCGCTGTTTCATGACCCGTACTACCTTGATTCATTCTGGACCACCATTAAGTTCAGTACGTTAGTCACGGTAAGTGGTCTGCTGGTGTCGTTATTTTTTGCGGCGCTGGTGAATTACGTGGTGCGTGGCAGTCGTTTTTACCAGACTCTGATGCTGTTGCCATACGCCGTCGCGCCTGCCGTCGCCGCCGTATTGTGGATCTTCCTGTTTAACCCAGGTCGCGGGCTGATTACCCATTTTCTCGGTGAGTTTGGCTATGACTGGAACCATGCGCAAAACAGCGGTCAGGCAATGTTTCTGGTGGTGTTCGCGTCGGTCTGGAAGCAGATTAGTTAC
>NZ_JAQFUY010000136.1:0-510 GCF_027716745.1 Bacillus cereus group sp. Bc010
TACCCATACCTTTTTCCATGAAATGGTGTTTTGTGCTAACCCCATTTTTCATATCGCTATATTGTTCTGGTTTTGGGATCCCACCTTGCTTTAAAACGTTATAAGCGTTTAAATTGCGCTCCATGTGCTGTCATACCGACTGCATTTACGCGGTAAATCGAAAAACTATTCTTCGCCGCGCCAGTCTCGGAGTGTTTCCCGCTGGAATTGAGCAAAAATGCCGCTGTATTGTCCCCCAGGGAAAGGCAAAAATTTACTATTTTCAACACCACATCCACAGGCAGTAAGACTTTATGACCCATCAGTTAAAATCGCGCGATATTATCGCTTTGGGATTTATGACATTTGCACTGTTCGTTGGTGCAGGTAACATCATCTTCCCCCCAATGGTTGGTTTGCAGGCAGGTGAACACGTCTGGACTGCGGCTTTTGGCTTTTTGATTACCGCCGTTGGCCTGCCGGTACTTACCGTTGTCGCGCTGGCGAAAGTCGGCGGTGGTGTGGACCGAC
>NZ_JAQFUY010000137.1:0-510 GCF_027716745.1 Bacillus cereus group sp. Bc010
CAGCCCGTAGATCAGCATGGTGGCATAGAACAGCAGCAGCGATCCGGCGAACGGGATCTGGTACAGGAAGATGCCGATCAACAGCACGATGCTGGCCTGGAAGCTGGCGACGATCAGCGCCGGCACCGCCTTGCCGATAAAGATCTGCCAGGTGGTGAGCGGCGAAACCAGTAGCTGATCGAGCGTACCTTGTTCACGTTCGCGGGCGACGGAAAGTGAAGTGACGATCATTACGCCGATAGTGGTGATCATGGCGATCAGCGACGGCACCACGAACCATTTGTAGTCCAGATTCGGGTTATACCAGTTGCGTACCACCAGCTCGCTGTTGTTAGGTTTCGGTTTTCCTTCCAGCAGCTCCTGCTGATAATTTTTGACGATCTGTTGCAGGTAGTTGGCGGCAATTTGCGCACTGTTGGAGTTACGCCCGTCGAGGATCAACTGCAACGGCGCGGTCTGGAAGGTATCCAGTTTGCGCGAGAAGTCAGCCGGGAAACGCACCAGTAGTAA
>NZ_JAQFUY010000138.1:0-509 GCF_027716745.1 Bacillus cereus group sp. Bc010
GGTCCACTGGCCGTTAAACAGGCTGGGCAGCGCCACATCGCGCGAACCTTCCGTCAGGCTGACGTAGTTTTGCAGGAAGATGGACATCCCGATAGCGGAAATCAGCGCGATCAGGCGCTTAGAGCTGCGCACGGGCCGATACGCTACGCGTTCAATGCTCCAGCCGTAGGCGCTGGCAATCACAATCGCGCCGACAAAGCCCGCCGCGACCAGTAGCCAGCTGGAATCAATACCCATCATCATTAGCGCAGCGATGATCATAAAGGAGACATAGCTGCCGATCATATACACCTCGCCATGGGCGAAGTTGATCATGCCGATAATGCCGTAAACCATCGTATAGCCGATGGCAATCAGCGCGTAGGTGCTTCCCAGCGTGACGCCGTTAAACATCTGCTGCAGGAAATAGAGAAACTGCTCGGACATATGCAAACCTTTTTATACCCGCCCGTCATGCCGGGCGGTGGGATAATTATTTGGCGGCCGAGGATGAACCGTCGGCGTGCCAC
>NZ_JAQFUY010000139.1:0-506 GCF_027716745.1 Bacillus cereus group sp. Bc010
TATTTAACTGTCTAATGCGGGACGTTCGCTGATGGCGATACGTTGTGGAGCGATGGTTTCAGGTTCATTCCGGGTCAAATCGATATGCAGCAAGCCGTTAGTGAAGCTTGCGCCGGAGACTTCCATATTTTCAGCCAGCGTAAAGCTCAGGCTGAACGGCTGAGTGACCAGCCCCTGATGCAACCATTTGGTCTCTTTTTCCGGCTGCTGCGGCGTACCTTTCACGGTCAGGTGTGTGCCTTCCAGTTGAATATCCAGATCTTCCTGGCGGAAACCGGCTAACGCAAGGGTAATGCGGTAGTGGTTATCATCGCTCTTTTCGATGTTATAAGGCGGGAAGCTCTGGCTTTCGCCCGTGTTTTGCAAGGCATTGGCCAGTTTGTCAAAACCGATCCATTGACGCAGCAGTGGGGATAAATCGTAGTTACGCATAATAATCTCCTTCTAAGAAGCGAGTAAGTACCTTTTGGCTCCCTGACGGCAAGCCGATTGCTTAGCAGGGCCGC
>NZ_JAQFUY010000140.1:0-504 GCF_027716745.1 Bacillus cereus group sp. Bc010
CCGAACAACGTAAAGCCGCCTTCTGGCTGTGCGGTCTGGGCGTCGCGATTTTCTGGCCTGTTGGCACACTGATCGGCGCGGGCGTCGGCAAACTGCTCCCCGCCCCGGAAACCATCGGTCTGGATGCCGTCTTCCCTGCCATTCTGCTGGCTCTGGTCGTCCCGGCATTCAAAAACCGCACTACGCTGATTCGTGCCTGTAGCGGCGCCACGTTGTCGCTTGCCACCATTCCCTTTGCGCCGGTCGGTTTACCGGTTTTGCTCTCACTCTTTGGCTTACTGACGAGGAAAAAATAATGGGCAACATGACGCTGTTTATCGTCGGTATCGCCATGCTATCTCTGGGAACGTATTTAATGCGTTTAGGGGGGGCCAAGCTTGGAAGCCGTTTAGCGTTCTCAGAACGCTCGCAGGCGCTGCTTTCCGACGCCGCAACGGTATTACTGTTCTCCGTTGCGCTGGCGACCACCTTTTACGAGGGCGAACACTTTGCCGGAATGGCGCG
>NZ_JAQFUY010000141.1:0-501 GCF_027716745.1 Bacillus cereus group sp. Bc010
CGCTTCGCCGGCGACGGACGCCGCTGGCGCGCAGTAATTCGTGGCAGGGGGCTCAGGCCCCCTCAGTTGCGGTACAGCACCTTGATGATATGGTAACCGAACTGGGTTTTGACCGGGCCGTAAGGTTTGAGCAGCGGGATGCTGAACACCGCTTTATCGAACGCAGGCACCATTGCGCCTTTGTTGAATTCGCCCAGCGAGCCGCCGTTGCGTTTTGACGGGCAGCTCGAGTATTTGCGCGCCAGCGTGTCGAAGCTGACGCCGCGCTTCAGCTTGGCCAGCAGCTCGTTGGCCAGCTTTTCATTGTCTACCAGAATGTGCAGGGCGCACGCCGTTTTTGCCATGGTATTGCCTTTGTCGATGCGAAAATTGCGCTGATTATACCCGCTAAATCTCATCGGCGCTTTCTGCTACAATTCCCTTCCACGTTTTACAGTCGAGCAAGTCAGCGCCATGCGATTAAACCCCAGCCAACAACAAGCCGTCGAATTCGTTACCGGG
>NZ_JAQFUY010000142.1:0-501 GCF_027716745.1 Bacillus cereus group sp. Bc010
TCGTTGCACAAAAAAACACAATAAGCCGCCTGAGTGGTTTCCTGGAGAGTATGATGAAGAAATTAGAAGATGTTGGTGTACTTGTAGCGCGCATTCTGATGCCAATCCTGTTTATTACCGCAGGTTGGGGAAAAATCACCGGATATGCGGGTACCCAACAGTACATGGAAGCCATGGGCGTCCCAGGATTTATGTTACCGCTGGTTATCCTGCTTGAGTTTGGCGGCGGTCTGGCCATCCTGTTTGGTTTCCTGACTCGTACTACTGCGCTGTTCACCGCGGGCTTCACGCTGCTGACGGCGTTCCTCTTCCACAGCAACTTTGCGGAAGGTGTGAACTCTCTGATGTTCATGAAAAACCTGACCATCGCAGGTGGTTTCCTGCTGCTGGCTATCACCGGTCCAGGCGCATTTAGTATCGACCGCGTCCTGAATAAAAAGTGGTAATCAAGCTATACTGAACACATCAAAAAGCGAGGAGATATCTCCTCGCTTTTGCTAT
>NZ_JAQFUY010000143.1:0-500 GCF_027716745.1 Bacillus cereus group sp. Bc010
GATACGTAGTAAGATCGCAAGCGTCCAGAACACGCAGAAGATCACTAAAGCGATGGAGATGGTCGCCGCTTCCAAAATGCGTAAATCGCAGGATCGCATGGCGGCCAGCCGTCCTTATGCAGAGACCATGCGCAAAGTGATTGGTCACCTTGCGAAAGGGAATCTGGAGTACAAGCACCCGTACCTGGATGAGCGTGACGTTAAGCGCGTCGGGTATCTGGTGGTGTCTACTGACCGTGGTCTCTGCGGCGGCTTGAACATCAACCTGTTCAAAAAGCTGCTGGCGGATATGAAAGCATGGTCCGATAAAGGCGTTCAGTGCGATATCGCAATGATCGGCTCTAAGGGCGTGTCTTTCTTTAACTCCGTTGGCGGCAACATTGTCGCTCAGGTGACCGGTATGGGTGATAACCCGTCCCTGTCCGAACTGATCGGCCCGGTTAAAGTGATGTTGCAGGCCTACGATGAAGGCCGTCTGGACAGACTGTACGTTGTCAGCA
>NZ_JAQFUY010000144.1:0-500 GCF_027716745.1 Bacillus cereus group sp. Bc010
TATTTACTGCCGACCCGGCTAAAGATCCAACGGCGACTATGTACGAACAGTTGACCTACACTGAAGTACTGGATAAAGAGCTGAAAGTAATGGATCTTGCCGCGTTCACGCTGGCTCGTGACCACAAATTACCGATTCGTGTCTTTAACATGAACAAACCGGGTGCGCTGCGCCGTGTTGTTATGGGTGAAAAAGAAGGCACGTTAATCACGGAATAATTCCCGTTGCGGCTAAATGCAGGTAATATTCCGCTTTAATGTCGCGGGATACGTCCCTCAAAATTAATCAAGACTATACTTGTCACATCTTGCGCGGTGGGTATGGTCTGACTGAAACAAGCTTTCAAGGATTCGTAACGTGATCAACGATATCAGAAAAGATGCTGAAGTACGCATGGACAAATGCGTCGAAGCGTTCAAAAACCAAATCAGCAAAATTCGCACGGGCCGTGCTTCTCCTAGCCTGCTGGATGGTATTGTCGTGGAATATTACGGCACACC